>JAURGG010000041.1 GCA_030833905.1 Schleiferiaceae bacterium
TAATTCAAGTGCCGTGGCACGCCCGATTCCGCGAGAAGCCCCTGTGACAAGTATATTTTTCATGATTTTGAACTACAACCACATGAGTCCGAGCACGACGGCTTGGGGATGAGACGATTGACGATTGCCGCGACGCTCCACCAAAACATGGTCCAAAGAACTACAGCTGACATATTATAAGGTAAGATAGGAAATCAGGCGAAAAGCGATCCAAGCGGCGGCGTAGGCCACCGCGGCATAGGCCGTAAACTGAAGGATGGCAAAGCGCCAACTGCGGGTTTCGCGAACAACTACGGCAAGGGTGCTCCTGCGCTGAAGCGCAAAAGCGCAAAAGACTAAAAGCGAAACGCCTACCGCTAGATTGAAGTAGGGCTTGCCGGTATCAGGATTTATTTCATCGGCCATTCGAGCACGAACCGGCGCAATATCGTCGCCGTCTACACTATATAGGGTGGCCATGGTTCCGACAAAGACCTCACGGGCCACGAACGACGACGCGATGGCCACCGAAATCTTCCAGTCGTAGCCAAGCGGCGCGAGGACGGGCTGAATCCCGCGGCCAATACTACCCAAGTAGCTCTCTTCAATGGGCATTGGTTCGTAGGTGGCACTGAAGTCGGGAAGCCCTTTGGGGCCACTGTTCGCCAAAAACCATAGGACAATACTAATGGAGACGATGATTTTACCGGCCTCAACCACAAACGACCGCGATCGGGTCCAGACCGCCGTGGCTACGTTACGTGCGATTGGCATTCGGTAGGGCGGCATTTCCATGAGAAAGTGTGCGGATTTTTGCTGCGGAACCATGCGGTTCAGAAGGGCCGATCCCACAAGTGCCGCTGCAAATCCGAGCGCGTAGAGTCCAAAAAGGGTCAGTCCTTGAAGGCTGATTCCGAGCCACGGCGTATTGGGTACGACGAGGCCAATGATAAGCGCGTACACGGGCAAACGAGCAGAACAGGTCATCAAAGGTGTTACAGCGATAGCCAACCAGCGTTCACGAGGCGATTCCATGTTTCTGGTACTCATCACGGCCGGAATGGCACATGCGGTTCCGCTCACAAGGGGAACCACCGACTTACCGCTCAGGCCAAAGGGCCGCATAAAGCGATCCATAATAAATACGACACGAGCCATGTAGCCAGTTTCTTCGAGCAGTGCGATCGAGAAAAAGAGCAAGGCAATCTGAGGCAAAAAGATCAAAACTCCTGCGATACCCGGAAGCAGACCACTCGTAATAAAATGGTTCAAGAATCCGCTGGGGAGCACCCCGTTTAACCACTCGGCTAGGTTAGCGATTCCGCCATCAATGGCATCCATAGGTACGGACGCCCCATAAAACAACGCTTGAAAGAGGACGAACAGCACCCCAAAGAGAAAGATGCTTCCCCAGATCGGATGTACGACGATGCGGTCAAAACGAGCTGCTACGCGGCGGTCGCGCACCGGATCGTAGTGGTACACCTTGCGGAGCCATTGGTTTACCCAGCGGTAGCGCTGGATAGCTTCGTCGGCACGGGCGCGTTCAGGGCTTCGACCCGAGGCCCGGACACTGTCTGCGAAGTCCGGATCACTTAATCCATCGAGCCATGCGCGGTAGGTCAAGCCCGCACCAATGCATTCCTGCTTTTTTTGAAGCCACGGCAAGTGGGCGCCAGCCGGCTGAAAGAAGGGGCCTTGGGTGCTTGGCTTCGCGACGAGGATGGCCTCTTGGAGCTGGTCAAATCCAAACCCTGTACGGCTGTTGACGGGGACCACTCTCACGCCCAATGCCGATTCGAGCGCGGGTATGTCGAGTTGGGCTCCCCTTCGCTCCATTTCATCGACCATCGTAACGGCCAAAACTGCAGGAAATCCGAGGTCGAGAACTTGAGTGAATACGAATAGGCACGTCTTGAGGTTGGTTCCGTCGGCGAGTCCCACCACCACATCAGAACGCTCAGCGTCGGAATTCGTGGTAAGGGCCTGCATCACCACTCGTTCGTCGTCCGAAGAAGGGTGCAAGCTGTACACCCCGGGGAGGTCGATGACCTCTGCTAGGGCACCCGCGCCAATCTTGGCGAGGCCCACGTGCTTTTCCATCGTGACACCCGGGTAGTTCCCCACCTTTTGGTTGAGGCCGGTGAGTCGATTGAAGAGCGACGACTTGCCGGTATTCGGCCGCCCGACGAGGGCTACCCTCAGCGCGCGCTTAGCCGACATGGGGCTCGGTAATTGGAATCAGTTCCGCAAGTTCGCGGCGCATGCTCACCAATGTGCCTTGAACGCGAAAGCACAAAGGGTCGCGAAAGGGAGCGGCAAAGACGAGCTCCACCTCTTCGCCCGGAAGGCAGCCCATTTCAAATAGCTTGACCGGTAGCTCCACAGGGGCCTGCAAAATCAGGGCTTTTTGGCCCACGCCGAGTTCGGACAAGTTCATTGGTCCAAGGTACAAAGGAGGTTGTGGTTTGAGGGCGTATTTAGATTCATTCTAACCTTAATGATGGTCGCTAAAAAAGGGCGGCCGCGCCGCCCTTTTAAATCTTATAGTATCAGCGACAACGGCCGCTCGAGGTAGCCCTTGACCGTATTCAAAAACGCTGCTCCTGTTGCACCGTCAATCACGCGGTGGTCGCAACTCAAGGTCATTTTCATCACCTGGCCTGGAACAACTGCGCCGTTCTTCACCACTGGAACCTCTTGGATTCCGCCCACTGCCAAGATGGCTGCGTCTGGCGGATTGATGATGGCCGTGAATTCTTCAATGCCAAACATTCCAAGATTCGAGATCGTAAAGGTGTTGCCTGCCCAATCGCTGGGCTGGAGCTTCTTATCCTTTGCTTTTTGTGCGAACGAACGGACTTCTGACGAAATTTCAGCGAGACCTTTTGCGTCGGCATGGCGAACTACCGGGACCAGCAGTCCGTCTTCAACCGCAACGGCGACACCGATGTGCACGTCGTAGTTGGTGCGCACAAAATCACCCATCCATGCAGAGTTAACCCCAGGGTGCTTCTTGAGCGCCTTGGCCGCCGACTTCACTACGAGGTCGTTGAACGAAATCTTTACATCGCCGGCGGAATTGATTTCTGCCCGAGCTGCAGATGCCGCAGACATGTCCACGGCTACAGTAAGGTAAAAGTGAGGTGCCGTAAACTTGGACTCGGCCAAACGCTTGGCGATTGTCTTGCGCATCTGCGATACTGGAGTATCGGTATGTCCCGAGCTCGGGTAGTTCAAAGCAGCCTGTGCTGCACCGGCAGCTGGGGCCGTGGCAGGTGAAGCTGCAGCGAGCTCAACGTCGCGTTTCGTGATGCGACCTCCGTCGCCCGTTCCTTGAATTCCAGCTAGGTTCACACCCAAGTCGCTCGCGAGCGAGCGAGCTAAAGGTGAAGCCTTTACACGACCATCACTTGACGCAACCACCTCGGCAGCAGGCGCTGGTGCCGGAGTCACAGCCGTAGCCTCAACAACCGCAGGTGCTGGTGCCGCCTCAGTCGAAGGCGCAGGTGCAGCCGCGGTGGCGGGAGCCGCCGCGGTTCCGCCCGAAAGCAGCCCCGAAACATCTTCGCCGGCCGCGCCCAAGATTGCCAAAATGGCATCAACTGGCGCCGTTTGACCCTCTTGAACCCCGATGTGCAAAAGCACGCCTTCTTGGCCAGGGAAGGCCTCGAAGTCCATGGTCGCCTTGTCGGTTTCGATTTCAGCGAGGAGCATGCCCTCAGTGATGGTGTCGCCCAATTTGGCATGCCACTTCGCAACGACTCCTTCGGTCATCGTGTCGCTCAAGCGGGGCATTGTAATAACTAAGGCCATAACTTATTCAGTAATAAACGGATAATCTTGATCCACGTAGACGTGCTGCCAAAGCTCTTCGGCAGATGGGTACGGAGACTCCTCGGCAAACTGAACGCACTCTGCAACAAGTTCTTTGACACGTGCATCGATCGCTTGGATTTCGGAATCTGAAGCCCACTTCTTTTTCACGATGACATCTTTTGCCGTGAGGATGGGGTCGATTTTTTGGTAGTCCGCAACCTCGTCTTTTGTACGGTAGTGCTGGGCATCAGACATTGAGTGACCCTTGTAGCGGTAGGTGCGAATTTCGAGGAAGCTTGGGCCTTCGCCGCGGCGCGCGCGCTCTACGGCCTCGTAGACTGCGTCGTACACGACAGCTGGATCCATTCCTTCCACTGGTGCACATGGCATTTCATATCCCAGTCCCAACTTGTAGATGTCGGTGTGGTTTGCGGTACGCTCCACTGAAGTTCCCATCGCGTAACCGTTGTTCTCCACGATGAATACCACCGGAAGCTTCCAAAGCATTGCCATGTTAAAGGTTTCGTGCAGCGAACCCTGGCGCACAGCGCCATCGCCCATGTAGCACAGGGTAACGTGCTTCTTACCGAGGTACTTGTCGGCGAACGCCATGCCGGCTCCAAGCGGAATTTGACCGCCTACAATTCCGTGGCCGCCAAAAAAGTTGTGCTCCTTAGAGAACATGTGCATCGATCCGCCCTTGCCGCGCGAGGTACCGGTTACCTTGCCGAGCAGCTCAGCCATGATTTTACGGGGGTCCACACCGAGTCCGATGGGCTGAACGTGGTTGCGGTACGCAGTGATCATTTTGTCTCCCTGCTCCATCGCCAAAAGTGATCCAGCAAGAACGGCCTCTTGACCATTGTATAAGTGAAGAAACCCGCGGATCTTCTGCTGGATGTAGAGCGCTGAGGTCATGTCCTCAAACTTGCGCCAGAAGAGCATGTCTTCGTACCACTTGAGGTATACCTCTTTGGTGAGCTTCTTTTTTGCCATAGTGAATCAGCGCCTGAATGCGCGGTGCAAAAGTAGGTTCCGAATGCGTAACTCGAATCCGTATTTTCTACACTAACCCCTTACTTCATGATTTGGTTCAAATCCACCAATGCACTGAAGCGAATGGTGTTCTCAAGCGGTGAACGCACCGTTTGGTCTGCGGGAAAGAGGTAGGCAAAGTCCAATCCAATCAGGTTGTACCGGATGCCGAATCCCATGGTAAAAAATCGGCGGTTGCCCTTGGTGACGTCCTCGTGCTGGTATCCCGCGCGCACGGCAAACTGCTCGTTGTACCAGTACTCGGTTCCCACATTAACCATGAATTCACGCATCAATTCCCTAAATCCATCAGGCTTTGCCGAGGGGTCCCACGACTGAATAATTCCGGCGATTGCGCCCACATTATCGTCTTTACCAGCAATTATCTCGGTGCGGTCCCCGTCGTTGTCAACGTCCAAGAGGTCGCGCGTGGGCTGAGTCGGAACCAGTAGTTTATTGACGTCGGTGAGAAAGCTGACGCGATTGTACTTATCAAGGGTCCAGTTAAATCCTGCTCCACCGCGTAGGTTGGTCGGAATAAAGTCCGCCGCACCGCTCTCGCTGTACTTAATTTTCGCACCAATGTTTGAAACGGTAAGTCCCCCCACCCACTGGCCGCGCTGGCCGTCGGGCATGCTGAACTCGTCACCTTGGTAGAACATGCTGACGTCGGTTGCCACCGTCTGCCCGACTTTGGTCAACTGCCCTCCGACAACCTGGCCTTGGGCGAGGTCTGAAAGGGCATAGCGAAGCGACACCCCGCCTGAAAAATGGTCCGATAGCTGGAGCGCATAGGCTACATCCAGCGACATCTCGTAGGGACGGTAGGTACCCTGCTCTTCTCCCTGCTCGTTGCGGAAGGTGATTTCGCCCAATGAAAAGTAGCGCAAGCTGGCGCCGATTCCGCCCCGCTCGCCGACGCCAGCAGCGACGTTCGCAAACATCAATTCAACATCCGGAACCAAGCGGCGCAGCCACGGAGTGTAGGACAGGCCACCGTAGGTTGTGCCCTTGCCTACAAAAGCAAGTTTGGCGGGATTCCAAAAAATGGCGTTCGCGTCAGGACTCAATCCGACCCCTACATTGGCCATTCCACCAGAGCGCGCGTCAGGCCCGATGTTGAGCATGGGCATCGCGGTGGTCACCACGTTGAGCTCCTCAAGTCGGTCGTAAAAGGTCTGTGCAGCGGCAGTGGCGCCACCCAACGTGAAGAGGCTAAAGCCTACGATAACGGAATTCTTCATAGTAAAGAGCAAATATAGGCGCGCCCTAGGGCCGCAAAAGGATTAATCGTTCGGCTTCGCGCACTACCTGACCGTCGCTCGGACGCACGACCACGACGTGGGCAGTGTACCATCCATTTGGCAAAGGTCGGCCGCTCGGGTCGGTCCCGAACCAATCTGGGGCCGTGAGCACAGAGGACGTTGCTAAACCCGACCACTGCTGGGCCCACACCACGCGACCGGATCCGTCGCTCACGGACCAGTACGCGGCTAGGCTATCTCCCGATGCATTGTGCTCGACCTGCCAGTGAACGGTGCCGGGACTCGGATTGGGAAAGAGCCGGACGGCTCCCAGTTGAAGTTGTGCGCGCGAAACCACGGTAAACTCAACGCTCGACTGGCTTGGATTATTGTAGGTGTCCCAAGCCCGAACCGTAAATCGGTGCGGTCCGTCAGACAGATTTTGGAACGGCCACGTCGCCGTTCCGCGCTGGTAAGTATTCGGGTCGGCTTGGTATCGGTCATTCATCACGAGCGGCGCGCTCCAATCCTCGTCCAAGAAGCCAACGAGGTCGTGGCCAATTCCCGTTCCCAAGGCATTGATTCCGTTCGGATCCATCAAGCGTACAAGACCAAGGGGATTTGGACCCGTGATTCCGCCCGAGGCAAAACTGGTGTCGTCCATATATACGCGTATCGTCGGACCCGCATCGTCACGTGGGGCATCCGGGGCTAAATCTCCAAGGAACACGCGTTGCGTCGCTCCAGCCGCATCGCGCTGGTCCGTCGCCGCATACGCCGAAAGTTTACCTCGACCCCAATCCAGCACTAAGTCAAGAGGCATGCGCCATTCTGCGGTAAAGCTTCCTGATTCGACATCCACAGTGCCTTGGTAGGCGCGCTGATTTCGAAACGCGTATGCGGTTTGGTAGCCTACATTGTCGTTGTCAAGCATCGTCTTGAGTTGACTCTTGTCAAAGAGTTGAATGCGAACGCTGCCGTGAAACGAGGTGTCCGTGGCACCGGACTCACCTGTGATTCGCCCTCTGATTCGCACCAAGTCCAGTGCGCGCAAGCTGTCTGAGGGATCCCAGGTTTGGGTGTTCGGGCGAAAGACACTGATGGAGTCAAACGAAATCTGCTGTTCGGGACCGTTCAAGCGCATTGCCGGGTCCCCAAGTAGAGTAAACCGAAGCTTATCACCTGTTTGCACCGAATTTTTCGCACTACGGATAATTTGGCCAAAGGTTTTAAAACGTCCCTGTTCGCGCTCGAGAACTTTGTTAAAAATGGAATCCGTAAGCAAGGTGGCGCCGCCCACAAACACGGCGCGCGTAGTGGTTAGCATTGCCACGGCTCCGCCATCGGGATTCGTAATCAGGTGCTCGCCCGCAGAGGTGCGCAAAGGGTCATCGTAGCGCGAAAACTCGCAGGTCACGGTAATGAAGAGCGGAAGCCTTGCCCCATTCGCAAAGGATTTGCAGTCTTCAAGCTGCAAAATGTCTTCACTTGCCCAGTTGACTTCGCCGCCATGCCCCATGTAGGTGGTAATCAAGTTGCCTTCCTGAATTGAACGAAGCAAGTCCTCGCGAAGCTTGGGGTAGGACTGATTGCCTGCACTCGAAACCTGCAGGTAGGCATCTGCATAGAGCTTGTTTACGTTGAATTGCGGATAGACAGTATCGACCCGTGCTGCGATTCGGTCTGAAATCAAGGTGAGGATTTGTTCCCAGTCCACATCGACGTCGTCAGACACAAAATCCAACTTTTGACGCCAAGGACCCAGTGACTCGCGAGGATCCGCATAGCGAAGGAGCTTTTGAACCACCCCCTCTGCCTCGTCTAAAGAATTTACAGGTAGCCTACCGATGCCTAAATCCAGGTCGGTCAGTCCCAAAAACCCGCCCTCGCCATCGTCGAGAAAACCGAAAAAGTCATCAGAAACAAACGATGTCTTGATGGCCATGCTGGACGGCGACTGGTATGCCGGAACCCAATTCTGATTGGGGTTCAGTTTGCCTTTGTAGTCGTACGAAGCATCTCCAAAGAGCAATACATACTTCAAATTGGCAGAATCAGAGCCGCGGGTCCAGAGCATGCGAAGCAGGTTTCGAAGCCCCATGATGTCTTGAGCTCCCCCCGAGAATTCACGGTAGACTTGAGCTACGTCAACGACTTCAACGCGAAGTCCCTCGGCGCGGTGCTTGTCAGCCAGGCGCTCTGCAGCAGGAATAAATTCCGCAGGGCTGTAGATCACATAGTCCACTGCGGTCAAACTGTGAAGGTTTTGGTTCGGAACCAGCGCACCCAATTGGGGCGTCAGTGCAGACTGTGGGGTAAAGTACCACAGGGTGTGTCCCACTCCAGGCTCGAGCAACGGTTGTGCTGCAGCTGCTACTTCAGACACCTCAAGGGACTGATTTTGAACACCCGTGCGCCACACACGTGTGCCAGCCGGAGGCAATGGTAACGACCTGCCCGTGGTGCTGGGTTCAAACCGAAAACTCCGCATGCCGCCTTGGTAAACCATTGGCGCGTCGGCGAACACCGATACCGCGTCGAGCCACGCCGAAGCGGACGGGTTTGCGCTGCGTTCTAACGTGAGGTTCACTGATCCCCAAGGGGTGGCGCTTCCTACTTGGTTCCATGCTTGGCTTGTCCAGCGTGCGTACGTATCTCCACTTACCCCGGAAACTGTTTGAAAACTCAGTGCACCCACAAATCCTTGGCCGGTGCGCAACTCTAACTTGGGCCCAAAGACCGTGGTTCGACCCGCAGCCGAAAGCGTAAATCGCGCGGTGGATTGGGCGTCCAACCGCCCGAGTCCGAGGTCAACAGTTCGCGAAAGCGTGTAGTCAAAACTTTCGCCCATCCACATTCGGCCGCTTCCGACAAGGTTCACTAAGTCGAGCTCGTGCCACGCTACATGCGTGTAGCGGTCGGTGGGCTGCGGTGCGGCAACGGTGGGTCCGTAGGTCGGCATGGGGGTTCCGCCCTCAGTAGTAGTTATGAAGTACACCTGCTGGTCCGAATACGGATGGGTCGTGCGGATCCAGCGCTGCATACTTGCATCGTAGTTCCACACATGCGGAGCCTGGCCCAAAAAGTAGACTGCATCGTCCGCGTGAATCATTCCGTCGCCCCCGTCTTCAATTCGGATGGGCAATGCGCTCAGGTCACGCGCCTCACCTTGAGTGGCATTTACTTCAGAAAGCACGCCTGCGTTCCGACCCCAAATCCCTACCGAACTCGAGGGAACGGGCAGTGGACCTAATCCCAATTGCTGAAAATCTGACCCCATTAATCGGTACACACCGTCTTCGGGCACACGAACTTCAGCCCACAAGCCCTTGCGAAGCACCGATTCCGTCGGCCAAGACTGCGCCCAAAGCCCCGATACGGCAAGCGCCATCAGGTAGAAAAATCCGAGTATTTGGGTACGAAAGTGCTGCATTCTGCGTTCAAAGTTCGTAAAGTCCAACGCGGTTTTCGGACATATCGTTTACAAACGCTCGGAAAATCGTATAATTGTGGCTTCAAATGATGCCTTATTCCATGGCCCTACGACGCCTGATTGCGGTCGCACTATTGCTGACACACGCTTGGTCCGCCCAAGCGCAAGACCCGCATTTTACGCAGTACTACGCGAATCCGCTCTACCTAAACCCCGCATTTGCAGGAGTTAAGCAGTGTCCTCGCGTCACTACAAACTACCGAAATCAGTACCCATCACTGGGCGTTTACCAGACGTTTTCGGCGTCCTACGACCAGTACGTTGACGGTCTAAACGGCGGAATCGGCGTACTCATTATGCAGGATGAAGCCGCGAACGGCGACCTCTCGCTGACGGAAGCGTCAGGAATTTACTCCTACCACCTCAAGGTCAACCGCGACTTTATGCTTCTTTTTGGAGCCCAAGCCACCTTTCGCCAGCGATCACTGAACTGGAACAATCTGACGTTCCCCGACATGATCGACCCATTCTTTGGGTTTGTGAAACCAACCAACGAGATTCGTCCCGACGAAACCACGGTTCAGCAGTTCGACCTCAGCTTTGGCATGCTCGGATTTACCGAGAATTTCTACATCGGAGCTTCTGCACACCACGTAACCCAACCCAACGAGGCGTTTCTGAGCACTTCTACCCTTCCCATCAAGGTGACCGCACAAGCCGGCGCAACCATTCCATTGGGTCGCAAGCGCCTCTACAACGAGCTCGACAACCTTCTTATTCCCAACGTGGTGTACCAAACTCAAGGAGGTGCACACCACATGACTTTGGGGATGTCCTTTAACCGCGGCGTACTCACGGGTGGCCTTGGATACCGTCAAGCATTGGGCGTGGTAAGCACCAACCCTGACGCACTCATTGCCATCATCGGTATCGCTCCAAACGATGTACCCTGGAAGTTCGGGTATTCGTACGACTACACAATTTCTGCGTTGGGCAACGCGTTAGGTGGTGCCCATGAAGTCTCTCTATCGTACCAGTTCCCTTGCCGTAGCCGTCGTACGCGCTACAGCGAGGTTAAGTGTCCAAAATTCTAACCTTCTCACTATGAAGCGTTCACTTTTATCTACTTCGATCGCCTTTGGCGCGCTGATCCTTTTGGCCACGAGCTGTGCCAAAACGGCTTCAAACACGACGGGCATGGCGCTCAACGACCGCAAAAACGGCGGATTTCAAATCAACCTTAAGTACAAAGGCCAAGAAACAGGCCCCGGCCTCGTGTTCGTTGAGGGCGGTAGCTTCATCATGGGTCGCGTTGAAGAGGATGTAATCAAGGATTGGAACAACCAACCCCGCCGCGTCACCGTTGCGTCATTCTACCTCGACGAGAACGAAGTCACCAACGCCGACTACCGCGAATACCTCTACTGGCTTCGCCGTGTGTACGACTACGACTACTACCCCCAGATTTACCAATCTGCACTTCCTGATACATTGGTATGGCGCGACAAGCTCGGCTTGAACGACATGTACGTAGAGAACTACTTGCGCCACCCAGCCTACAACTTCTACCCCGTGGTTGGTGTTAATTGGGAACAATCTATGCGCTACTGCCAGTGGCGCACCGACCGCGTCAATGAGCAAATCCTCATCGACAAGGGCGTCTTGAATGTGATGAACACTCAGGCTGACGACCAAAACTTCAACAGCGAAGTCTACCTCTACAAGCAAGGTGAATACACCCAGCAAAACCGTCGCGGCCTCAAGGACTTGAGCCCCGCCCAAGTCTATGGTAAAGAAGGACGCCCTGCCCGCATTGAAGATGGCATCCTCCTTCCGAAGTACCGCCTCCCGACAGAGGCAGAATGGGAATACGCCGCGTACGCCGAAATCGGCCAGCGTGTGTACAACCGTCAAATTGACCGCAACAAGTACACATGGAATGGCTCTTCGATGCGCAACCGCGACAAGAAAGTTCAAGGTGATATGCTGGCCAACTACAAGCGCGGCGCAGGTGACAACATGGGCGTAGGTGGCTACCTCAACGACCAAGCTAACATCACCATGCAGGTGAAGTTCTATCCCCCGAATGACTTTGGCTTGTACGACATGGCGGGCAACGTTGCTGAATGGGTCCTCGACGTCTACCGTCCCCTTTCTGCACAGGACATGGACGACCACCGCCCGTTCCGTGGAAATGAATTCAAGTCATTTGACGATAACTACGAAGGACTAGGAGAACTCGCTGTGCTTACCGAGCCCCAGTATGAGGTGCGCGAAAATGGCGATAGCGTGCTTGTGCGCCTTCCAGGACAGCTCCCTCAGCGCTCTGTGACCGTTGAAGAGAACCTCAAGCGCCGCAACTACCAGAAGTCCGACTACCGCGACTTTATGGACGGTGACGTTGAATCGTCACTCAACTTCGGCAACGGTGGCGAAGAAGAAATGGGCAACCAGATGTACCTCTACGGTGAGTCTACGTTGATCGGAAACACCACCCGCGTGTACAAAGGCGGCTCATGGCGCGATCGTGCCTACTGGCTTTCTCCGGGCAGTCGCCGCTTCCTTGAGCAAGACCAAGCCACAGACTACATCGGGTTCCGTTGTGCAATGGATCGCGTAGGCTTCCAAAACGAAGACAGCAAGCGCACCAAGTCTTCACCGAAGCCCAAGCAAGACAAGTTCGTACGCTACCGTCCGTAGTAGCCATGGACCAACTTTATGCGCGCTTCGATGCGCGCGTAGGAGTCTGCTCCGACAGCCGTTCACTGGCTTCGGGGCAGATTTTTTTTGCGCTCCGAGGAGACAACTTTAATGGCAACTTGTTCGCCCCCAAAGCTCTTGAGCTCGGTGCGTCCACAGTAGTCGTGGACGAACTCGTAGAAGGGCTAAATCAAAGTGATCCTCGGGTCGTTCTTGTTCCGGATGTGCTCAAAGCCCTACAGGACCTCGCTCGCACCCACCGTAGGGCTTGGGGCAAAACTGTTGTTGGATTAACCGGAAGTAACGGAAAGACCACTGCCAAAGAGCTGTTTGCGCACGTGCTTAGCCAGCAATTCAACGTGCTCGCCACCCACGGCAACCTGAACAACCACATCGGCGTACCGCTCACCCTCTTGAAGCTTTTACCCGAGCACGAAGTTGCGGTAATCGAAATGGGCGCCAACCACCAAGGTGAAATCGCCGAACTAGCTTCGATTGCCGAACCCAATATTGGGTATGTGACCAACTTTGGCCTAGCCCACCTCGAAGGATTTGGCGGGCCTGAAGGAGTCGTTCGGGGCAAATCAGAGCTCTACCGCTACCTCAATGCTTCGCAGGGAACGGCCATGGTATACTTCGGCGACGACAGACAATTGGCTGAAAGTTGCGAGCCACGAATCGTATTTGGCTCTGGTGACACCTACACTGCCGACGAAGAGGGACGAATGGCTATCACATGGCGCGAAACCACCGCGAAGAGCCATCTTATTGGCGACTTTCAGAACAGGGCACTCAGTGCTGCGGTAGCGCTCGGTACCCACTTTGGATTGAGCGATTCCGCAATTGCCCGTGGAATCGAAGCCTATGTACCTCAAAACAATCGCGGAGAATGGCGCACGATCGGTGCGTACCGCGTGTTTATGGATGCCTACAATGCCAATCCGAGCAGCATGGAAGCCAGCATTCGAAATGCCGCCCAACGACTCAACCCGGACAGCACTATCTACGTTGCAGGGGATCTATTTGAATTGGGCGACTACGCAGCCGAAGCACACCAGAGCATGGTTGACATTATGACCGAACTCGGGATTACGAACGCAGTACTCGTGGGACCGCTTTTTGCGGCCACAAAGCACCCCTTTCTGTCCCTTAATACGACTGAAGAACTCTGCGCACAATGGACGTCAAATCCACCCGCTGCTGCTCAGATTTGGGTCAAAGGCTCGCGCGGAATGGCTCTTGAAAAGGCTGTCGCCGTGCTCGATCAGAGCGCGTAGCGCACTCCAGTCGAGAGGGTGACCCACAGAGGATACTCTCGGTAAGCCGTAGTCGGAGTTGCCTCAAACTCTCCGAAGGCATTGTCGAGGCCCACTAGGCCAAACCAACCCCAATGTTCGCTGAGCTTGATCGATGAACCAATTTCAATACCGGCAGAAGTGATGCGCTGTGCCACGTTTCCGCTCGCTCCATCGCGGTCCACGGACTCTAGAAAGCGGTAGGCAAGCGGAACCCACACCTCGAGCGTCGTCTCGTCGTTCATTTGTGTAGCAAAACCAAGGCGTCCGCGAAGCATAAAGTAGTGGCTTTGGGTGCGCATAAGATTGTCGCGGTCTGCGCCCTGACGGTAGCTAAAGTTGCTTTGCGCGGCGTCAAAACCAAGTCGAAACGGCTTTACGTGCGCATTGACCGAGAGACCGTAGGCTCCGCCAAACCCACCGCGAAATACATCGGTAACCACAGGCTGCTCGCCCACCACTTCGGCAGCAGTGC
>JAURGG010000042.1 GCA_030833905.1 Schleiferiaceae bacterium
ATCATGCGGGACTTGGCGTCGGGCAGGTAGAAGTAGTGGATTTCGGTTCCGCTCGGATGGGTAAAGCGCTGGTGCTGGTAGTCGCGGTCGGCGGTCCAAGCGAAGTCGTGGACGTTGTCGGCCGCAAAGCGCCAGGTGATGCGGGATTTTTTCTTGTGCTTGACCGGTTTGTCGCTGTAGCCGTGGCCAATTTCGTCGGGGTTTTGCAGCACGCCCGTTCCGCCCAGCACAAAGCCGGCGTCGGCGGTGACGTTGACCTCAAAACGGCCGAAGTCGCCATAGAATTCGCGGGCCACATACAGGTCGGGGTGCCAGCCGTCGCGGTCGTAGACGCACATTTTGGGGTACCACTGCGTGAAGCTGTAGTCGATTCCCTCTTTGTTGTCGCGGCCGGCACGCTCAATGACGACGGGAATCCGGGTGGTGTATTCGAGTTCAAAAACGTGGGTGGCTCCGGGCGCAATCGGCTCGTTCAAGCGGGCGTGGAGGATGGTGTGCTGCACGTCAAACGCGATTTCGCGCCCGTTGTGCGTGACGGCGCGCACGATTTGCTCGCCCTCCTCGTGGGGTTTGAGCGCTTCAATCTTGCCGCCGATGGCCTTGTCCTTGAATTGGGTCGGAATGTTGGCCATGTTGCTCATCATGCTTCCGGGCTGAAAGGCGTTCCAGTAGAGGTGCATGAAGATTTCGTCAAGGGCGTCGGGGCTGTGGTTGGTGTATTCCAGGCGCAATTTGCCCTCAAGCCGGTGCTGGTTGTGGTCGAGGTCGACGTCAATTTGGTAACGCACGGCCTGCTGCCAATAGGGAGTTTGGGGCGCAGTTTGGGCGGACGCCACAAGGGTCAGAGCCGCGGCCGCAAAGAGGAATAATTTGTTCATCGTACCAGAAAATTACAGTTTTTGCACGTCAGCCAGGCGCGGACCCTTCTCGGTCTGCGTCAGGATGGCGACTTCGTTAAGCGGGTCGTGCTCGAGGTAGAGCAGGTAGTGGTGGTCTGCCGCCTCGTTCAGGATGCGCGCCTTCTCGTCGAGGGTCAGCAGGGGCCGGGTGTCGTAGCCCATCACGTAGGGCAGCGGAATGTGGCCCGTCGAGGGCAGCAGGTCGGCCATGTAGACCAGGGTTTGGCCGGCGTGGTCGAGGATGGGGCACATCTGAGCGTCAGTGTGGCCGTTGACGACAAAGGCGTCGAATCCGAGCGGCGTGGTGATTCGGGCGGAATCGCCCTCGATGAAGTTCAACTGGCCGGATTCCTGAAGGGGCATGATGTTTTCGCGCAAGAAGCTGGCCTTTTCGCGCGGATTCGGGTTGGTGGCCCATTCCCAGTGGCGGCTGTGGGTCCAGTAGCGGGCGTTCGCAAAGGCCGGGCGAAGTTGGTCGCCGTGGCGCGCCACGGCTCCGCCCACGTGGTCAAAGTGCAAATGCGTCAAAAACACGTCGGTAATGTCGTCGCGGTGAAACCCATGCGCCGCAAGGCTGCGGTCAAGCGTCGCGTCGCCGTGCAGGTGGTAGTGGCTGAAGAATTTTTCGTCTTGCTTGGCGCCAATTCCGGTGTCGATCAGGGTGAGGCGGTCGCCGTCCTCGACGAGCAGGCAGCGCATGGCCCAGGTGCAGAGGTTGCGGTCGTCGGCGGGATTGGTGCGCTCCCAGAGGGACTTGGGGACGACGCCGAACATGGCGCCTCCGTCGAGCTTAAAAAAGCCCGTTTCGATGGTGTACAGCTTCATTTTTTGCGTTTGGCTCGAAAGAATTCGGTGAGCAGGTCGCCGCAGAGCTCGGCTTCGATTCCGGTCGTGACCTGGGTTTTGGGGTGCAGCTGGCCGCCCATGGTGCGAAACCCGCGCTTCTCGTCGCTCGCCCCGTAGACGACGCGGCCGATTTGGCTCCAAAACAGGGCTCCGGAGCACATCGTGCAGGGCTCGAGGGTGACGTAGAGCGTGCAGTCGGGCAGGTACTTGGCCGCCAGCTCGTGGGACGCGGCCGTGATGGCCTGCATTTCGGCATGGGCCGTGACGTCGTGCAGGCGCTCGGTCAGGTTGTGGCCGCGGGCAATTACGCGGTTCTGCCAGACAACCACGGCTCCGACCGGAACCTCATCTTGATCCATCGCCTTGATGGCTTCTTGGATGGCAAGGCGCATGAAGCGCACGTCGTCTTCGGGCGTGGGAAGGGCTAGCGGCATGGTGTAAAAATACGGCCCGGCTCCGGGCGGCGCGTTACCTTTGCGGCCATGTTCCGAAGCCATACTTGCGGCGAGCTCCGCCTGGACCACGTTGGTCAAACCGTAACCCTCTCTGGATGGGTGCAGCGCCGCCGCGACTTTGGCGGAATGTCGTTTGTCGATTTGCGCGACCGATACGGCATCACCCAGCTGAGCTTCAATGACTTGGTGGACGCCGACCGCGTCGCTGAGGCGCGGAAGCTGCAGCGCGAATTTGTGGTGCAGGCCGTCGGAACCGTGGTCGAGCGCGAGAACAAGAACCCCAACCTCGCCACCGGCGACGTCGAAATCAAGGTGACGCAACTCACGGTGCTCAACGCGGCCGCGACGCCCCCGTTCACCATCGAAGACGAGACCGACGGCGGCGAGGAGCTGCGCATGAAGTACCGCTACTTGGACATCCGTCGGGCCCCGGTGCGCAACAACCTGCTCTTGCGCCACCGTATCAATCGATCGGTGCGCGGCTACCTCGACAACCTGGGCTTTGTCGACGTCGAAACCCCATTTTTGATCAAGTCGACTCCCGAAGGTGCCCGCGACTTCGTGGTGCCCTCGCGCTTGAACCAAAACCAGTTTTACGCGCTTCCGCAGTCGCCGCAAACGTTTAAGCAGCTCCTCATGGTGGCCGGAATGGACCGCTACTACCAAGTGGTGCGCTGCTTCCGCGACGAAGACTTGCGCGCCGACCGCCAGCCCGAATTCACGCAGATTGACTGCGAAATGGCCTTTGTCGAGCAAGAAGACATCTTGAACACGTTTGAGGGCCTCGTGCGCCACGTGCTGCATGACGTGCACGGCATTGAACTAAACGAGGTTCCGCGCATGACCTACGCCGAGGCGATGCGCCGCTACGGCAACGACAAGCCCGACATCCGGTTTGGTATGGAGTTCGTCGAGCTCACCGACCGCGTCAAGAACCAAGGATTCCCCGTATTCGACCAAGCCGAGCTCGTCGTGGGCATCAACGCCAAAGGCTGCGGATCCTACACCCGCAAGCAGCTCGACGCCCTAACCGACTACGTGAAGCGCCCGCAGCTCGGCATGAGTGGCCTGATTTGGATGCGCGTCGACGAGAACGGGGTTCCTACCTCGTCGGTCAATAAGTTTTTTGACGAGACCGCCCTGCGCGGCTGGGCCGAAGCCTTTGGCGCCGAGCCCGGAGACCTCGTGCTCGTGCTGGCCGGCGGAGCGAACAAAACCCGCAAAGCCCTGAGCGAGCTCCGCCTGTACCTCGGCCAGGAACTCGGCCTGCGCAAGCCCTTTGAGTTTGCGCCGCTTTGGGTGGTGGATTTTCCGCTGCTCGAGTGGGACGAAGAATCCGGCCGCTGGTTCGCGATGCACCACCCCTTCACGAGTCCCAAGCCCGAGGACATTCCGCTGCTCGACACCGACCCCGGAGCCGTGCGCGCCAACGCCTACGACATCGTGCTGAACGGCAACGAGATCGGCGGCGGCTCGATTCGCATCCACGACCGCGCCCTGCAGGCCCGCATGTTTGAGCTGCTTGGGTTCAGCCCCGAAGAGGCGCAGGCTCAGTTCGGATTTTTGATGAACGCATTCGAGTACGGCGCGCCGCCCCACGGCGGAATCGCCTTTGGTTTTGACCGCCTTGTTGCCCTGATGGGCGGCGACGAAGTCATTCGCGACTACATCGCCTTCCCCAAGAACAATGCGGGCCGCGACGTCATGATCGACGCCCCCTCGCCCATCGCCGAAGCGCAGATGGCGGAACTCAACCTGCTGCTTCGAACGACACCCAAGGCATGAAGCAAGCCCGGGAAGCACTCGAACGACTCCTTCGCCGCTTCCTGATTTGGCGGGCTCAAAACTTGGACACGAGTACCTTTTTGGTGCTGGTAGCTGTAGTGACGGGGCTTGTATCAGGGCTTGTTGCGGTCGTTCTCAAGAATGCTGCCCACGCCGTGCGCGAGCTTATTGTTGCTCAGCGACTTAGCGACATTTACCAGGTCGCGTACTTTCTCTTTCCGCTGGTCGGAATCAGCATCGTCATGGTCCTGCGCCGCAGCCTGAAATGGCGCATGCGCGAGGGCATTCCGATGGCACTGACTTCGATTGCCAAGGACGGCGGAATCATTCCGCGGTCGGCCATGTACACCAGCTTTGTGGGCTCGGCGTTCACCGTCGGATTCGGCGGTTCGGTGGGCCTTGAGGGTCCCACCGTCGGAACCGGAGCGGCCATCGGGTCAAACCTCGCGCGCTGGCTGCGCCTCGGATTCAAGCAACGCATCTTGCTGATTTCGTGCGCCACCGCCGGCGCGCTCGGCAGCATCTTTGGAACCCCCATTGCCGCTCTGGTCTTTACCCTTGAAGTGTTCAGCCTCGACCTCACGCTAGGCGCCCTCGTACCCTTACTACTGGCTTCAGCCACCGGCTCGCTCACCGGGCTGCTGCTCAGCGACGGAACCACCCTGTTCACCGTCAGCGGCATCGGCGAGTTCGAGCCCCAGTTCATTCCCCAGTACATTGGATTGGGCGTGGTTACAGCCCTTTTTTCGGTCTACGTCAAGCGCGCCCACCTCTGGTCGTCGTCGCTGCTCGAAAACGTCAAGCGCCCCTGGTTTCGCGCCATTTCTGGCGGACTCTTGCTCGGCGGAGCCATTTTCTTGATTCCGCCCCTTTACGGCGAAGGATTCGCCAGCATCACGGCCGCGCTGCAGGGCGACGTGGCGGCGCTTCTCGACCAAAGCTTTATTCCGTGGCAAAACCACAGCGCGTGGATCGTCATCGTCCTGCTGCTCGGGTTGGCCCTGATGAAGTCCATTGCCGCCGGCCTCACCATCCACGCGGGCGGCGTGGGCGGAATGTTTGCCCCCACCCTCTTCATGGGCGCCATCATAGGCCTTGCCTACGTGCTGCTCTTGGGGCAGTTGGGCATGGACGTTCCGTCGGTTCACTTCGTACTGGTGGCCATGGCCGGACTCATGGCCGGCGTGATGCACGCACCCCTCACCGGCATGTTCATGATCACCGAAATCAGCGGGGGCTACCCACTCATTCTGCCGCTGATGCTCGTTTCTGCCGTGAGTTTTTTTGTGTCGCGCTCGATCAGTCCGCACTCGATATACACCGCTCCGCTGGCTGCCGCAGGCGGACTCTGGACCACTGACCGCGACAAAGCAGTACTGGGCCTCATTCAGTGGGACGACGTGCTGGAACGCGGAATTTCTGCCGTGGACCCCAACCTCAGCTTTGACGAGGCTGTGCAGCAGCTCATGGCGGAGCACAAAAACATGCTCGCCGTGGTCGACGAAGGCCGGCTACTGGGCACACTGACTTGGGACGACGTGCGACGTGCGCAGCGACTCAGCCAGCCCCCGGCCGCCGTTCGCGATGCCATGAGCGGAATTTCGTACCAAGTTGACCTGAATTCCAGCATGGAAGACGCTGTCAAGCGCGTCGAACGCATGGACCAGTGGTACGTTCCGGTCGTTGACCGTGGCCAATGGGTGGGATTTCTTTCGAAGGCCAAACTTTTTGAAGTGTACCGCCGCCGGTTGCGCGAGGTGAGCCAAGAGGCCTAGTTCCGCACGGAGCGAAACCATTTTATGCCCGAGTTTTAATCGTTTAAACATTTAGCTTGGGCTTGGGCTGTATTTTTACCCACTATGCGCAACCTACTTTCTGCAGTTTTGCTCGCGGCATCAGCCGCAGCCCTTGCCCAGCAACCGGAATGGCTCCGCCTCTGGAACGACCCCAGTACCAACGTCTACGACGTCGTACGCGAATTTGATTCCGAATTTGAGGGCAAGGCCCTAGAAAAAGGCAAGGGTTGGAAGCAGTTTAAGCGCTGGGAAGCATTTATGGATCCACGGGTGTACCCCACGGGGCAGCGTCCGAGTCCTACAGCACTGTTTGAAGGCATGCAGCAGGTGCAGCAGACCTGGGGAAGCACGAGCACTGGCGCGAGTGGCCTCGGCCAATGGACCCCTGAAGGTCCGTTCAACGGAAATCCGATCGAAGGAATTGGACGAATCAATGTAATTGCGTTCCACCCGACTGAACCCAACGTCATTTTTGTCGGCGCTCCCGCTGGTGGACTGTGGAAGTCCACTGACAACGGCACGACGTGGAGCACCAATACCGACCTCTTGCCCAACTTAGGAGTGAGCGGCATCGCGATTGATCCCCTTCACCCAGATACCATGTACATCGCCACGGGCGACCGGGATGCTGGCGACACCTACAGCATCGGCGTCCTGAAGTCCACCGACGGCGGAACGACCTGGAATTCCACTGGACTGACGCTGCAGCTGACCAACTACGCGCGACTCACGGGTATGGTCATTCACCCGACCCAGACGCAAACGCTTGTAGTTAGTTCGCGGGCCGGAATCTACCGAACCACCAACGGCGGGGCCTCGTGGACCATCACGCAGGGCGGCAGTTTTCAATCTTTAAAATCTGTACCCGGAGCCCCGCACCTGCTGTATGCAGGAACGGACAGCAACGGTAAAGTATGGTTTTCGCGAAACTTCGGCCAAACGTGGACGATGATCACGGGTGGCTCTGGACTGCCCGCGAATGGACCCGCCCGCTGCGAGGTGGCGACTACTGCGGCAGATACCAACTATGTCTATGCTTTGTTTGGCGCCAACAACAATGGCCTCTACGGGGTCTACCGCTCAACCAACAAGGGTGTGACGTGGTCGCAGATGCACGGATCAACCCCCAACCTTTTGGATTGGTCGACTACCGGAAGCGGCAGTGGCGGTCAGGCGTGGTACGACTTGGCCATTGCAGTTTCGCCGATCAACAAAGACGAACTTCTCATTGGCGGTGTTAATGTGTGGCGCTCCAACAACGGGGGTGCCAACTTTGCATTGAGCGGTCACTGGTACGGCGGCGGCGGATCCAGTTTTGTGCATGCAGACCAGCACTGGCTAGAGTTCCGCCCCGGAACCAATGAGATTTGGGCCGGAAACGACGGAGGGATGTACGTTTCACCCAATGGCGGATTGGCCAATAGTTGGCTGTCAAATAACAACGGACTGTCGGTGACTCAGTACTACAAGATTGCCACGACCCCGGCAAACCCCACCTGGACGATGGCAGGTGCTCAAGACAACGGAACCCATCTCAAAAAGAACAACTGGGCTCGGGTGCGGGGGGGCGACGGCATGGACTGCGGCATGGACCCTGCGAACGAGTTGGTGATGTACGCGTCGATTTACTACGGCGACTTCACGAAGTCCAACAATGGCGGGAACAACTTTAATGCGCCGTTTAATTTGCCTCCCGCGGGTGGCGGAAACTGGGTTACCCCCTTCTTAGTGAGCCGCCACAACGGTAACGTGCTGTACGCCGGATTCACAAGGGTTTGGAAGTCAACCAACGCCGGAGTGAGCTTCGCGGCCACTACCTCGTCCAACCTACTCGGAACCGACAACATCGACGTGCTCGCCGAGTCGCCCAGCAATCCTGATGTGGTGTATGCGGGCATCAACCAGTACCTCTTCAGGTCTATGGACGGTGGCGCAACCTTTACCCAGCACAGCGGCGGCGCGGGCAGCCACGTGATCACGGGCATCGCGGTGGATCCGCTCGACCCCCTTCACATCATTGTGAGCCGCAGCGGGTATGTGGCGGGCCAAAAGGTGTTCGAATCCTACAACGGTGGGGTTTCATACAGCAACATCAGCGGATCGCTTCCGAACATTCCGGCCAACGCCGTGGCCTTTGAGCCGGGCAGCAACAACCTGCGCTACGTGGGCACCGACCTCGGAATGTTTGTGCGCGACAACCTTTTGGGCGACTGGGTTCCGTTCAACGCCGGCCTGCCGAACGTAATCGTGAACGACATCGAAATTTTAACGCAACCGCGCATCGTTCGCATCGGAACCTACGGTCGCGGCGTGTGGCAGTCTCCGTTTGCGAGCGACCTCTTGCAGCGTCCGACGGCGGGTATTGCGGTTTCGCCCTCGTCGGTCTGCGCCGCTGGCGACACCATTCAGTTGGCCGACGCCTCGTCGGGCCTCGTGACCTCGTGGTCGTGGTCCGTGATTCCTTCATCCGGAGCAACTTTGGTCGGCGCCACCACTGCCAATCCAAGCCTTGTCGTCACGACGCCCGGCCTCTACAGCGTGCAGCTCGTGGCCCAGAATGCCTACGGACGCGACACCGCCGTAGCCGTTCAATCGGTGGCCGTGGGCGGATTCCCCATCCCCGCCGGAGACGGGTTTAGTTCGTCGCTTGCTGGTCGCTGGTCGGTCGAAAATCCCCACCGCGACGCGACGTGGGAGGCCTTCGCGACCGCAGGGAGCGACGGCGACGGATCCTCAATGCGCATGCCGCATTTTGATATGGGAGCTGCAGCCGCAGGCCGCAGCGACGCCTTGGTATCGCCCGTCTACAACGTGACGGCCGGAGCCTCACTGACCTTTGACGCCGCCTACCGACTGACCAGCACCACCGGCGCGAGCGACACGCTGCGCGTGTTCGTGCAGCAGTGCGGTTCGTCCACCTGGCAGCTTTTGGCCACGCGGTTTGAGTCCGGATCCCAGAATTGGGCGACCGGGCCGGCGCAAGCCAGCGCGTTTGTTCCGTCGGTCGCCGCCGACTGGCGGCGCGACAGCGTGTTCCTCGGGGCGCTGGCTGGCGCCGCGCGCTTCAAGTTTGAAGCGCGCCACGTGGGCGGCAACCACCTGTACCTCGACCGCTTCAGGGTGATCCCGGCGGCCGCCCCCGCGCCCGTCGCAGACTTCATTTCTACCGACAGCGCCTGCGTCACCAAACCCGTGCAGTTTTATGCGGCCGGCTTGCCGGCCCCGGGTAGCTTCAGCGGACCCGGAGCCCTCGGAGCAACCTACACGTGGAGCTTCCCCGGAGGAGCTCCGGCCAGCAGCACCGCAGCGAACCCCACGGTGTCCTACGCCACCCCGGGACTCAAAACGGCAACGCTCACGGTAACCACCGCCGCCGGAACCTCTTCGCTCAGCAAAACCGTCGCAATCGCGGCGGCGGTCGTTCCCTCGGTCAGCATTGCCAACCAAACGGGAAGCGTCTGCGCCAACAGCCCCGCCACCTTTGTCGCTACGGCAGTCAACGGAGGCGCCACGCCGCGCTACCAGTGGACGGTCAATGGGGTTCCGCGCGGATTCAACAGCAGCACCTTCACAGTCAGCAGCTTGCAAAACGGCGACGTCGTGCGCTGCGAACTCTACAGCGCTGAAGAGTGTCCGAGCCTGGCAAAAGTGACCTCGGCGGGCATCACGGTAACGGTGCTTCCGCTTCCGGTGGCGAACGCGGGCAGCTACGCCGCCGAATGCGTGGGAAGCGCTCCCATAGCTCTCGTGGGTACGCCAGCAGGAGGTGTGTGGTCCGGAACCGGAGTGGTCGGCACCAACTTTGACCCTACGGGCCTCGGCCCCGGAACCTACGAGGTAACCTACGCCTTCACCAACTCGGCGGGCTGCACCGGAACCTCCACGGCGAGCATCCAGCTCGCGCCGGCTCCGAACGTGTTCTTGAACTTTAGCACCGACGTGCTTTGCGTCAGCGACCCTGCAGTGAACCCCGGCGGCGGCTACCCTTCGGGCGGAACCTACCTGCTGGGCGGTAGCAGCACCACCAGCATCAACCCCGCCAACCTCGGCGTGGGCAGCTACGGTCTGACCTACCGCTACAGCAACGGACTCTGCCTTGTGGAGCGCGTCGACAGCTTCCATGTGGTGGCGGCTCCACCGGCACCCACGATCCACGACTGGAACGGCGATTCACTCTACTGCCCCCAAACGGCACTCAACCCGCGCTGGACCGTGCAGTGGCTCGACGCAAACCAAAACCCCATTCCCGGGGCGACGGGCTCGAGCTTCATCGCTCCAACCACCGGAACCTACTACGTCCGCCTGCGCGCCGGCAACAGCTGTACGGCCACCAGCGGACCGTCAATTGTCATGAGCACCAGCGAGTTCCGCTTGCGCGGAATCCAAGTTCAGCCCAACCCCAGCGCGGGCCGTTTCGAGGTTACGTGGACTTCGGCGGGCGGAACCCCTTGGGCCGCCGAGCTTCGCAGCCTTGACGGATCCCTTCTGGGCACCTACGAGGGCATCGACCCGTCATTGGCCCTAGACCTAAGCCACCTGCCCCAAGGTGTGTACGCCCTGCGGGTGGAGCAGAACGGGCGCACCGCATCGCAGCAGCTCGTGCGCTTGTAGAATTTCGAAATCCGGTTATAACCGAATAAAGGCCCGGAATCCCTTGTGGGTTCCGGGCTTTTTGATGCGGTGAGAAAAGTAAAATCCGGTTATATCCGAACATCTCCGGCACAAAAAAACCCGCCATGGCGGGTTTTTATTAGGGTATAACCGGATTTTACTTTTTACAGCGAAACCGTATACTGGAGGAGGCTCTCGAAGAGAGCCACGCCGTCGGTGTTGAGCAGGTTGGCGTCGGCCGCGCGCTCCGGGTGGGGCATCATGCCCATCACGTTGCGCTTGTCGTTGCAGACTCCGGCAATGTTTTGCACCGACCCGTTGGGGTTGGCCTCTGGGGTGATGGCTCCGTCGGCCTCGGCGTAGCGGAACATTACCTGACCGTGGTCGTTGAGGGCCTTGAGGGTTTCCTCATCGGCGTGGTAGCGGCCCTCGCCGTGGGCGATGGGAATTTGGTAGACTCCGGTCTCAGAGAGGCCTGCCGTCATGGGGCTGAGGCCCGATCCGCGCACGAGGTGCACGTTTTTGCAGATGAACTTGCCGGTGGGGTTGCGCAAAAGGGCACCTGGGACGAGTCCGGCCTCGGTAAGAATTTGGAATCCGTTGCAGACGCCAAAGACGTAGCCGCCGCGGTCGGCGTGCTTAATGACCTCTTCCATGATGGGAGAGAAGCGGGCGATGGCGCCCGAACGCAGGTAGTCCCCGTAGGAGAATCCGCCCGGAAGCACCACCATGTCGACGCCCTGAAGGTCGCGGTCTTTGTGCCACAGGCTGACGGTTTCGCATCCCAGACCCTCGCGGAGGGTGTGGATCATGTCTTGGTCGCAGTTCGACCCAGGAAAAGTTACAACTCCGAATTTCACGACGCAAAGGTACAGCGCCCGTTGGCCTTGCCGAGCACGTTAGCGAGCCGGTAAAGGAGGCGCGCGGCCACATTGGCGTCCCAGTCGCCCTCGGGGCCCGGCGCCACTTCGTTGAGGTCCATGCCCACGAGCGTGCGGCCCGAGGCCAGTACCTGCTCCACCAGGTAGAGCACCTGCTCGACCTCGAGGCCACCGGCTACTGGGGTTCCGGTATGCGGACAGAGTTTGGGGTCAAGGCCGTCAATGTCAAAGCTGAGGTAGACCTGCTGCGGAAGTTCCGCCACAATTAAGTCAACCTGCTGGGCCCACGTGCGGCCGTGAAAAGCAGCCTGCTTGAGGTCGCGGTCGTAGAACACCGTACAGCGGTTGCCCAGCTCGGCGGCCACCGCCACCTCTTCGGCGCAGTAGTCGCGGATTCCGACCTGTACAATTTTGGCAATGCCCTCGTGCTTCATGGCGTTGTACATGATTGACGCGTGGCTGTAGGTAAAGCCCTCGTAGGCCACCCGAAAGTCCATGTGGGCGTCGATCTGCAGGATTCCCATTCCGGGATGGCGGTCAGCCAATGCCTGAATGTAGCCTAGGGGCGTGCTGTGGTCTCCGCCCAACAGGGCTACCAGCTGACCTTGGTCAAGGTAGTGCTCGACGTCGTGGCGGACCTTTTCGACCATCCACGCGCAGGCCTCGTTGATTTTAGCCAGCAACTTTTGGCTGGATACCATGGCGGCGGTTCCGTCGGCGAGTGCGGCCAGGTAGACTTCGGCGCGTTCACGGTTCCGTTCGGACTTTTCAGCCAACTTGGTCGAGGCCGGAGCCATTGCCAAGCCCATCTTCCAGGCGTCTGCCACATACGGATCCCACAAGTCGACCTGGGCGGCCGCCTCCTTGATCGCTGCAGGGCCTTGGGCGGTTCCTGAGGCGTAGCTCACCGTCACCTCCCAGGGCACCGGAACCACCACTACCTCAGCATCCTCAACCGCGTACGGAAGTCCATAAATCTGTTCCCCCGTGGCCAATCCGTTGGGGTCAAAATCGGCCTGCGCAAGGGCGCGGCGCTTGAGGCGTGATTCGTCCATGAAGCAAAGGTAATGGGCTTGTTGCGCTTCACGCCAAGGGCGCTCGCGCTAAGGCCCCTTCGGGGCTGGGGCTACTTCGCAGCTGGAGCGCTGCGCGCTAGGGCCCCTTCGGGGCTGGGGCGCTGCGCATCCAAATGGTTTCTGGTTTCTGGTTTCTCGTTTCTGGTGCTCATGAGCATTAGAGCCACTTCGGAACTATGGCTGCTGCACAGCGAGAAGCAAGAAGCAAGAAACAAGTTGCCGGTTACTAGTTGCTGGTTACCAAATAGCTCCGCCGAATCGGGCGACCTTCAGAGGGGGTGAAGCGGAATTCCCAAAGCCACGTTTGGCGGTGGGGCGGTTCGTCCAACGCCTCAATGTGGTGCTGGGGCGCGACGGGTTGGGGCGCCGTCCACGGGGTGGCCCAACGGCCTTCGGGGTCGACCCAGCGGGTTTCGAGCAGCCAGGCGCGGTCAGAATCGAGGTTCCAGGAAAGTTGGGGCGGCCACTGACGCTGGACGAGGTCAAACTGGCCCTCGGCGGATTGCGGGGCGTGTTGGGGCCAGCGGCCCGGAGTGGCGGAATCGGTTCGGGTGTGGGCCCAGTCGTCGGGGTCCGGGCCGCGGCGCTCGAGGGACATTCCTTCGCCTTTGCCCGGAGTTTCGCGGATTTTTGAGGGGAATTGGTGGGGCGAAACCCGTGCCCAGTCTATTCGCAGGCCGTCGCTTCGGCGGAGTTCGAGGGTTCCTCCGTCGTCGGTGAGCGGAAGGGCGTGGGATGTGGCGCCCGGCCCGCCCGGCACGGCCGGGCGGGCCCAAGCCCCGGGGCGCGGGGCGCCCCGGGGCCCCGCCGCAGAGTCGCCAGCCGGGTAGCGCCGCACGACTGCAAGTGGGTCAGCCGCCCCAAACATAACCTGTTCGGGCAGCAAAAACCG
>JAURGG010000043.1 GCA_030833905.1 Schleiferiaceae bacterium
AAACTAGCTGTAAAAGAAGGAGATCGCGTCCTCGCGGGCGACGTCCTCTTCACTGACAAAGCCGATCCGCGCATCCGTATCACCTCACCTGTGAGTGGCGAAGTGGCGCGCGTTGAGCGCGGCGAAAAACGCAAAATCCTTGCAGTCGTAGTTCTTGCCGACAGCCAGCAAGAATACCGCAAATTCACTTCGGGAACCCCCGCCAACCGCGAAGACGCCATCAACTGGCTCCTCGAGTCGGGCGCGTGGTCACTGGTGGAATCGCGCCCCTACGGACGCATTGCCAACCCTGACGCCGAGCCCAAGGCCGTATTTATCAACGGCATGGCGACCGAGCCCCTCGCGGTAGCTCCCGCAGTCGCACTCGCGGGTCGCGAAGAGGACTTTGCCATGGGACTTCAGGTGGTGGGTTTGCTCAGCAAGCGCACTGTGCTCTCGATTGCTGCAAGCGAAACGGCTCCGGCCCTCACCAAGGCGAGCGGCGTCGAACTGCACCAGTTCAAAGGCCCACACCCCGCAGGAACGACGAGTGTACACATCAACCAAGTTAGCCCACTCAACAAGGGTGAGGTAGTTTGGACGCTAAACTACCAGGATGTGGTCATCTTAGGCCATTTGGCCCGCACTGGCAACCTGAAGCTCGAACGCGTGCTTGCGCTGAGCGGAACTGGAATTGCAAAGCCCCGTGCCGTTACGGCGGTCGCTGGAGCAAGCCTCGAAGCCTTTCTCAACGCAGAACTCAAGTCAGGCAACTACCGTGTAATCTCTGGAAGCGTGCTGACCGGAACCAAAGTGAGCAAGACCGACTACCTGACGTACTACGCAAGCCAACTTACGGCCATCCCAGAAGGGGAGGGTACCGACTTCTTCGGATGGGTGCTCCCGAGCTTCGCAAAGTGGTCGGTGAGCCGCACGCTGTTTAGCTGGCTGACTCCAAGCAAGAAGTACGACCTCAATACCAAGCAGCACGGCGAAGACCGCGCATTTGTGGTCACTGGTTTGTACGAAAAAGTATTTCCGTTTGACATCCTCCCCATGCCGCTCCTCAAGGCAATGTGGGCTAAGGACCTCGAGAAAATGGAACAACTCGGCGCCTACGAAGTTGTACCTGAAGACTTCGCCCTCTGCGAAGTAGTCTGCCCCTCAAAGCAGGAACTGCAAAAGCTTGCTGAAGAAGCACTCGACCTACTCTACACCGAAATGAATTAATCCCAAGAAACCGATGAAATTCGTTCAGAATCTATTTGACTCCACCCGTCCTGCGGTAACTACGGGCAAGCTCAAGGGCTTGTACCCGCTGCACAATGCGCTTGAGACGATGTTCTTTGTTCCGAACCACAACGCCCACAGCGGTGCCCACGTTCGTGACGCCATCGACATGAAGCGCACCATGGTGACGGTAATTTTCGCCCTGGTTCCTGCCTTGATTTTTGGCTTGTTCAATTCGGGCTACCAGCACCACCTCGCCATCGGTCAAATCGAGTCAGGCTGGGCGAACTTTTGGACCCTCGAGAACGCCCTCTATGGCGCCCTCAAGGTGATTCCAATGATCGCCGTGACCTACATCGCGGGTCTCGCTATTGAAATCTACTTCGCGTACCGCAACAAGCATGCGGTGAACGAAGGCTTCTTGGTATCCGGAATCTTGATTCCGCTCATCATGCCTGTGGACATCCCCTTGTGGATGGTCGCCATCTCAACCGCCTTTGCCGTACTCATCGGTAAAGAGGTATTTGGCGGAACCGGCATGAACATCCTCAACCCCGCGCTCACCGCACGTGCGTTTGCGTTCTTTGCCTACCCAACCTACATGTCAGGCGACAAAGTATGGGCTGGACTCACCAACGTTGACGGAGTCTCTTCTGCCACGGCCCTTGGCCAGTACGCGTCGACCGGAACCAATTCATTCGGTGTCATCGACGGCTTCCTGGGCTTGGTTCCGGGGTCAATCGGTGAGACCAGCACCTTGGCCATACTTATCGGTGCAATCTACTTGATTGCTACAGGAGTTGGTTCGTGGAAGATCATGCTTTCTGCCGTGCTCGGTGCAGTTACGATGGGCCTCATCTTCAACGGTGTAGCTGACCTTATGATCAGCCCTGAGCAGCAGTCCTACTTGGCTGTGCCGTTCTACTACCACCTCGTCTTTGGCGGATTCGCATTCGGAGCCGTGTTCATGGCGACTGACCCTGTGTCGGCAGCCCACACCGAGACCGGTAAGTGGATCTACGGATTCCTCGTTGGATTCTTCTCAATCATGATTCGCGTATTCAACCCTGCCTATCCCGAGGGCGTGATGCTCGCCATCCTCTTCATGAACGTGATGGCTCCGTTGATTGACCACTACGTGGTGAATGCCAATATTCAAAAGCGCCTCAAGCGCGTTCAAACGGTTCAAGCTTAAGATTATGAACGTCAATAGTAATTCCTACACCTACGGATTCGCCATCGCGCTGGTCGTCGCGGTAGCCGCAGCCCTGTCGATTGCGGCTACGAGTCTCAAGCCGATGCAAGATGCCAACGTGGCGCTCGAAAAGAAGTCCGACATTTTATCGTCCATTGGCCTTTCGAGCGAGGATCCCGCTTCGCTGTATGCTCAGGTGATCAAAGAACAGGTGGTTCTGGTCAACGGTCTCGTTGTTGAAGGCGTTAGCCCCGACGCGGTAGACATGGCCAAGGCTGTAGCACTCCCCGAAACAGAGCGCCAGACCCCGCTGTACGTCGCAGAATCTGAGGGCAAGACCTACTACATCATTCCAGTTCGCGGTAAGGGTCTATGGGGTCCGATTTGGGGCTACATCAGCCTTAACGAAGACGGCACCTCGGTATATGGTGCAACCTTCGGCCACAAGTCTGAGACGCCTGGCCTGGGTGCTGAGATCACGACTGAATTTTTCACGGGCCAGTTTCCCGGTAAGGTGGTCTACAGCGATTCCTACACCGGTATCGAAGTCCGCAAAGGTGACGCCAGCGGCGACCAGCAAGTGGACGGCATTTCTGGAGGCACCATCACCTCGGTGGGCGTTCAGTACATGCTCGAAAACTGCCTTAAGCCCTACCAGGCCTACCTGAAGTCTCGCGGAAGCGTTCCAGCTGCCGCCCCCGCTGATGCCGACACCACTGTAACTGTTGCTACCCTATGAGCTCTGAAGTAAAAACTCAAGAAAAAGAGGCCCTCTTCTCAAAGAAGAACCGCCGCCTCTTCGTTGACCCGTTCAACGAGAACAACCCTATTACTGTTCAAGTATTAGGTATCTGTTCGGCACTTGCCATTACGGTAAAAATGAAGCCAGCATTGGTTATGGGCCTCTCGGTTACCGTAGTACTTGCTGCTGCCAACGTACTGACCTCTCTGCTGCGCAACTTGATTCCGAACCGCATTCGCATCATCGTACAGTTGGTTGTGGTAGCGGCCTTGGTTATCCTCGTGGATCAAGTGCTGAAAGCGTTTGTATACGATGTAAGCAAGCAGCTTTCAGTATTTGTGGGGTTGATCATCACAAACTGCATCATTATGGGGCGTATTGAGGCATTCTCTCTCGGTAACACCCCATGGAAGTCCTTCTTAGACGGACTTGGCAACGGTGCTGCCTATGCGGCGATTTTGCTCGTTGTTGCGTTCTTCCGCGAGCTTTTGGGCAGCGGAACCCTGTTTGAGTACCCCGTACTAGAGGCCCTTGGCGTCTACGAGCTCGGCTACAAAAACAACGGAATGATGCTCTTGCCTCCGATGGCTCTAATCGTGGTGGCCTTGATCATTTGGGTGCAGCGCGCCAAGACTCCGTCACTCATTGAAAAAGAATAAGCACTCGTAGCCATGCAAGACTTGATTTCTATCTTCTTTAAGAGCGTGTTCGTCGAGAACATGATCTTCGCCTACTTCTTGGGCATGTGTTCGTACCTCGCGGTTTCGAAGACCGTCAAGACAGCGGTGGGCCTCGGCATTGCCGTAACCTTCGTCCTGACCATCACCCTTCCGGTCAACTACCTCCTCGAGAACTACGTCCTTAAGGCCGGAGCACTCGTGTGGCTCGACGCCAGTTTCGCAGACCTCGACCTCAGCTTCTTGAGCTTCATCATGTTCATCGCGATTATCGCGGCCATGGTTCAGCTTGTTGAGATGGTGGTAGAGAAGTTTGCGCCTGCGCTGTACTCTGCGCTTGGAATCTTTCTTCCGCTCATCGCTGTGAACTGTGCCATCTTGGGTGGATCGCTCTTTATGCAAGAGCGCGCGTTCATCAACATTGGTCAGGCTACCGTGTACGGAGTCGGATCAGGAATCGGTTGGCTCCTCGCTATCGTCGCCATTGCGGCCATCCGTGAGCGTCTGAAGTACTCGCACGTTCCGGCTCCGCTGCGCGGCCTCGGAATCACCTTCATCATCACCGGACTCATGGGTATCGCCTTCATGAGCTTCATGGGTATCAAACTTTAATCCGCTCGAACTATGATTCTCGCAGCATCTACGGTTACCATCGTCAGTGTGGTGGTATTTACCCTGGTCATCTTGGCCTTGGTAACCATTCTTTTGCAGGCCAAGGCTCGTTTGAGCCCCTCAGGCCCTGTCAAGCTTGAAATCAATGGCAATACCGTTGAGGTTGAGTCAGGTAGCACATTGCTCGGAACCTTGGGCAACCAAAAAATTTTCCTTCCCTCTGCCTGTGGCGGTGGCGGAACCTGCGGTATGTGCAAGTGCCAAGTTTTCGAGGGCGGTGGCGAAATCCTTCCGACCGAAACGGGCTTTTTCAACCGCAAGCAAATTGCCGACAACTGGCGCCTTGGTTGCCAGGTCAAGATTAAGAACGACATGAAAATTCGCGTTCCCGATGAGATCTTCGGTATCAAGAAGTGGGAGTGTGAAGTGGTTTCGAACTACAACGTGGCTTCGTTTATTAAGGAGTTCGTCGTGAAGCTCCCGGAGGGCGAGAACCTGGACTTCTTGGCGGGTGGCTACATCCAGATTGACGTTCCCGCGATTGAGGTCGACTACAAAAACATGGACATCACTGCGCATCCGCGCCTCGGCAAAAAAGCTGATGAATTCCAAGGTGAGTGGGACAAGTTCAAGCTGTGGGACCTCAAGATGAAGAATCCTGAGCCGCTCTTCCGCGCCTACTCAATGGCCAACCACCCCGCAGAGGGCAACATCGTGATGCTCAACATCCGTATTGCGACTCCGCCATGGGACCGTGCCAAGGGCGGATGGATGGACGTCAATCCCGGCGTGTGTTCTTCGTACATCTTTGACCTCAAGCCGGGCGATAAGGTGACGGTTTCAGGACCCTACGGTGAATTCCACATCAAAGAGACCGAAGCAGAGATGATCTACATCGGCGGTGGTGCTGGGATGGCTCCGATGCGCTCGCACCTCTTTCACCTCTTTCACACGCTCAAGACGGGCCGCAAGGTTTCGTACTGGTACGGAGGCCGTTCGCGCCGCGAATTGTTCTACATCGATGACTTCCGTCAAATTGAAGAGCAGTTCCCGAACTTCAAGTTCCACTTGGTACTGAGCGAGCCCCTCCCAGAAGACAACTGGACGGCAAAGACGAGCATGGAGAGCGACGGAGACGGTTTTGTCGGATTCGTGCACCAGGCGCTCATCGACAACTACTTGTCCAAGCACGACGCTCCAGAAGACATTGAATTCTACTTCTGCGGACCGCCTATGATGAACGCCGCCGTCTTGAAGATGGTAGACGACTTTGGTGTTCCACCCGAAAACGTGGCTTTTGATGACTTCGGAGGTTAATTCCCCCCTTAAGGGCGCCCCAGGGCGCCCTTTTTTGGCTTTAGCGGCTTCGGTACTCCTAGTTACGGGTTGCGCTTCTGATTCCGAGTTTGTAGTGCAGGGCGAAGCCCAAGGTAGCACCTTTGTGGTGCGGGCCTACGGGGATTCACTAAACCTTAGCGAATCCGACGTCGCTCGTTGGTTGGCCGACTACAACAAAGCGGTTTCGGCGTGGGATCCGCAGTCCGAGCTCAGCCGACTCAACCGCGGTGAAGTGGTTGCGACCACCCCCGTGCTCGATGAATTGCTACTCGTCGCCGAAGGCATTCGTACGGCCACCGATTCGCTGGTTGAACCTGCCCTTGAGCCGGTCCTGCGCGCCTGGGGATTTACGGCCGGAACCCAACTGCTTCCCAGCCCCCAAGGCCCGAGGAGGGATTCGGCCATTGTCGATTCACTGATGGCGTTAGTGCGCTGGGCTCGGCCCGAAACCACGACAGCGGGAACCCGCCTTGCGCACCCCATCAACGTCAATGCGTTTGCCCAAGGTCATTCGGTAGATCTGGTCCTTGATTCGCTCCGTGCCCGTGGCGCAACCGCCGCCTTTGTCGAGATTGGTGGTGAGGTACGCTGCTTTGGCCTCAAGCCCAACGGTGATGTATTTAAGGTCGGAATCGAGAAACCCCTCACCTCAGGCGACCGAAGCCTTCAACTGACTGTTGAACTCGAAGACCGGGCACTCGCCACTTCAGGCAACTACCGCAAGTTTCAGGTGGATTCGGCAACGGGACAGCGCTATGGACACAGCTTGGATCCGCGCACCGGTTGGTCTGCACCTACGGATGTGCTGAGCGCCACACTTATTGGCCCCTCGTGTGCTGAGGCAGATGCCTACGCGACTATGGCGATGGTGCTCGGGGTTGACGCTACCAAGCAATGGCTAGCCCAGCACCCCGAATGGGACGCCATTCTAATCTACAGCGACGCCCAAGGCGCCCTGCAGATTTACAATTCGCTCAAGTAGAATTACTGGTTGGCGCACTGCTCGTCCGGCATCTTGCCGCAGAACGTGCATGCTTCACCCTCTTTGTTGAGAAAGGGGCTGTTTGAGGCGCAGGTTCCGGCGAACTCGCCATCCTTTTTACCCCAAATTTTGACTGCCATGCCGAGGATGCCGAGGCCGAGAAGGCCGGCGACCACGAGGAAGAGTTTCAGTAGTGCCATGATGGGTACAAAGGTACACAAACGGGGCCGTGACCTGGGTTACGAAGCCACGGATTAGCCTCCAATCAGATTGACTTCCATCTCTAGGGCGACACCAAACTTCGCCAAGACGTCTGCTTGGACTTGGGTGGCCACGTGCACGAGTTCTTCGGCGGTAGCGCCACCATAGTTCACTAAAACCAGGGCCTGCTTGGCATGCATTCCCGCGTTGCCCACGCGCTTGCCCTTCCAGCCTGCCTGTTCGATCAGCCAGCCGGCTGCGAGCTTGACGCTTCCGTTGGCTTGTGGGTACTGCGGCAGAGTTGGATGCACTGCGGCAAGCGACTGTGCCGTGGTTGTGTCGACCGTGGGGTTTTTAAAAAATGAGCCGGAATTTCCTAGTTCAGCCGGGTTGGGCAACTTACTGCGGCGAATGGCCATCACCGCGTCGGCGATGCTGCGCAAACTTGGTTCGGAGCCTGCGGCAGCCAACTCTTCAGCCACTGATCCGTAGTGGGTGATCAGTACGTGGTCGCGGGTCGTGAGTTTGAACTGTACCGACAGGATGATGCCCTGGTCGCGCAGCACGCTTTTGAACACGCTCTCGCGGTAGCTAAATCCGCAGTCGGCGTTGCTAAATTCTTCAATGTCGCCATCCTCCCAGCGCATCCAGCGCAGCGAGTGAAGGCTGTCTTTGGTTTCGACTCCGTAGGCGCCGATGTTTTGGACGGGCGCGGTGCCTACCAAGCCTGGAATCAGCGACAGGTTTTGAAGTCCACCCCAGCCTTGGTCGACCGTCCACTGCACGAATTCGTGCCAGTTTTCGCCGGCTGCGGCCTCAACCACCACATAGCCATCGACTACTTCGACGACGCGCCGTCCGGTCCACGCCACGCGGGCCACGGATCCTTTGAGGTTGCCGGCGAGCAGCATATTGGATCCGCCTCCAAGCAGCAAGGTGTGCTTGGCGTAGCCCTGTGGATCGTCGAGGTACTCCACCACATCCATTTCGGAATCAAGGTGGTAGAGTCGCTCGGCCGTCACGTCAAGGCCAAAGGTGTTGTAGGGCTTCAGCGAAGCTTGGCGCTCGATCCGCACGGCTTAGGCAGTTCGTCCTGGGTAAGATGCCAGACCGTGTTCAAGCACGTCCATGGCGCGTTCAAGATCTGACTGCTTGAGCACGTAGGCCAGGCGTACTTGGCGCTTGCCCAGTGCACGTTCGGCGTAGAATCCTGCGGCCGGAGCCATCATCACCGTAGCACCATCGTACGAAAACTCTTCAAGCATCCAGCGGCAAAAGGTCTCCGCGTCGTCGACCGGAAGCTGCGCCACTGCGTAGAATGCGCCGCGCGGGGTGGGGCAGAAGACTCCTGCAATGGCGTTGAGTCGGCTGACTAAGGTGTCGCGGCGGGCGCGGTACTCGGCATTGACGGCTTCAAAGTAGCTGGCCGGTGTTGCGAGAGCTGCCTCTGCGGCAATTTGCTCGTAGGTAGGGGGTGAGAGGCGGGCTTGGGCAAACTTCATTGCCGTGGCCATGAGCTCGCTGTTTTTGCTGACCATGCATCCGATTCGGGCTCCGCACATGCTGTAGCGTTTGGATACGCTGTCAATCAGTACCGCGTGCTGCTCGAGACCGGCCAAGGACAGGACTGAAATGGCTTCGGCTCCGTCGTACACAAACTCGCGGTAGACCTCGTCGGCTATGACAAAGAGGTCGTGCTTGAGCGCCATGTCGCGCAGGGCCTCGAGCTCGTCGCGGCGGTACACATAACCTGTGGGATTGCCGGGATTGCAGACCAGTACCGCTTTGGTGCGGGGGGTGATGCGTGCTTCGAGTTCCGCGATCGGGGGTAGGGCAAAGCCGGATTCAATGCTGCTGGGCACCGACACGACCTTGGCGCCGAGCGCTTGAGCGAACCCGAAGTAGTTAGCGTAGTAGGGTTCGGGAATAATGACTTCGTCACCCGGATCCAGCATGCTTCCCATGGCGAACGACAGGGCTTCGGAACCTCCGGTGGTCACAATCACGTCGCTGGCTTGAACATCAAGGCCAATGCCCTGGTAGTAGCTGGCCAAACCCTTGCGGTAGGACGCAAATCCGGCTGAGGGACTGTACTCCAGCACACGCAAATCGCTCGTCTTGACGGCCTCAAGTGCCGCAGAGGGACTCTCGATGTCGGGCTGGCCGATGTTGAGGTAGTAAATTTTGGTTCCGCGCTGGGCGGCCGCGTCGGCCATAGGGGCGAGCTTGCGGATCGGAGACTCGGGCATATGCTGCCCGCGGGTTGAAATCTTCGGCATAATGGCTGCAAAGGTCAATAAAAAACCCGCAGCGCGGGCTGCGGGTTCATAACTTCTAAGCTTGAAAACTTACTTGCTTACTTTCGAAGCAGCAGGTGCGTTGTTCACCGGAGTAGTAGCGGTGGCGGGTACGTCCTCAACGTTGCCTTTAATGGTCAACACCTTGGTCGGAGTGCCGGCATTGCTCGTTACGGTTACCGTCTTTTGAAAACGGCCTACGCGGCGGGTGTCGTACTTCACTTTGATCGAAGCTTTCTCACCTGGAGCAATTGGGGTTTTGGGCCAAACCGGAACCGTGCATCCGCACGAACCCACGCAGTTGGTGATGATCAAGGGCTCTTTGCCGGTGTTTTTGAATACGAACTCGCGCTCGCCGTTGGCGTCCTTCTTAATGTTGCCGTAGTCAATCGTCTCTTGAGTGAACGAAATCTGAGCAGCGTTGGTGTTGGCCTCTTGGGCAAACGCAAAAGACGATGCCAGAACAACGGCAGCGGCAGTGAAAAAGTGCTTCATTTTGAATTTAAATTTTGTTGTTGACGAATCAAGCAGGGGCAAATGTAACCGATGCGGCGAAACTAACGCAAAAAAAATGCCACAAGGTTACCTTTGCGGTCCCTATGGAAATTCCTTCACAGTACGCTCCGCGCCAGGTTGAACAACGCTGGTACCAAACATGGCTCAAGCACAAGGCTTTTGCCTCGACTCCCGACCACCGTCCGGCCTACACCATCGTGATTCCGCCACCCAACGTGACCGGCGTACTGCACATGGGGCACATGCTCAACAACACCATTCAAGATGTGCTCGTGCGCCGCGCCCGCATGCGCGGATTCAACGCCTGCTGGGTTCCGGGTACCGACCACGCGTCGATCGCGACCGAGGCCAAGGTGGTGCAAAAGCTCCGCGCTGAAGGGGTTAAAAAATCCGACCTCAGCCGCGACGCCTTTTTGGAGCACGCCTGGGAATGGACGCACAAGCACGGCGGAATCATCCTCGAGCAGCTCAAAGAGCTCGGCGCCAGCTGCGACTGGGACCGCACGGCCTTCACCATGGACGAGGTCCGCAGCGACAGCGTGTACCAAGTTTTTGCCGACCTGCACGCCAAGGGCCACATTTACCGCGGACTCCGCATGGTGCACTGGGACCCTGAGGCAAAAACCTCGCTTTCGGACGAAGAAGTCATTCACAAGGACATCAACGCTACCCTCTACTATGTGAAGTACGAGGTGGTCGAGAATCCAGGCACCTACCTGACCGTCGCGACCTCGCGTCCAGAAACTATCATGGGTGACGTGGCCGTGGCCATCAACCCCAAAGACGTGCGCTACAACGCGCTGCACGGTATGCACGTTCGGGTTCCGATTGGCGGACGCGAAGTGCCCATCATTCTCGACGACTATGTGACCACGGATTTCGGAACCGGCTGCCTCAAAGTCACTCCGGCCCACGACTGGAACGACTACGCCATCGGCCAGAAGCACGGACTCGAAGTGCTCGACGTACTCAACGAAGACGGAACCCTGAGTGCCCACGGCCTGAAGTACGCGGGCATGGAGCGCTTTGCCGCCCGCACCAAGGTTGCCGAGGACCTCAAGGCTTCGGGCCACTTGGCCAAGACCGAGGAATACGCTTCGACCGTGGGCACCAGCGAGCGCACCGGTGCCGTGGTGGAACCGCGACTTTCGCTTCAGTGGTGGGTACGCATGCCCGAGTTGGCCAAGCCCGCCCTTGATGCGGTGATGTCCGACGAGATTCAGCTGATCCCAGAGAAGTTCAAGAACACGTACCGCCACTGGATGGAGAACGTGAAGGACTGGTGCATTTCGCGCCAGCTGTGGTGGGGACACCGCATTCCGGCCTACTTCTATGGTCCAGGGGAGCACGATTATGTGGTTGCCTTGAGCGCCGAGGAGGCGCTCGAGAAGGCCCGCGCGGCCAGCGGCCGCGCGGATCTCACTGCCGCCGACCTTCAGCAGGACCCCGACTGCCTCGACACCTGGTTCTCGAGCTGGTTGTGGCCGCTCAGTGTCTTTGACGGGATCCGCAACCCTGAAAACCCCGAGATTCAGTACTACTATCCGACCCAAGACTTGGTGACGGCCCCCGAAATCCTCTTTTTCTGGGTCGCACGTATGGCCATGGCCGGCTACGAGTATGCGGGCAAGCGCCCGTTTGAGCGCGTCTACCTCACCGGAATCGTGCGCGACAAGCTGGGCCGCAAGATGTCCAAGTCGCTCGGCAATTCGCCCGACCCGATTCAGCTCATGGATACGTACGGCGCCGACGGAGTCCGCATGGGCATGCTGCTGACCTCACCCGCGGGCAATGACCTTCCGTTTGACGAGTTGCTGTGCGAACAGGGCCGCAACTTCACCAACAAAGTCTGGAACGCCCTGCGTCTGCTCAAAGGCTGGAAGGTGTCTGACGACGCACCGGCCGACGAGGCCGCCGAGTGGGCGGTGACCTGGTTCCGCGCCCTGCTCGACGCCGAACTGAGCGAGCTGCAGCGTGACTTTGACCGCTACGCCCTTTCTGAGGCCCTAATGCGCCTGTACAAGCTCACCTGGAACAGCTTCTGTGCCTGGTACCTCGAGCTGGTCAAGCCCGCCTACGGTCAGCCGATTTCTGTCGGAGTGTACCGCGCCACCGTCGACTTCTTCGATACCCTCATGGCGGCGCTGCACCCCTTCATGCCCTTCCTCACCGAAGAGGTGTGGCACTTGCTGTCTGAGCGCGCCGAGACCGACTTCCTCGACTTTGCCACGTATCCGACTTCGGGCGGAACCGCCTACGACCCCACCACCTTCGCCATCATGGAGGAGCACGTGGTCGCCCTACGCACCTTTAGGGCCGAGAAAAACATCGCCTTCAAGTCTCCGCTCACTGCAGACGCCGCTACCAAGCCCGCCGCATGGCCAGCCATCGCCAAGCTCACCAATACTCAGTGGGGTGATGCTGAGGGCGGACTTCCGCTTCGGGCCGGAACCTTTGAGCTTCGCGTCCAAGTTGCCGCCGAGGACATCGACGTTGAAGCTGAAATCGCCAAAGCCCAAAAAGAGATCGAGTACTACAGCGGCTTTAAACGAAGCGTCGAGGCCAAGCTTTCCAACGAAAAATTCGTTGCCGGAGCTCCCGCTGCAGTCGTGGACGCCGAACGCAAAAAGCTCGCGGACGCGGAGTCCAAGATCGAAATTGCCCAAAAGCTGATTAGTCAGTTAGCTGGCTAGAAAGGTTGGCCTTTGGCGCTTCGCGCTCGGGCCGCTTCCGCGGCTAGGACCGCTGCGCGGCTAATTTGTCCAAATGGATATTTTGCCCAACAATCTGATTTGTTGGCACATATCCGTTTCGAGAAAATTGAGAAAAAGTAAAATCCGGTTATAACCGAACAGGTTCTTGCGCTTCGCACAAAGGCCGTAACGAGGCTAGTGCTGCTTTGCAGCGTGAGCCGCAACGCGGTACCAAATCACTAGTAACTAGCAACGTGCAAACCAACGAGCTAACGAGCTAACGAGCCAACCTTGCCAACAAGCTAACGAGGCAACCTCGCCAACCTAGCTAAGTTTGCTAAGTCGCTGCATCGACGCCTCGTAGAGCGCGATTCCGGCAGCCACAGAGACGTTGAGTGAGGCGGTTTCGCCGCTGGTGGGGATTTTGGCGGTAGCGTTGCAGGCCTTCCAGAGGGCGGGAGAGATTCCGTCTTCTTCAGAACCCATGATGAGCACGGCGGGACCGCGCAGGTCGCAGTCGGCCAGGGTTCCTGAGGCTTTTTCTGAGATGCCGACGATCTGGCATCCACTCATTTCGAGAGAGGTAAGCGCGATGGGAAGCGAGCGCACGCGGCAAATGGGCATGCGCAAAAGTGCTCCGGCAGACGATTTTACGGCGTCTGCGTTCATGGGGGCGCTGCCTTCTGAGAGTACGATGGTATGGGCGCCAAAGCTTTCGCACGAGCGGGCGATGGCTCCGACGTTGCGCACGTCGGTGACGCGGTCGAGCACGAC
>JAURGG010000044.1 GCA_030833905.1 Schleiferiaceae bacterium
CCGTAGCTCAGCTGGATAGAGCATCTCACTTCTAATGAGACGGTCGCGCGTTCGAATCGCGCCGGGATCACACAAAAAAAGGCGCCGCAAGGCGCCTTTTAACGTCGGGAAGACAGGATTCGAACCTGCGACCCTCTGGTCCCAAACCAGATGCGCTACCACCTGCGCTACTTCCCGAGGGCGGCAAAGTTAAGTATTCTGCCTGAATTTCTATGCATCAAATCAAATACTTGCTACACTAAGAAGTTTTCAACAATTATCTGTTTTAATTTGGGATTTAATTATTTGAAAATGTGCTTTTTAAACATATTTTACGATCAAAGTTGTAAGGAACGTATAAAAAATACTTTATGCTGACTTTCACGATTTAAATGATCGGCAGTAAATTGCCGCCTCGTCGAAACCTAAACGAACAATGAAAAAACTCTATACTCTGGCCCTTGGGCTGCTTAGTGTGGTCGCCTCGTGGGCTCAGTCCACCGTAAGTACCACAACCAATACTGCCAACAACGGCGGTGGTGGTGCTACGATGTTTGAAGTAACGGCAACAGCACCGGTCTTCATTACTGGAGCATCTGCTGTTTTTGCCTCAACAGCCACTGGCCCTGTGGAGATTTGGTACAAACAGGGTACGATAGCGCTCAACTACCCCGGTTCGGGCAACGTTAGCGCGGCGGGAGGTTGGACCTTAGCCTTAACGGGATCAGCAACCAGTACCTCGAGTACCACGATGGCGCCGATTTCATTTGGTTCAACCATGATTGCCCTCAACGGCAGCACCACCTATACGTTTGTCGTGAATGGAGCTGGCGCCTTAGGCGGAACGCGCTACATGACGGGAACTGTAGGTGCGACTAACTCGTTTACCGACGGAACTTTAACTATTGATTGTTCCAACGCCCGCGGTGGCACCATTCCATCATCGATGGTCAATGCTCCGCGCTACTTCGTAGGCTCATTGACCTACATTCCGCAGGCACCCTGTACCGGAACTCCGACCGCGGGAACCACGGCTGCATCCGCTACTGCCGTTTGTCCGCTACAAAACTTCAATCTGAGCCTTACCGGAGCTACGGTGGCTTCTGGATTAGCATACCAGTGGCAGTCTTCAACATCTGCTACGGGTCCTTGGACCAATATTGCCGGTGCCACGCTCGGTGCCACCACGGTTTCACAGACCGTTGATACCTACTATCGTTGTGAGGTTACGTGTACGCCTTCGAGCAGTGTGTCGTACTCTACGCCGCTTCAAGTAGTTACCCTTCCGAACTTAGCCGGCGGAACCTACACCATTGGTTCCGGCGGTACGTACGCCAACTTTACTGCAGCTTTTAATGCTGCTTCATGTGGCGTTTCTGGCCCGGTGGTATTCCAGGTGCTTCCCAACTCAGGTCCGTACAACGAACAGTTGACGATCAACGAGATTCCAGGAATGTCGGCGACCAACACCATTACGGTAAAGGGCAACTTCAATACGCTGACGAATGCCACCTCAACAGGGGGTTATCACACCTTGTTCTTGAACGGTGCCGACTACATTACGTTTGAAGATTTGACCATCGAAGCAGCGGGAACGGCCAACGGTTGGGGCGTTCGCATGAACAACAACGCGGACTTCAACACCTTTAAGCGGTGCATCATCAAGACCAGCGAGACCTCCACGAGTTCACTCTTTGCAGCATTTACATTGACGACCTCGGCAACTGCGGCAACCGGAACACAGACGGGCACCGCATCCAATCTAATGATTGATTCGTGCCAGATCCTTGGAGGTTACTACGGTTTGTGTTTGAACGGTTCAGGTTTGAACTTGGCGTCTGGACGTCCAAGTGATAATACTGTTCAGAACTCGACGATCTCAAACTACTACATCTATGGTATTTACGCATACGGTCAAAACAATCTGAAGATTGAGAATAATGACATCAATCGAATCTCACGCGCCACAGTGAGCACTTGCTACGGTATGTACAACTACGGGCGCAATCCGGGCTTTGAGTTTGTTGGTAACCGTATTCACGACCTCGGTGGCGCTGCCGGCACGACCAACTACACGGGCTACCTCATCTACGGAAGCAGCTTGACAGGCACTGCGTCGAACCGTGTCCTTATTGCCAATAATGCAGTCTACAACGTCAATAACGGAACCGGCACGGTGTACGGGATGTACATGCTTTCAAATGACACGACGGACATCTACCACAACACACTCGACCTAAATAGCTCTACAGCTACCTCTACGGGTACGGTGTACGGGGCCTACTTCTCAGGGAACCTGAATAGCGTGAACTTCAAGAACAACTTGATTAGTATTGCTTCTTCAGGTACTGGTACCAAGTACTGTCTCTACAACGCCTCAACTACGGCTCTGATTAATTCAGACAACAACGGGTTCCACCTCAATAACCCTGGCGGAACCTTGAACTTTGTTGCAGGTCGTTCTGCTACCGTCCGCTTTACTAATGTAGCCGACTGGGCTACTGCAACAGGGGCAGATGCCAACAGTCTTGGTTCGAATCCGCTGTTTGTAAACGTATCTACGGGAGACATCACGCCGGGTGCTTGGGCCTACAACAACGCGGGAGCTGGGGTGTTTGCTCAAGTTCCGACAGACATCAACGGAGCTGCTCGAGATACCAACACTCCGGACGTGGGCGCTGTCGAATTCACCCCGAGCGGTTGCCCGGCTCCATTTGGGGTCTCGGTGACGAACGTACGCGCCAATTCTGCGACGGTAACGTTTAGCAGCCTTTCAACGGCGGTGGATCTTCAGTGGGGTCCTAAAGGCTTTACTCCGGGTACCGGACAAGGTCAAACGGTTACTACGACCACCTACAACTTGACCGGCCTCTCTTCGTACACCGCCTACGACCTCTACCTCGCAGGCAACTGCGGTGCGGGACAGACGTCAGTATGGGTTGGACCCTACAGCTTTGTGACTCCGGTTCAAGTTGGATGGATTGAAAACTTCAGTGCGGGTTACGATCCATTGGCCACGACCCCGAAGCCAATGCTTTGGTCAGAGCTCAATGGTCCTGCAGCAAACCCAACCGTTATTGCGACTAACACCTCTGCTTGGATGGAGAGCGGCTGGTTGAACAACGGCACTACGGGCGCCATCGAGAATGCCGTACCGGTAGCTTCTTCAGCTACTCAAGGTTGGACCGTTACTCCATCGATCGACCTGGGCGACGTGGCGCACACTACCTACTTTGAGTGGGATATGGGCGTGACCAATGGCGGAACTGCAGCCGGTGTAATGGGCCTCGATGACTCTGTGATGGTTGTAATTTCAACTGACAATGGAGCTACGTGGAACCGAAGTTCGGCACTAAAGAAGTACCACCGTATGAGCGGCGTAAGCCCCTTCGGTGGTCGCTACTCGCTGAACTTGAGCACGTACACGGGACTCGTGAAGATTGGATTCTACGTTGAGAGTTTGACGTCTAGTGCGGCACATCCGTTTGCAACGTCTTATGATGTGCACGTTGACAACGTTGCCTTAGTCGCAACTCAATCGCCTTGCTTGGTTCCTGATGTGACATTAGCCACAACGGCTACGACGGCCACCGTCTCGTGGACACCAGCCGCAACAGGTGGTCAGATCGCTTGGGGACCTGTCGGATTCAACATTGGTTCTGGTGCGTCAGGTGCCAACCAGGCCACAGCTTCAACCAATCCGTACACCATCACAGGATTGACGCCGGGCACAGGATATCAAGTGTACTACCAAACACCGTGCGGTGCTACCGCTGGTCAGTGGGTTGGTCCGTTCACCTTCAGTACTCCATGTGTGAGTTCAATGAGTGGTTCTTACACGGTTGACTCGAACGGAACAGGTGCGAACAACTTCAATACCCTTGGCGACGCGGTAAATGCGTTGAGCGTTTGTGGTGTTTCTGGGCCGGTAACGCTTACCCTAGCAGGCTATGAACACACTGGTGGCTTGAACTTGGCCTTGATACCAGGTGCGAGCGCGACCAACACAGTGACCTTCCAAGGTGCGGCCGCAGGCGGATCTGTAATCAAAGGAACCGTAGGCCAATTTGGTGCCGTGGTGTTCAACGGAACTCAGCATGTCACTATCCAAAACCTCACCGTTAATGGCCCTGCTATGTCGGGTGTTATTTTGACTGGAGGAGCTGAGTACATCACGATCCACAACAACACGATTCTTGCAGATACGGTGGCGACCACATCAACGATTGCTGGTATTGCTTCGACTTCGAGCTTGACTTCAGTTTCCTCGTACGGCAACAACGCCAATCACATTACCGTGACCGACAACGTCATTAAGGGGGGGTACTACGGTGTGCGCTTTAATGGTACGAGCACCACAGTTCACGGAACGGATATCGTGTTCACAGGTAATACTGTAGCTAAGGCGTACTACTATGGCTACTACGCCTACTACATGGATGATCTCGTGATCAACGATAACGTCATCAACAACTTCCGAAATACGTTTAACTACTCGATTTATGTGTACTACGTGAACGAGGCAGAGGTTCAGCGCAACATCGCGGAGTCATACTACTATGGTCTTTTGCTTGGTTACTTAAACCGAGATTACAAACCCGCGGTGAACTCCATCATTGCCAACAACATGTTCATCGGAACAAACAGCTACGGAGGCTACCTGCCGTACCCACGCTACATGAACATGTACAACAACTCCTTCAAGGGCTCGAGCTATGGTATCTACATGCTGACGTCGACTACGACCAGCCAGGCCAAAGTTCTTGACATGCGTAACAACATCTTCCAGGGCGGAACCTACGCGTTGTACTTCAGTGGAACTACGATGGACTCTGTAACGATGGACTACAACGTCTACAACAATGGAGGTAGCACCTTCGTGTACTACGGCGCAGCACAAGCTAGCCTTGCGGCATGGCAAACTGCAAACCCGACCTTGAATGCAAACTCATCGACGAATACGGTAGTCTTTGCCGGCAACAGCGATCTGCACGTAGTCAATGGTGGTCCAAACAACCTCGGTACACCAATTGCGGGAATCACCACCGACATCGACGGTGATGTTCGTTCCACGACGACTCCGGACGTCGGTGCCGACGAATACACGCCGATCGACTATGACATGTCGCTCGAAATGATTCAAGGCATCGCAGGTTGTGGTGACTCCAATGCCTACGCCACGGTAGTGGTCAAGAACCGCGGTAACGTGGCGGCTACGGCCTACACGGCGACGGTGGAGCTCAACGGCCCGAACGGAACGACAACCCAGCAAACGGCCATAACTGGCATTACGCTTCCGAGCTTCAGCAACGACACGGTACAAGTCGGTCCATTCAATACCTACGGAGGCGGAGCCTTCGCGGTACAGGGCTGGGTAACCTACGCCAACGACCAAGTGGCTTCGAACGACTCGCTGAACGGCGGAATTCGCAACACCACTTCGGTAATTCCGGCGACAGTTGCTCAAACGCCGGTATGCTTCAATGCGGACTCTACCACCCTGGTGGCTAATGCGATTCCGGGTGTTCGCTACGCGTGGTACGCAACAGCGACCGACACGGTAGCCATTGCCGACGGCGACAGCCTGACGGTTGCAGTAGACCCGAGCGCAACGTACTACCTCGGTTACCAGTCTTCGCTGGATACGATTGTACAGAACGCGGGCATCTTGACGACGACGGGAACCAACATCACGCCGTACAAGACCTTCTACCACGACGGACGCGCTCAGTACATCATCTACGCCGACGAACTCCAAACGGCTTTGGGTGGAGCAAATCCTTCGCTGATCAGCGGTATCGCCTTTGACGTTGTGTCTGCAGCGGCTCAGGGCATGAACGACTTCACGGTGAAGGCGGGCAACATCCCGACGATTCCGACGACAGGCTACATTGATAACACGGGCTTCACCACGGTATTTAATACGGCGACGTACAATACTGTAGCTGGATGGAATCTGCACAGCTTTAGCACGCCTGTCCTATGGGATGGTGTTAGTGACTTCTGTGTAGAGGTGTGCTTCAATAACACGTCGTACACGAGCAACTCCACGGTTCGTTACGAGACGCTAACCCGCAAGGGTACCATTGACGGCTATGCCGACGCCGGTGCTGCCAGCGGATGTACCCCGGGTACCGTGGGTGCTACCCATGCGAACAACCGTCCGAACTTCAAGCTTATTGCTGAAGCTCAGGCTTGTTCAAGCCTTCGTCTGCCGGTAACGGTTCAGGTTGACTCTACGGCTGCGAACGCGGTGGCTACCTACACCGAGATCAATCCAGCAACGGGTAACTTCGAATTCTACGCCAACAACTCTACGGGAACAAGCTTCTCTTGGACGTTTGGCGACGGAACTTCAGGCAGCGGTGACACGACGGCCCACATGTACGGAGGTCCGGGTGTGTTCACCGTAACCCTTGTGGTGACAGACTCAACATGCAACACGGCCGACACGACCACCTTCACAGTGACCTCGCACATCGGCCTCGACGAGAATGCCCTGGGTCAAACCTTGGCGGCCTTCCCGAACCCCAACAGCGGCCAGTTCACCGTGCGCATTGCGGGTAGCGCGGCCTTTGAAGGCCAACTCGAGGTGCTGAACTTGATGGGCCAGGTTGTTTCGGCTACCTCGGTCGACAAGCGAAGCGCGACGCTCGACGTCAACCTTGACTTGAGCAACTACGCCAAAGGCATCTACATGGTTCGCTTGAGCGGGGCAGAGGGCCAGGCGGTGCTCCGCGTCGTAGTGCGCTAAGCGACCTTTTGACCTTCAAAAGAGTGAGGCCGCCCGGGAAACCGGGCGGCTTCTTTTTTGGGTATTAATATATTTTATACCCGATAAAATTTCATTTTCTTTAAAGAGTTGGTAAATTGAAGGCTCATTTTTGAATTTTCCGCATGAAACACGTTTATACATGGATTCTTGGCGTACTCCTCGCTGCTTCAGCTAACGCCCAATCTACAGTTAGTACGATGCCTCCCAATACTGCCAACAACGGGGGCGGAGGAGCCACCGTTTTTCAGGTGACTGCAACAGGTCCGGTGTTCATCACTGGTGCCGCCTCTGTCTTTTCAGCTGCGGCAGGTACCACGGGTCCGGCTGAGGTTTGGTACAAACAAGGGGTCATTACGGGCAATACCGGAACTGTGAGTGCCGCCACAGGTTGGACACTTGGGGTTTCGGGCACGGCCACGAGTAGCGGAAACACTTCCACCACTCCGTCGCCCATTTCATTTGGGTCGTCGATGATTGCACTCAATGCAAACACACCCTACACCTTTGTGGTCAACGGTGCGGGAACCTTGGGGGGCACGCGCTATATGACCGGTGCTACGGGCACCACCAATGTGCATACTGACGGAACCTTGACGATAGACTGTTCGTCGGGTCGCGGAGGATCGTTTCCAAACCCCACCATTACTCCGCGCTACTTTGTGGGCTCATTGACCTACATTCCGCAGGCACCCTGTACCGGAACTCCGAACGCCGGTACAACTTCTGCGTCCTCTACGGCGGTGTGCCCGCTTCAAAACTTTGACTTGAGCCTTACTGGTGCTGTAGTTGCCTCGGGACTTAGCTACCAATGGCAGTCGTCCACCACAGCTACAGGACCGTGGACCAACATTGCCGGAGCCACCACAGGCTTGGCCACCGTATCACAGACCGTTGATACCTACTACCGTTGTGAGGTTACCTGTGGACCATCTAGCAGTGTGGCCTATTCTGCACCGGTCTTTGTGACCACATTGCCCAACTTGGCCGGCGGCACGTACACGATCGGTGCGGGCGGAACCTACGCCAACTTCACCGCGGCCTTCGCCGCAGCTTCATGCGGGGTTGCTGGACCGGTTGTCTTCCAAGTGCTTCCTAACTCAGGTCCGTACAACGAGCAGCTAGAGATCAACGAGATTCCAGGTATGTCTGCAACCAATACCATTACGGTGAAGGGCAACTTCAATACTCTGACCTTTGCCACGACCAACACCAATGAGCGCCATACGCTCTACCTCAACGGTGCAGACTACTTGCGTTTTGAGGACTTAACCATTGAGGCAGCCGGTACCACGGCTGGTTGGGCGGTTCGTCTGAACGGTAATGCTGACCACAATACGTTTAAGCGTTGCGTCATCAAGACTAGCGAAACATCTACAAGCACCGCTTTTGTAGGGGTTGCGCTTGCCACATCGCCCACAAGTTCAACAGGAACTCAGGCCAACACAGCATCTCACCTCCTGATCGACAGCTGCCAAATCATTGGCGGTTACTACGGAATCACCCTGGGTGGCAGTGGATTGACGATGGGAGCAGGTCGCCCGGTAAACAATCGGGTACAGAACTCGACGATTGCTGATTTTCGACTGTACGGAATTTATGCCTACGGTCAGGACGACCTAAAAATCACGAACAACGATTTTAACCGCGCAACCCGTTCATCGGTCAGCACGTGCTACGGCGCATACAACTACGGACGGAACCCCGGTTTTGAGTTCTCGCGCAACCGGATCCACGACTTAGGTGGAAGTCCGGGCGTGACCAACTTTACCGCCTACCTCGTCTACACTAGTACGTTTACGGGTTCCGCCGCCAAGCCAGCTTTGATTGCGAACAACACGATTTACAACGTAAACAACGGTACGTCCACCCTGTACGGAATGTACCTCTTGTCGAGCGACACGTTGGATGTCTACCACAATACCATGGATTTCAATACGTCCACGGCGACAACCACGGGTACGGTTTATGGCGTGTTTGTGTCCGGCGCGATGAACCGCGTCAACGTGAAGAACAATTTGATTTCGATTGCGAGCGCGGGTACTGGGGCCAAGTATGGACTGTACAACAGCTCAACCACTGCGTTGATTTCGAGCGACCACAACGGAGTCTACCTCAGTAATCCCGGGGGGAGCAACAACTTCGTAGCGGGCCGCTCGGCCACAGTGCGGTTTACCAACTTTGCTGGTTGGACAGCGGCCACCGGCTTAGATTCAAATAGCTTGAATTCAGATCCACTGTTTGTCAATGCTTCTGCTGGCGATTTGACGCCCGGAGCATTTGCGTACAACAATGCGGGGGAGGCACTTTTTGCCGCCGTACCGGTGGACGTCAATGGGGCTCCGCGCGACAGCACAAGCCCCGACATTGGTGCCGTAGAATTCACGCCGAGCGGGTGTCCTGCGCCATTTGGGGTGACGGTTTCTAACGTTCGAGCGACTTCTGCTCAAGTGACGTTTAGCAGCTTGTCGGCTAGTGTCGATCTCCAGTGGGGTCCCAAGGGCTTTACTCCAGGTACTGGTCAAGGTCAAAACGTGACTACGACCACCTACGCGATTACGGGGCTTTCAAGCTACACCGAATACGACCTCTACCTCTCGGGCAACTGCGGATCAGGCCAAACTTCGGTCTGGGTCGGCCCCTATAGCTTTGTGACGCCAGTGCAGGTGGGCTGGTTGGAGCCGTTTACCAATGGCTACAATCCTCAGGCGGCTGCCCCGACGCCGGTGCTCTGGTCTGAACTGAACGGTCCGGCGGGCAACCCCACCGTTCCGTCGTCCACGTCCTCGGCTTGGGCCGAAGTCGGCTTCTTGAACTCCGGAACCACGGGAGCCATCAGCAACGCGGTACCCTTGACGTCTACGACCACCCAAGGCTGGACGCTGACTCCGACCATGGACTTGGGCGACGTGGCGCACACGACGTACCTCGAGTGGGATATGGGCATCACGGCGGCGGGTGGAACCACGGCTGGGGCTATGGGGCTCGACGACACCGTCATGGTCATCATTTCGACCGACAACGGAATCACCTGGAACCGCAGTCAGGTCCTCAAGAAGTTCAACAGAAATTCAGGAGTGAGTCCCACCGGTGGGCGCTACGCGGTCAATTTGAGTACCTACACTGGACTTGTTAAAGTGGGCTTCTATGTGGAGAGTTTGACCTCAAGTGCAGCCCAACCGGGCGCAACGGCCTACGATGTCCATGTAGATAATGTGGCCCTCGTGTCGACGCCGTCGCCGTGCTTGGTTCCGGACGTTACGGTGACTGCCACATCGAATTCCGCCACATTAAGTTGGACGGTGAACGGAACCAACGGACCCACGGGAGGTCAAGTGACCTGGGGTCCCACCGGATTCATTGTTGGGTCGGGTTCATCGGGAGCAAACCAAGCGACCGCAACCACGAATCCGTATACCGTGACCGGACTTCAGCCCGGCGCGAACTACCAAGTCTACATTCAGCTTCCCTGCGCCGCGGGCACTGGTAGTTGGGTCGGGCCCTTCAATTTGACAACGCCCTGCTTGAGTTCACTGAACGGAGCCTACACCGTGGATTCCAATGGTACTGGAGCAAACAACTTCGCGAGCTTGGCTGATGCTGTCACTAGTTTAGCGACGTGCGGCGTTTCTGGCCCAGTAACCCTTACTCTTGCTGGATATTCCCATGCCGGAGGCCTCAGCTTAGGCCAGATTCCGGGTGCAAGCGCGACCAATACCGTGACCTTCCAAGGTGCGCCCACGGGTGGATCTGTGCTGCAAGGTGTAGTAGGGCAGCAGGGTACAGTGACCCTGAACGGTTCAAAGTATGTGACGATTCAAAACCTGACGGTTCAGGCGACTTTGGCAAGCGGAATCATTCTGCGCGATAACGCCGAATACGTCACCATCCAGGGTAACAGCATTTTGGCCGATACTACATCAACTTCTGCACTGTATGCTGCAATTGCATCAACTTCTTCGCCGACGACTGTGTCAGGTTACGGCAACAACGCTAACCACATCACAATTACCAACAACCTGATTAAAGGTGGGTACTACGGCGTGCGGTTTAACGGGGTTAGTGCCACGGTGCATTGCGAAGACATTGTGGTGACGGGCAACACGTTCCGCAAGCAGCACTACTACGGATCCTACTTCTATTATATGGATAAGTTGGTGGTGCACGACAACGACCTACGCGACTACCGAAATTCATTTAATATCGGAATCTACGGTTACTACGTCAACGAGGCAGACATTCAGCGAAACGCCAACTACGGTCAGAGTTACGGCATTGCCCTTGGCTACCTCAACCGCGACTACAAACCGTCGAATCCTTCGGTAGTGGCAAACAACATGTGCGCTGCATCGAACAGCTACGGCGCGTACTTCCCGTACGTGCGGCACCTCAACGTGTACCATAACACGTTTAAGGGGTCCAGCTATGGAGCGTACTTCCTGACCTCGACGGGCGTGAACGTGTCTAAGGTGCTGGACATTCGCAACAACATCTTCCAGGGCGGAACCTTTGCCTTCTACTTCACGGGAACCACGATGGACTCTGTGACGATGGACTACAACGTCTACAACACCGGCGGAACCAATCTTGCGTTCTACGGTGCCAACCGAGCCACATTGGCTGCATGGCAGACCGCGAACCCGACCTTGAACGCGAATTCGTCGACGAACGCCGTCACCTTCTTGGCTGCCGACGATCTGCACGTGCTCAATACGGGCCCCAACAACCTCGGAACGCCCATTGCCGACGTAACTACGGACATTGACGGTGACGTTCGCTCGGCCACCACTCCAGACATCGGAGCGGACGAGTACACGCCGGTGAACGACGACGCCAAAATTGCTGGAATCATCGGTGCGGGCGGTGGCTGTGGCGACTCGACCACGACGGTTTCTGTGGTGTTTGAAAACTTCGGCATTGGCGCAATTACCGCGATGCCCGCCACGGTGGTAGTGACCGATGCTTCGGGCGGAATCCAGAACTTGACCGCCAACTATACAGGCAGTCTGGCTCCGGGCGCCACTGACACGTTGGTGGTAGGCAGTATCAACACGTACACGGGCGGAACCTTCGGCTTCACCGGCTACACCAGCCTAGCGAACGACGGCCGCACGAACAACGACACGTTGACGGCTACCGCGGACTTTACGCCCTACGAGCCTCTGGTTACCGGCTTAGTTGACAGTATTTGTGCCGGTCAGGATTCTGTGACGCTCTATGCGATCAACGTTCCAGGAACCACCTACGGATGGTTTGGCTCGGCGACCGACACGACGCTTCTCGGAACGGGTGATTCGCTGACCGTTTCGGCCAACGGCCCGACGAGCTACTTCGTGCAGTACCTCAATTCCGCCGATTCTGCCACAACTTCGCTGGCGGGCGGCAACGGTGCGGCCGGAAACATGTTCAACATCATTAACACGTCGGGCGCGCCGCTGACCATCACGGGCTTTGCTCAAGGTCCCGGTTCGGGCAACACCAGTGCGGCAGCTACGCCTGTTGTGGTGTGGTACATGCCGGCTCCGTACGTGGTAAATGGGCCGAACTGGACCCAGCTCGCCTCGGGCAACGTAAACCTTACGAGTGGTGCAGCGACCGGCTACTTGCCAGTGAACGTAACCATTCCGACCGGTGCGACTTATGGGTTCTTTGTGGGTCGTACATCTGGATCAGTGCAGTACACGAACGGTACCGGAACCGCTGGAGTTTCGACCTGGTTCCAGAACAACGACTTGATCGTCACCGAAGGACTCGGCGGAAGCTACCCGAACCCGGTGAACAATCCACGAAACTGGAACGGTAAAGTGTACTACGGTACGGTCGGCTGCTCAGAGCTTCGCCAAGAAGTCACCTTCGCGGTGAATTCCGACTCAGCGCAAGCAGTTGGAACCGGAACCGAGACCAATGCCGCGACGGGAGAGTTTACGTTTGACGCGACGGGCTCGTCGGGCAACCAATTTGACTGGAACTTTGGCGACGGTACCAACGGGTCTGGCCTAACCGCGGTGCACAACTACGGCGGTCCTGGTGTCTACACGGTGACCCTTACCGTGACCGACACAGTGTGCGGAACCAGCGACGTGCTGACCTTCACCGTCACGAGTACGATCGGCCTCGACGAGAATGCCCTGGGTCAAACCCTAGCGGCCTTCCCGAACCCCAACAGCGGCCAGTTCACCGTGCGCATTGCGGGTAGCGCGGCCTTTGAAGGCCAGCTCGAGGTGCTAAACTTGATGGGCCAGATGGTTTCAGCTACGTCGGTCGACAAGCGAAGCGCGACGCTCGACGTCAACCTTGACTTGAGCAACTACGCCAAAGGCATCTACATGGTTCG
>JAURGG010000045.1:0-6437 GCA_030833905.1 Schleiferiaceae bacterium
TTGCCGGCCGCGAGGGCACGCTCAATGGCTGGCGACCATTCATCGAGTACTTGAATCTGGCTGCGGTTCGTATTGCGGCGCTGAAACTGCTCACTCACCGAGAACGGAACCCCTACCACGTCCACCGCGGGATGAGCGGTTGCGCGCTCTATGCCTTGGGCATTGGCGGCAATAACCAAGAATTTATTGACTCCCTTGTCGGGCGCTAGGGCGTCTAGAACTTTTGCGGAATCCGCCATCTGCGGAATCGCCTTGGGCGACACGAAGCTCGCGATGTCGAGGGTGTCAAAGCCCACAGGGAGCAGCCTTCGCAGGTACTCAATCTTGTCTTCGGTGGCAAACACCGTGGGATAGCCTTGCATTGCGTCGCGCGGGCACTCGATCCACGTCAGGCGTTCCATGCGGCAGAGAGTTGACGAACCATGGCCGGTCCTTCGTAGACCAGTCCCGAATAAACTTGCACGAGGTCGGCTCCGGCATTGCGCTTGTCAATCACGTCTTGAGCCGTGCGCACCCCTCCTACTCCGATCACTGACGCGGAATTTCCTACGGATTCGCGCACCCACTCCACTACTTCAGTCGAGCGGCGTGTGAGCGGCGCGCCACTGAGCCCGCCGGCACCGATGGCGTCAATGGTGGATTGGGGCGTGCGGAGTCCTGAGCGGCCCACCGTGGTATTTGTGGCAATGATTCCGTGAAGCCCGCATTCTACTGCGAGTGCCGCCGTGCGCTGCACGTGCTCTTTGCTCGAATCTGGGTCGATTTTTACAGCCACCGGTTTGCCACCGAGGCGCTTGCATTCGTTGGACACGGCCTCAAGCAGTGCCCGCATGCTTGCCTCTGACTGCAGATCCCGCAATCCCGGGGTATTGGGCGACGATACGTTGACGGCGATGTAGTCCACGTGGTGGTAGACCGCGTTGAGGGCGGCCAAGTAGTCGTCGACCGCCTGCTCGTTGGCCGTGGATTTGTTGCGTCCGATGTTGCCGCCCACGATGAGGTTGCGGTGCTTTGAAGCTTTGATTCGCTGGGCGGCCGCTTCGGCGCCGCCGTTGTTGAATCCCATGCGGTTGATCAGCGCTTGGTCTTCGGGCAGGCGAAACATGCGCGGCTGCGGGTTTCCGGGCTGCGGACGCGGCGTAACGGTTCCGATTTCAAGGTGGCTAAACCCGAGCGCCTCCCAGGCGCGAAGGGCGACGGCGTTCTTGTCCATTCCGGCAGCCAGCCCAAGGGGGTGGCGAAAGGTCAGTCCCATAGCCTGAACTGGGGCGTCGGGGACCGATCCCACGGCCGCACGGAGGGCGGCCGTGGCGATTCCGCTCCTGGATGCGATTTTAAGGCCAGACAGGGCCAAATTGTGGGCGCGCTCAGCCGACAGCTGAAAAAGAAGGGGACGAATCAGCGAAGTGTACATCATGGGCACCTCAAAGGTAGCGCCGGGGTTAGATTTGCAGGATGAATCCCGTCATACAAAACCGCCGTGCGCGCTACGAGTACGTTCTCGAAGAAGAGTTCACGGCCGGCATTATGCTTGCCGGGACCGAAGTCAAGGCGCTGCGCGACGGTAAGGCCAATCTGAGCGACGCCTACGCCTACGTTTCAGAGGCCGGCGAGGTCTGGATCAAAAACCTCCATATTTCAGAATTCAAGTTCGGAACCTACGCGAACCACGCCCCCTTGCGCGAGCGCAAGTTGCTCTTGAAGAAAAACGAACTCAAAAAGATTCGCAAAGAGTTGCAAAACAACGGAATAACCCTGATTCCATTGAAGCTTTACTTTAGTTCACGCGGATGGGCAAAACTGGACATTGCACTGGCCAAGGGCAAGAAGTTCTACGACAAACGCGCAAGTATTAAAGAGCGGGACATTGACCGCGATGCGGCGAGGGAATAAGCCCCTTAACGCTGCGTCGCGACGTCTTTGAGCATCGGGACAAAGCGAAAGCTCCCGAGGTCTTCGTGAATCCACGCTGCATCCGCGCCTCGGCGTACGCGTAGCATGCGCTGTTCCGCTTCGACGTTGCCCACCGGAACCACCAACACCCCCTCGGGCGCGAGTTGCATTAAAAGGTCCTGAGGCAGTTCTGGAGCGGCGGCAGTAATCAAGATTCCGTCAAACGGAGCAAACGATGGTAGACCCTTGTATCCGTCACCAAACTTTTGCTGAATTCGGCGGTACCCAAGCTCGTCAAGCAAACGCTTGCTAAAGTCAAACAGCGCTTTCTGGCGCTCAATGGTGTAGACGCGATAGCCCATTTCTTCGAGCACGGCGGCTTGGTATCCGGAACCGGTTCCGATTTCAAGAATTTTCGCACCCACAGCGAGGCCCAGCGCATCCGACTGGAACGCCACCGTGTAGGGCTGCGAAATCGTCTGGCCCGCTGCAATCGGAAAGGCAATGTCTTGGTAGGCAAACTCTTCAAACGAACTTTCGAGAAAGGCGTGGCGGGGAATCCTACCCATCGCCTCGAGAACACGCTCATTATTAATGCCTTTGCTTCGAAGCAGTGCGAGCAGTTGCTGGCGCTGGCCTTGGTGGCGGGGCAAATCAGGAGTCATAGGCCGAAAGTACAACCGTACCTTTGCACCGAATGCGACGGATTCAAAGACTTTTCCACATCCTTGCCGGGGTAGCAGCCTTGGTAAGCACTAGCTGTGACCGCAACGAAGCAAAGCCAGTAGTCTACCTCGAGGTGGACAGCCTCACGTTGGCACTTGACCCGAGCCTCGGCACCTCGAGTGCCCATGTCCGCTCCGTTTGGGTCGAGGCCGAAGGAACCTACTACGGCGTCTACCCTTTGCCCGCGCGGATACCGCTCCCGGTTTCTGACCCAAACGCTACCGTGCGCCTGTACCCCGGTGTCGAAGTAAACGGCATCAGCAGCTTTCAAGCCCAGTATGAATTCTACGGTCCGTACACGCGGAACCTGAATTCCGCCTACGGCCAAACCGTCAAATGGCCCCCGGGGGGTGCCGCGGTGCTGGCATACGAAAGTTGGGCACAAATCGTTAACGTAGAAGATTTTGAGTCGGCGGGGATTCAGTTTGCACCCACGCCGCGCAGCGACACCGTGTGGAACCGAACCCAATCCGAACGATTCCCTGCCCCCGCAGGTGAAACCCACAACGCAAGTGGAATGGTCGTACTTCGTCCAGGTCAAAACATTTTTGAGGCCATTACGCAGCAGGCCTACGTGCTTCCAAAGTCAGGTCAAAGCGTCTACCTCGAAATCAACTACAAATCCACCATGCCGTTTAACATCGGGGTCGTAGCCAACGAGAACGGAACCAGCACCCAGCAAACCACCGTGACGTTTCGCGACAAACGCGAGTGGTCCAAGGCCTACATCAACCTGGTGACCGAGGTTTCGGGATTCCCAGGAGCCGTGAACTACAATCTGTTTTTGGGCGCAGTGCGCACCAACCGCGAAGTGGCCGATACGCTGTGGATTGACAACCTCAAGCTAGTCTACCGTTGAGCCCCCGTGGATCGGCACTTAGGGCGACCGAACGGCGCTACACCTTAGCCTACCTCGCGGGCGACGTGGCCGCCGCGGGACTTGCCTACACGTGGCTCTATAGCTACCGCAAGGGCGTGGTCGAACCCGCTCGATTTGGCATTGAGTCCTTAGTGTGGGACGACTTTTATCCCTGGGGCCTGTCGGTCACCGCGGTGCTGTGGGTGGGCACGTTAGGTGTGGTGGGACTTTACCAGAGCTTACTCCGCAAGTCGCGCCTCACTGAATTAAGTCGATTGGTCCAGACCTGGTTCTTTTTTGTCTTAGCCTTCTTTCTGTTGTTTTTGCTCGACGACTACGTCAAAAGCTACACGGCGTACTGGGGCACCATCAAGCGCTTTGGCGGAACCTTGCTCGGCGTGAGCGCCCTGATCCGCCTCGCATTGGGAAGCCATATTCGCTGGCGCATTAGCCAAGGGAACCTGCACTTTCCGACCCTATTAATTGGGGACCGTGAGCTTTTGGAATCGCACCAAGAAGACATTCGACGGCACGCCGACTCCTCAGGCGAAGTCCTCGCGGGCTGGATGTCGGTGCACGGCAAGCAGGGCGACACGCTGTGCTGTGGCCTTCCGCTGCTCGGAAGCCCCAAAGAAATCGCTTCGTGGGCCCACCGCTTGGGCATTGAAGATGTCGTCGTCGCGCTTCCTCAAGAAGAGCACCAGCGCCTTACTCCGTTACTGCTCGACCTCGAGGAGCTCGGGGTTCGGATTTTTATGTTTCCGGACACCTACGGAATCCTCTCGGGTATGGTGCAGCTTGACGAGCACGGGGTTCCGCTCATGGAATGGCACCACGAACCCATGGACACCTGGCAGCGCAACAGCAAGCGCATTGCTGACATCGTGCTTGCTGTGGCGGCTTTAGTCGTTTTGGCTCCGGTGATGGCCGTAGTTGCGGCAGCAGTGGCGCGCACTAAGGGCCCCATCTTTTTTCGCCAGGAACGCATAGGACGGCAGGCAAAGACCTTCAATATTTTGAAATTCCGCACGATGCGCGCTGACGCTGAGGCCGCTGGGCCCCAGCTGTCTAGTGAAGATGATCCGCGCATCACACCCATTGGCCGCGTGCTGAGAAAGTACCGGCTGGACGAAGTTCCGCAGTTTTGGAACGTACTTGTGGGCGACATGTCAATTGTGGGTCCGAGGCCAGAGCGTGCGTTTTTTGCCCAGCAAATCATCGAACGGGCTCCGCAGTACCGCCATATTTACAAAGTCCGTCCCGGGATCACGAGTTGGGGAATGGTTCGCTTCGGGTACGCCAGCACGGTTGACGAAATGATTCGCCGCATGGAGTACGACCTGCTCTACATCGAAAACATGTCCTGGCGCAACGACCTGAAGGTGCTTATTTACACGGTATGGACCGTGGTCAAGGGGCGCGGAAAGTAGCCGTCTGAGCGTACTTTTAGGCCCATGAAGCACTGTAGCGTACTCGGCGCAGGCACGATGGGCAACGGAATCGCCCACGTGTTCGCCACCAGCGGATGGAACGTCTCGCTGTTCGACATCAGCGCCCCTGCATTGGAGCGCGCCTTAGCCACCATTTCAAAAAACCTCGATCGCCAAGTCGCCAAAGGTCTGTTGACTGCTGAAGATGCGTCCGCAGCCGTGGCGAGAATTAGCACCCACACGGAGCTGGCACCGGCTGTGGCCGGTTCCGCGCTCGTCGTAGAGGCCGCCACCGAGAATGTGGACATCAAACTCAAGTTGTTCACTCAACTCGACGAACTCTGTGCTCCCGAAACCATTTTGGCCTCGAACACGTCTTCGATTGCGATTGGGCGTATCGCTGCGGCGACCAAGCGCCCAGACAAAGTGATTGGTATGCACTTTATGAATCCGGTTCCGGTGATGAAGCTGGTCGAAATCATTCGCGGATACAAAACTTCGGACGCCACGGCGGCTGCAGTGGTGGCAATGAGTACGGAACTTGGCAAAATCCCCGTGGAGTGCAACGACTTCCCTGGATTTGTGGCCAACCGCATTTTGATGCCCATGATCAACGAAGCGATTGAAACGCTTCAAACGGGCGTCGGCAGCGTCGAAGCGATTGACTCAATCATGAAGCTCGGCATGGCGCACCCGATGGGCCCCCTTCAGCTCGCCGACTTTATCGGCCTCGACGTGTGCCTCAGCATTCTTCGCGTGCTGCACGAGGGATTAGGCCAGCCCAAGTACGCACCCAATCCCCTACTCGTGGCGATGGTCACTGCAGGCGACCTCGGGGTGAAGTCGGGCCGCGGATTCTACGACTACGCGAACGGAACCAAAGACGCGCCGGTCGCTCCCAACTTTCTCTAAATCCATACCACCACATGAACAAGCACCTCTTCATTGGCGCTCTGCTGGCCTCATCGGGGCTGTTGGCGCAAGTTGATTTGATCAACAAAGTTTCGGGCAACGGATCCCGCGACAGCAAATCGTTTGAATTCACAACTATTTATGACCTCGAGGCGACCCCAGTAAAGGACCAAGGCCGCTCGGGCACCTGCTGGAGCTATTCGGCCACCGGATTTCTCGAGTCTGAACTGGTACGCATGGGCAAGCCGGCCATCGACCTCTCTGAGATGTACACGGTGCGCAAGGTGTACCAGGACAAGGCTGAGAAGTACGTCCGTCTGCACGGCGCGCTAAACTTCGCCCAAGGTGGCGCCTGCCCCGACCTGTTCTATGTCATCGACCGCTACGGTGCAGTGCCGCAGTCGGCCTACGCTGGCCTCAACTACGGAACCGAGGGCAACGACCACGACGAGCTCGAGGCCGCCCTCAAAGGCATCGTCGACGCGGTGGTGAATAAAAATTCCGGAACCGTGACCACCGCGTGGCACAAGGGCTTCACCGGATACCTCGACGCCTACCTCGGAGCTGAACCTACCTCGTTCACCTACGAAGGCAAGACCTACACTCCGCGCAGCTTC
>JAURGG010000045.1:6535-12909 GCA_030833905.1 Schleiferiaceae bacterium
TGCTGACAAGTTCCTCGGAATCAACACGAAGGACTACGTGCAGCTGACGAGCTTCACGCACCACCCCTTCGGTTCGTGGTTTGCGGTTGAGGTTCCCGACAACTGGACGTGGGGCACGTCGTACAACGTTCCGCTTGACGACATGATGGCGACCATTGACTACGCACTGGCCAACGGGTTCACCATCGCTTGGGCGACCGACGTTTCCGAAAAAGGATTTTCGCTGAACAACGGAGTCGCCGTGTGGCCTGCTAAAAAATGGTCCGACATGAGCGCCGAAGAAAAAACGTCCGTGTTTACCGGCCCGCACGAAGAGGCCGCAGTAACGCAGGAGTCGCGCCAAGCCGCATTTGACAACTACGAAACCCAAGACGACCACGGAATGCAAATCGTCGGCAAGGTCAAAGACCAGTCAGGCGCTTCGTACTACATCGTGAAAAACTCATGGGGTCCGCGCAAAAACGCGTACCGCGAGGGCTACATCTACGCGTCTGAAGCGTTTGTTCGCGCCAAGACCATCTCTATCATGCTGCACAAAGACGGACTGACTAAAGCCACCAAAAAGGCTGCAGGGCTCTAAATCTCAAACTTCTTCGAAATCTCGGTTCTGGCTCCGTGCCTGGACCGGGATTTTTTGTTTACATCCGTTCGGGGGCCTCGATGCCGAGCATTTCAAGAGCACGGCGCAGCGCAGCCGCTGTGGTTTGGCAGAGTTCGACACGAAACGCCACAAGCGCTTCCGAATCCGCGTTGAGAATTGGATTAGCTTGGTAGAATCCGTTAAACGCTTTAGCCAAATCGTAGGCAAACTGTGCCACCACCGCGGGGCTGTAGGCGCGTGCCGCCTGCTCCACCGCCTGCGGGAAGCGGTCAAGTGTTTGAATCAGTTCCTTGGTCCGCTCGTCGACGACCACCTCAGACCAATCCCAGGCCGTGCTTCGGCCCTCTGCTTTGCGCAAAATGGACTTGATCCGTGCGTGGCTGTACTGAATGAACGGGCCAGTGTGGCCGTTGAAGTCAATGGACTCCTCGGGGTTGAACACCATGCGCTTGCGCGGATCCACCTTTAGAATGAAGTACTTAAGGGCTCCGTGGCCCAAAACTCGGTAGAGTTGCGCTTTTTCGGCATCGACAAGTCCCTCGGTCTTGCCGAGCTCTTCGCTGAGGGCTCGGGCCGTGGACTCCATTTCGTCAAGCAGGTCGTCGGCATCGACGACGGTGCCTTCGCGCGACTTCATTTTGCCGCTTGGAAGGTCCACCATGCCGTAGCTCAGGTGGAAGAGCTGGTCCGCCCAGGCGTAGCCCAACTTTTTTAGGATCAAGAACAGCACTTTAAAGTGGTAGTCCTGCTCGTTGCCCACCACGTACGTGAGGCGGTCGATCGAGAAGTCCTTAAAGCGTTGAATCGCAGTCCCAATGTCTTGGGTCATGTAGACTGAGGTTCCGTCGCGGCGAAGCACCAACTTTTCATCAAGGCCGTCTTCGCGTAAATCAATCCATACGGAACCGTCGTCCCGACGGTAAAACACACCGCGCGCCAATCCCTCTTCAATGTCTTGCTTGCCCAGCACGTAGGTGTCGGACTCGAAGTAGTTGCGGTCAAAGCGAACACCCAGTCGGCTGTAGGTTTGGTTAAATCCGTCGTAGACCCACCCGTTCATCGTCGCCCAAAGGTTGCGCACCTCGGCATCGCCGGCCTCCCACTGGCGAAGCATTTCTTGAACTTCAAGCATGCACGGAGCCTGTGCCTTAGCGGCATCTTCATCGAGGCCTTGAGCCATGAGTTCACGCACTTGGCTTCGGTACTCCTGGTCAAAGCGCACGTAAAAATCTCCGACGAGGTGGTCGCCCTTTTTGCCTGCGGAATCGGGAGTAATTCCGCCCCCGAACTGCTGCCACGCCCACATGCTCTTGCAAATGTGGACGCCGCGGTCGTTCACAATCTGAACCTGAACCACTTTGCGGCCACTGGCCTCGAGGATGCGGCTGACACTGTGGCCGAGCAATATGTTGCGCACGTGCCCTAGGTGCAGCGGCTTGTTGGTGTTGGGGCTGCTGAATTCCACCATGGCCGCAGGGGCGTTCGGGTCAACGGGCGTTGTGCCCCAGGCATCCGCGCTTCTAATGGCGTCGAAGCGGGCCTGAATTTGGTCGGTACTCAGAACAATATTCAAAAAACCCTGGACGGCGTTGAAGCTGGACACCAAGTCCGATGCCACCTGCAGTGATTCGCCGATTTCACGCGCAGTGTCCACGGGGGATTTGCGGCTCAATTTCAGAAAAGGAAAAACCACCAGCGTGGAATCGCCCTCAAAATCTTTGCGGGTCGGTTGGAGTTCGACGGGGCCATCCCATCCGTATAAATCGTTCAAGACCGTCGAAACGGCCGAAAGTAACGCGTCAGCCATGATGATTAAAGAAGGTTACGTCGGCTCAACCGCTCCTGAAGGCGGTATACCGTGTTTTGCAAAAGGCGGAACGCGGTGGTTCCCATTGCGTTGCCTCCCTTGTCGAGCAAGGGATTGATTTCGGTGAATTCCATGCAGCGCACCAGCGGAGCGTCCGCAAACAATTCAAGAAGTTGCTTCGCTTCGGACTCGTCGAAGCCACCGGCTACCGGCGTGCCGGTTCCGACCGAAACCGTCGGATCCATGGAATCCACGTCAAACGAAACATAGACCATGTCGCAGTCCTTCATTTGCTCAAGGACGCGCTGAACCACCGTTGAGATTCCGAGCTCTCGGACCACTGGAACGCGGTACACCGTCATTCCGTACTTGGCGATGAGGGCGTCCTCAGGTTCTTCGGTACTTCGAAGCCCGATGAAGGCAACGTCTTCAGGACGAACGCGCTGTGGATGCCCCTTGAGCTTGGTCCACGCGTCACGAGTGACGGGACTCGGATCGTTGATTTTGCACTCGAGGTTGTCTTCGCCGATCGCGGTTGCGAGCGGCATTCCGTGCATGTTGCCCGACGGAGACGTGTAGGGTGAGTGCATGTCTGCGTGCGCATCGATCCACACAACCCCGAGGCGCGCGAGCGGAAAAGCTTGCTTGATGCCGGCAATGGTTCCGCCAGCGTTTGAATGGTCGCCGCTCAGTACGAGTGGAAACTGCCCGTCGTCAAGGGTTTCGGCCACTACAGCAGAAATGCGGCGGTACATTCTAACGATTCCGCGAATCCGCTTGCCGTAAGGCGTCTCGGGATGGCGGTAGAGTAGCGCGTTGTTGGTTTGAACTTTTCGGGGCTGAACCGCACGAAAAAACTTGGGCTGAATGCTGAACGAGGCACTTCTAATGGCCGCGTAGCCAAGGCTTGAACCTCGGGTTCCCGCTCCCAATTCTGACATGGCCGTGATTAACTGCAGCATGGGTCAAAGGTAGGAATTGGCCTACCTTTGGGCATAGTCCATGGCCCGAAGCACAAAAAACTCATCTACCCTTCGCGTTACTGACCTCAAAGAGGCGTGGCGCGACCTTTCTGAAAGCCCTTCTCTGCGCGCTGCGCTGGGCTTATTCGTCTTATTTGTTGGCCTACTGGGATTTATCGCAAGCGCCTCTACTCTAGGAACTTGGACAGCTGACTACAGCGCCATGGAGCTGGGATTCAGCCAAGTTATCGCCCAGCGCGGAATCGAAATTCAGAACATTTTGGGCTCGCTCGGAGCTGCCGTCGGAATGCTCGTCACCGTGCGCGGATTTGGCGCAGCCTCGCTCCTTTTGTGGTCCGTGGTGATGGCGTACGGCCTCAAATGGGGCCTCGGACTGCCTATTAAGGCAGGTCGTTGGTTTCGCCGGAGCTTGCTTCGAGCCGTACTTATTACAAGCGGCTTCGCGCTCATTCCTTGGGACTTCGGCGACGCGGTCGTCGGCGACTACGGCCGTTTTCTGGCGCAATGGAGCACGCACCTTGTCGGAAGCCTTGGTTCTGCCCTCGCCTGGATTTTAGCGACCACTGTCCACGTGGTGTGGGTATTCCAGCTGCGCCCGCAGCAGTTGGGCGAGCGCTTGGCGGCACGTTCTGCCGCCTTTGGTGCCGTCGATCCCGTCACTGTGGATTCTGGGGCGGAACCTTTGGTCGTCGCAGACGAAGAACTCTTGCCCGACGAAGCGCCCAACGTGGTGGATTTAATGGACATTACACCGGTGGTACCGGTTTCGCCCGTCGCCCCCGAGCCCGCAATGGACATTGCTCCTTGGGACGAACCCGAAGACCTTCCCGAGCCCACACTCGTCAGTTCGACGCAAGACCTTGACCTCGAGGTGGACGCGATTCCGGAACCAGAAATCGTACTGCCCGCCGCTGCCCTCGCCGCGACACCTAAGGCTTCGGACCTCGACCCCTACGATCCGCGCCGCGACCTGTCGCGCTACCAGTTCCCTACCCTTCAGCTACTGAACGACTACGGGCAGACCACGACCAAAGTTGACCAAGAAGAACTCGAGGCCAACAAAGAGCGCATCGTAGATACCCTGCGCAACTACAAGATTGAAATCGCCAAAATCAAGGCGACCGTCGGGCCAACGGTGACGCTGTACGAGATTGTTCCTGAGGCGGGAATCCGAATCAGTAAAATCAAGTCGCTTGAAGACGACATCGCGCTGAGCCTGAGCGCCCTCGGAATCCGCATTATCGCGCCGATTCCGGGCAAAGGCACCATAGGAATCGAAGTTCCGAACCGCCACCCCCAAATGGTGAGCATGCGCTCGGTGCTGGCGTCTGAAAAGTTCCAGAAGTCCGACATGGACCTGCCGTTGGCGCTAGGTAAGACCATCTCCAATGAGGTATTTGTCGTCGACCTCGCAAAGATGCCCCACTTGCTGATGGCCGGCGCGACCGGACAGGGTAAATCCGTGGGATTGAACGCTATACTCGCATCAATCTTGTACAAAAAGCATCCGGCCGAAGTCAAGTTTGTACTCGTAGACCCGAAAAAGGTTGAACTGACACTGTTCAACACGATCGAGCGCCACTTCTTGGCCAAGCTCCCCGGAACCGACGAGGCCATCATCACCGACACCACCAAGGTGATCCACACGCTGAACTCGCTCTGCATTGAAATGGACCAGCGCTACGAGCTTCTGAAGTCCGCCTTTGTGCGCAACCTCAAGGAGTACAATACCAAGTTCACCGCGCGCAAACTAAACCCTGAGGAGGGTCACCGCTACCTCCCCTACATCGTTCTTGTAATCGACGAGTTTGCTGACCTCATCATGACGGCGGGCAAAGAGGTCGAAACCCCCATCGCACGCCTTGCGCAGCTTGCCCGGGCCATTGGTATTCACCTCATTGTCGCGACCCAGCGTCCGTCGGTAAACGTAATCACGGGCATTATCAAGGCCAACTTCCCTGCGCGTATCGCCTTTAAAGTGAGCGCCAAGATTGACTCGCGCACCATTTTGGACGCGGGCGGAGCCGAGCAACTCATCGGCAAAGGCGATATGCTGATTTCGAGCGGAAACGACCTCATTCGCCTGCAGTGCGCCTTCTTGGACACGCCCGAGGTCGAGCAGGTCTGCGAGTTCATCGGAGGCCAACAGGGCTACCCAGATGCCTACCAACTCCCTGAATACGAGTCCGAAGAAAGCGGATTGGGCGGTGGCGGAAACTACAGCGCCGACGAGCGCGACAGCATGTTTGAAGAAGCGGCCCGCATTGTGGTGATTCACCAGCAGGGCTCGGCATCGCTTTTGCAACGCAAACTGAAACTTGGCTACAACCGCGCGGGACGCTTGATTGACCAACTTGAAGATGCCGGAATCATCGGGCCCTTCGAAGGCTCAAAAGCCCGCCAAGTTCTGATTCAAGACGAAATGCACCTCAACGAACGACTCAACAACTTATGATGCTTCGCCGCTTTGCTGTTCTGGGCCTCGCCCTATTTAGTTTTTCTGCCCTCGCCCAATCCGAGACCCCACTCACCTTTTTGCAGCGCGTTAAAAAGCAGACCCTCTCCTACACCGACCAAAAACTCAGCTTCACCTCGGTGCTCAATGCCCCAGGTCGCAACGGCCAGCGCGTCGAACGCAAAACCAGCGGCGAGATCTGGGTAGTTGGAGAATCCGCCAAACTCGTGCTTCAAGGCCAAACCTTCTTTTTCAAATCCGGGTTTGTCACCACGGTAAGCCCCGAAGACGAAGAAATCATTGTGCGCAAACTCGACGGAGACGCCCAACAGTACACGCCGGCCGTCCTCTTGAGTCAATATGAAAAAAGCTCCTCATTTGCATGGGCCGGTACCCAAACCGTCAACGGCCGCACTATTAAGTACGTAAGCATGGTTCCAAACAACGACCCTGACGTAGCCAAGGTCACCTTGGGCATCGACGCTAAGACGCTGAAGCTATACAGTTTCGCTGAAGAAGGGAAGAACG
>JAURGG010000046.1 GCA_030833905.1 Schleiferiaceae bacterium
CACGGCGTTGACGAGCGCACCCAAGTATTTAAGGATGCCCACGACGACTACCGCGCGCTGATGCTCCAGGCTCTGGCTGACCGCTTGGCCGAAGCCTTTGCCGAGCGCCTGCACCACCGCGTCCGCACCGAATTCTGGGGCTATGCCGCCGGCGAAACCCTTAGCAACGACGCGCTCATCGCTGAAGAATACCAAGGAATCCGCCCGGCCCCCGGCTACCCGGCCTGCCCGGACCACCTCGAGAAGGACCTCCTATTTGAACTCCTCGACGCCGAGCGCCACACGGGCCTGCACCTCACCGAGTCCAAGGCCATGTACCCCACCGCCGCGGTGAGCGGCTACTACTTCGCGCACCCCGAAGCCAAGTACTTCGGACTCGCCAAAATCGACCGCGACCAAATTGCCGACTACGCCACGCGGCGCGGAATTCCGCTCGCCGAAGCCGAACGCTGGCTCAACCCACTAATTAACTAGCAACTAGTTACTAGCAACCAGTTCATGAAAGTTACCGACCACATCGCCGCCGCCAACGGCAAAACCATCTTCAGCTTTGAGGTGCTGCCCCCGCTCAAGGGCAACACCATCGATTCCCTCTTCGGAACCATCGAGCGCCTGATGCAGTTCGACCCGAAGTTCATCGACGTGACCAGCCACCGCGAGGAGTACATCTTTAAGAAGCACGATTCCGGCCTGCTTCAAAAGGTGCACACGCGCAAGCGTCCCGGCACCGTCGGAATCTGCGCGGCGATCCAAAACAAGTTCCGCATCGACACTGTGCCGCACATCATTTGCGGCGGATTTTCGCGCGAAGAAACCGAGTACGCCCTCATTGACCTGCACTACCTGGGCATCGACAACGTGCTGGTGCTGCGCGGCGACGCCCTGCGCAGCGAAGGAAGCTTCGTCCCTGAACCCCACGGTCACGCATATGCCATTGACCTACTTCGCCAGGTTAAGAATCTCAACCAAGGCAAGTACCTCTACGACGAGGTGCAGAACTCCAACCCCAGTAACTTCTGCATCGGGGTCGCTGGCTATCCCGAAAAGCACTTTGAGGCCCCCAGTCTCAAGGCCGACCTGAAGCACCTCAAAGCCAAGGTGGATGCGGGCGGTGACTACATCGTTACCCAAATGTTTTTCAACAACGAGCACTTTTTCAAGTTTGTCGATGACTGCCGGGCAGCTGGCATCACGGTGCCCATTATTCCTGGCCTCAAACCATTGACTGCCAAGAGCCAGCTTCAGAGTATTCCGCGCAACTTTCACCTCAATTTGCCGGACGATTTAATCGAAGCCGTTGAAGCGACTAAAACGCCTGAAGCAGTCAAGCAGGTAGGGGTAGAGTGGTGTATTGCTCAATCTAAAGAGCTGATGGACAAGGGAGTACCCGTGCTTCACTACTACACGATGAGCAAGGCTGACGAGACCGAGCAAATTGCCTCGGCGTTGTTTTAAGCAGCTCACTGTGAACAACGGTCCAAAGGCTTAAACAAGTTGGCACGAAACTGGCCTTATCTTCGGCCTATGTCTACGTCCGCATTCAAAGCGCCCCGATTTGCCACGCACACCGCTGGGCAGCCTTTTTTTCAAATTTTGACGCAGCGCGTCAACCAGTACTTTAAAGACCAGAATAAGTCGTCAAAAGGCGACGTGCGTCTGTACACCAAAACGGGCGTCCTTCTCGTCGGTTTTTTTGCATCCTATGCTGCGATTCTGTACTTCGGTGCTAGTTTTTGGGCTGGACTTCCATTTTGGATCATTTTGGGTCTGTTCACCTCGGCAATCGGGTTCAACGTCATGCACGACGGGGCGCACGGCAGCTATTCCAAGTACGAGTGGCTCAACTCACTGGCTGGTCACACGCTCAGTATGCTGGGCGCGAGCGTAGCCATGTGGAAGAACAAGCACAACACCATCCACCACACCTTCACCAACATTGACGGGGTTGACGACGACATTGAGGCAGGCGGAATGATTCGCATGGCCGAAACCCAGCCCCACAAAGGCATTCACCGCATTCAGCACTACTACTGGCCCGCGCTCTACAGCTTGCTCTACATCTACTGGTTGGCGTTCACCGACTTTAAAAAGTACTTTACGGGCAAAGTGGGCGTCGTGCCGATTCGCAAACTGTCGGTTGCCGAGCACATTGGTTTTTGGGGCTGGAAGGCCATTCACATTACCATGGTTGCCGTAGTTCCCATTTACGTCATCGGATTGTTCCCGTGGCTTTTTGGATTCCTCATTATGACTGCCATTACGGGCTTGTCACTTAGTGTGGTTTTTCAGCTCGCCCATGTGGTCGAAGGGGCATCGTTTACGAAGTCAGAGCTTGCGGATCCCGCACAGATTGAGTCCGAGTGGGCAGTGCACCAGCTTCAGACCACAGCCAACTTTGCCACGCGTAGCCGCATTCTCACATGGCTGCTTGGAGGCCTTAATTATCAGGTAGAACACCACCTGTTTCCCCGCATCAGCCACGTACACTACCCGGCGATTTCGCGTATTGTGAAAGAGACGTGTGCGGAATTCAACGTGCAGTACCAGGAGTTCCGCACGTTTGCAGACGCCTTGGGCGCCCACGTGCGGCACCTCAAGCGCCTTAGTGTCGCCTAAAGGTTACTGACCGTCAGACGGACTCCGTCAAATTGAACTTGGTAGGGCAGAAGTCCCCATGTGGTGCTGCCGTCAGTGGCGCTCCCATCAAATAAGAGAAAGCGCTGGTTGTCGCAGCCGCATTCGGCATAAAGTCCGTCAACTACGGTCGACGCCCCACAAGGCATTGAAACGTGGTTGGGGCAGCGGAGGTCGTAGGCCCCAAAGTCGTTGGCGTCTCCAAAGTTGGTGCGGCGGTAGATCACGAGCCCTCCGTGGCCCCAATCGGTGCGTACATGGGTTCCGCCCACAAACTGTAAATCGTAGGCAGAGGGGCTATTGACGAACACGGATTCATTGACAAAAACATAGGGAACGGGGTGGCGATTGCTCGTCCCGTCGCAGGCGAGCATCGAAGCAAACCCCAGCCATAAGAAAATTTTATTGGCCATAATCCGAACAAACCTACGCCCGACCTGCTTAACCACATTAATTCTTCGTTATTTTAGCCCTTCGATTCGCAACGGATCCACCTAAAACGCTTTGCTTATGCGTCTACGCTACGCCCTCTTCGCGCTGATTTTCGGAGCCTCCACATTGGTGTGGGGTCAAGCCCGCCCTGGTTCTCTTCGCGGAACCGTCAAGGATAAAACCTCTGGAGAAGAAATTCCACAGGCACAGATTACCGTAAAATCTGGAACATTCAAGATTACCTCTGGAATGACAGATTTTGACGGCAACTACAACATCAACCCGATTCAGCCCGGAAGCTACACTGTAGTCTGTGAGGTATTTGGCTACAACAGTGTAACCTTCACTGGGGTGCAAATCAACCCTGGTCGCCCTACCGAACTGAAGTTTGCAATGGCTTCTTCGAGCGTAGAACTCGGTTCCATTGACGTGGTCGCCAAGTACGAAGCGCCGCTCATTGAAAAAGGAAAGACTGCCCAAAGCTTTGGCGCCGAACAAATTCGCAACCTTGCCGGTCGTGGTGTGAACGCGGTTCTCTCTCAAACGGCAAGTGTTGTTCAAGATGAGCGCAGCGGCGGAACCTTCTTCCGCGGTGGCCGTAGCGACGGTAACGTCGTGTTTGTCGACGGTGTGAAAATGCGCGGAGACATCAACCTTCCCCGTGAAGCGATTCAATCTACAGAGGTTATCACCGGTGGCGTACCCGCCCAGTACGGTGACGTAACGGGTGGTGTGATCTCAACGACGACCAAAGGCCCAAGCCCCCGCTACTTCGGTACCGTGGAATACGTGACTTCAGCCCTTTTTGACCGCAACAACTACCACCTCGCTGGCTTGACCCTTGGCGGTCCGCTGTTGTTCAACAAGGCAAAAACTGCTCCGTTGGTCGGCTTCCTTCTCGCGACAGAATTCTCGTACACCGGTGTGGGACGTCCCTACGCTACTCCGGTGTACAAGCTCAAGGATGACGTGCTTGCGGACATTCAAGCCAATCCACTTGTACCTACCGCTACTGGACTCGGCACAATTCGCCGTGCAGAACTGCTTGGAGCGGATGCCTTTGAGCAGATCCCTACTCGCTTGAACGTAGCGAACCAAGTGTTTCGTGCTACCGGCAACATCAATATCAAAACGGGTAAGAAGACCAATCTTGTTCTTGGTGGCCGCGCATTCTACTCAAACGGTCGCAACGGTAGCTTCTTCCACTCACTCATGAACTACGACAACAATGGTGCTTCACAGCAGCGTGACCTTTCGGGCTACGTTCGCTTCACGCAGCAGTTTGGTAGCAGTGAGAACAGCTTGATTCAAAACGCATTCTACACCATTCAGGCCGACTACACACGGAACAACTTTAAGAACTTCGATCCCAACCATGGCGACAACATCTTTCGCTATGGCCACGTGGGCCAGTTCGAGACCGGTCGCATTGGTCTGTACGGATTCGGAACCGACGAGAAGACCGGAATCACTGCGTGGCGCAAGCTCCTCGACCTCGACACCGGCATTGCCTTTACTCCATCACAGTACAACCCGATCCTTGCCAACTACACGTCTTCGTACTACAACCTGGTCAATTCTGGTCTGATTGCCAACAACATCGCCAACCTGAACAACATTCAGCAAGGTGGTGGTTTGCTCAATGGCCAAGGCCCATACGACGTCTACGGCCTCTTCGGCAACGTGGGTGCCGTTCAGTCAGGTTACGGCTACAGCCAAAACGAGCAGTACCGTATCACGGCATCAACCAACTTTGACATCAAGGGCCACTCGCTCATCGCTGGTCTCGAATACGAACAGCGCTTTGACCGCAGCTTTGGTGTCGCAGCGGCTTCGCTGTGGACGCTGATGCGTAACCTTCAAAACGACCACATGCGTGAATTGGATCTTGAAAACCCCCTCTTGATCTACCGTGACGGAGTCTTTCAAGACACCATTACCTACAACCGTGCCCTTGACCTTACGAAGCCTCGGACCTTTGACCGCAAGTTGCGCAACGCATTGGGCTGGAACCCGAATGGTGCCGACCAGAAACTTCTCGACATCGACAACATCTCTCCAGATCAATTCCAGCAATTTGGTGGCCTTTCGCTCTTCTCTGCCCAAGAATTGGTCAACCCAGGTGGATCTGCCTACGTGAGCTACTTCGGCTACGACTACACAGGTCAGCTCTTAACGGGCAACCCTACATTGAACGACTTCTTTACTGCTGTAGATGGTGATGGAAACCGTACCTACCCCGTTCGTGCGTTCCAACCGATCTACATGGCTGGCTACATTCAAGATCAGTTCACCTTCGAAGACCTTTTCTTCAACGTAGGTGTGCGTATCGACCGCTACGACGCCAACCAGCCAGTACTTAAGGATCCCTTCTCACTCTACCCATCGCACACTGTAGCTGACGTCAATTCGCGCGGTGGCCTTGAGGGCAGCGAGATTCCGACCTCAATGGGCGACGACTACATGGTCTACGTAGACGACATCAAAAATCCCCGTCGAATCGTGGGCTACCGCAACGGATTTGACTGGTACAACGCAGATGGCTCACCACAGCCCAACCCAACAGTGATTGCCAACCTCTCTGGAGGCCAGGCCAAGCCCTGGATCTTTGAGGAGGCGTTCACGGATCCGTTGAACCCGAACGCTCCGGTCCTCAGCGCCAACTCGTTCCGTGACTACCGTCCACAGGTAACGGTTAGCCCGCGTATCTCATTCCAGTTCCCGATATCAGATGTGGCCGAATTCTTTGCGCACTACGACCTCTTGGTGCAGCGTCCTTCGGCAGCTCAGTCTCGCTTCAATCCATTCGACTACGTGAATCTGGTGTTTGGTAATGCTTCTACGGTTGACAATCCTGAGCTTCTTCCCCAGAAGCAGACCGAATATGAAATCGGATTCCGTCAAAAGCTTGGAGATCGCAGTGCATTGAAAATTAACGCGTTCTACCGCGAGTACCGCGATCTAATCCAGACCGTTTCGGTAACTGAAGCCTACCCAGCTACGTACGTAACCTACGGAAACCGTGACTTCACAACATCAAAGGGTTTCAGCTTCCAGTACGACCTGCGACGTGTGGGCAATGTTCAAATGAACGCGCAGTACTCACTGACGTTTGCTGACGGAACGGGCTCTGGTGCCGAGTCGGGCCTCTCACTTGCACGTACCGGACTTCCCAACATCCGCTACATTATTCCACTGGACTACGACCAGCGCCACAATCTTTCGGGCAACATTGACTTCCGCTACGGCCAGGGAACCGACTACAACGGCCCAGTCTGGGGTAAAGTCAAAGTCTTTGAAAACGCGGGTGTCAACCTCTTGGCAACTGCGGGATCCGGCTTCCCGTACTCTCGCCGAGTTCGCGCATATGGAATCACCCAGTCGGCCACTCCTGTAGTAGGCTTGCTCAACGGATCGCGCCTTCCTTGGCAGTTCCGCATGGATATGACCGCCAACAAGGTGTGGTACTTCAACAAGAACAGGAACAACTTTGAACTCTACGTTCAGGTGCTCAACGTCCTTAATGCAGCAAACATCCTTAGCGTTTACCCCTACACCGGATCACCTGATGACGACGGCTTCCTAGCTTCTCCCCAAGGTCAGCAGTCAATTGCGTTTACCGCAAATGCACAAGCCTTTTCGGACCTGTACACGATCCGCATGGTCAATCCTACCAACTTCTCAACCCCCCGCCTCCTTCGCCTCGGAGTTCGGATTGGTCTGTAATCAAGCTTTTCTCTAGTTATGAACAAGAATCTATTTGTTTTCGCTGCCGCAATGGCAAGTTTCGTGGCCCTAGGTCGCGAAGATGTGGGAACCACGTCGGGTAAAACCACGCGTTCGAACAAGACGGTTGAAGAGCTGTGCCAGCCTTCGCGCGCCCAATCGGATTTGAACATTAACAACGTGCGCACCACCATCCTCGGTGGAGGCGACATGTGGTGGGACCTCAATACGGCGCGCTACGAAGTTCCGAAAGGTAGCAACCGCCATTCGATGTTCGCCGGTTCACTGTGGCTCGGTGGACTTGACGAGGGTAACCAGCTCAAGATGGCTGCGATGACCTACCGTCAAAAGGGTAACGACTTCTGGCCCGGCCCACTTTCGACCGATGGGCTTGCGTCGATCACCAAAGACGTCTGCGACAAGTACGACCGCCACTGGATCATCACCCGCGAGCAAGTTGAAACACACCGCGGTTGGATTCTATGTAAGAACGATCCCGACTGCGACCCAGCAGTCAAGTACCCCGGCTACGAAGGAAGCATTCCCGACATCATCAAGGAATGGCCCGCACATGGCGCTGAAGGTGAGCTTCCGTACACGTTAGCTCCATTCATCGACCTTGATGGCGACGGTCGCTACGACTACAACGAGGACTACCCCGCCTACGACTTAGACCGTGCCTACGACTGCCGTCTTAAAGAGACCGACGTGCTCTACGGTGACCAAACGATTTGGTGGGTCTACAACGACCGCGGTAACGTCCACACCGAAACGAATGCGGGCGCCATGGGTTTTGAAATTCGCGCGCAGGCTTTCGCCTTTGCGACGAACGACGAGATCAACAACATGACGTTCAACAACTACCGCATTATTAACAAGTCGACGTTCCGCCTGACGAATACCTACTTCTCGACGTGGTTTGACGCGGATTTGGGCAACTACCTCGACGACATCATTGGTAGTGACATTCCTCGCGGATTGGGCTATGTCTACAACGCCGATATTGACGATGAAGGACCAATTGGCTACGGTATCAACCCACCGGCGATTGGTTTTGACTTCTTCCAAGGTCCATTCGCGGACTACTTTGACGGCCGCGACAATGACCGCGACGGATGTATTGATGGCGTGCGCGATGACCAAGGCAACTGTATCCCTGAGAATCCTGTGACGGGCGTCAATGAGCGCATCATCATGTCGGGCTTCATGTACTACAACAACACTTCTTCTGCGTTTTCGGGCAACCCCAACAACGCGTCTGAATTCTACAACTACATGCAGTCGCGCTGGAAGAATGGCAACCCAATGGTGGTTGAGACTCCTTGCGGTCCCGGATGTACGGGCAACGGTGACGGCTTTACTCAAGATGGAACAGGCCTTGCCACGCTGTTTGCCTATCCAGGTTCATCGTACGATACGACCGGCGTAACTGAGCCGGTAGCTCCCCAAAACTGGTACGAGTCGCCAGACAACCAGCAAGACAAGCGCGGCCTTCACAATGCGGGTCCGTTCTCACTCGCCCCTGGTGCACTTAATTTCATTACAACGGGAGCAGTTTGGGCCCGTAATACCAATGATCCGGGACCCTTGTTCTCTGTGGAGCGTGTGATCATTGCCGACGACAAGGCACAAAGCCTCTTTGACAACTGCTTCCAGATCCTCAACGGCCCTGATGCTCCAGATATGGAGATCCAAGAGCTTGACCGTGGCGTGGTACTGATGCTTTCGTACCGTGAGGGTCAAAACAATGATCAGTACGACTACCAAGAGGTGGATCCATTGATTCCATACACAGACAACACCTACAAGTTTGAGGGCTTCCAAGTCTACCAGCTTAAGAACGAGAACGTTTCTGTGGCGGATCGCTACGACCCAAGCCAGGCTCGCCTGATTGCTCAGTGCGACCTCAAGAACGGGGTTACCCGATTGATCAACTGGGAACTCGATCCCGATCTTGAGCTCCTCATGCCGCAGGACATGACGATTCAGTCCAATGACAATGGTATTCAGACCTCGTTCCATGTGACTGAAGACGCATTTGCTACGGGTACTGACCGTCGCCTGGTGAACCACCGCAACTACTACTTTACCGTGGTGGCCTACGCGTACAACGAGTATGAGCCGTTTGATCAAGTTCTGACCCCTGCGGGCCAGCGCCGTCCATACTTGGCTGGTCGCAATAATGTGAAGAAGTACCTGGCGATTCCGCACCAAGTTCAGTCAGAGACAAACGGTACTATCCAGCGCGCCAAATACGGTGACGCGCCCATCATCACCCGCGTGGAGGGTATGGGTAACGGGGGTTCTGCACTTGAGCTGGACGCCGAAAGCGAGGCCTATATTGTAGACAACTTCCGTCTGGACATGCCGACCTACCGCCCTGGTTTCGGCCCGGTGAACATTAAAGTTGTCGATCCATTACGTGTTCAAAAAGGCAACTACACCATGGAATTCAGCGGCGTCAACGCCAACGCAACATGGGTGATTAAGGACTCAGTAGGTAACGTGATTGCCAACTCTGCGGGCAGCATTTCCTTCCTCGTGGAGCAAATCATTCCCGAGTTGGGCATCTCTGTAGATGTTCGAAACCAAACAGCTCCGGGCAACGACATTGATAACACTCGCAACCAAGGCATTTTGAGCAGCGGAATCGAGTACGAAGACCCGACCAAAGCTTGGCTAAGTGGCGTCAAGGACGATGCTGACTACGGTCCGACCAACTGGCTGCTCGCGGGTAACAACTCCGTGTCGACCGCGCCGGGCTCGTACTACAAGGACTTTCCTGGTGACGACAAGGCACGCTTCTCGACGATAGTGGGCGGAACGTGGGGACCATTTGCCTACGCCAGCTTTATCGGTCGCGGACTCACCGCAGGTAATACCATCTGGGGTATGGGGCCAGCTGACTCTTCGATGAGTGCCTTCACGGCGCGCATGAGCCCAACGGAACTGCACTCGGTAGATGTGGTCTTTACGGACGATTGGACTCAGTGGACGCGTGTTCCGGTCATGGAAATGGGCGACGACGAGTCACTCAACGCCGGCGGAACCCGCAAGTGGCGCCTACGCAGTGACTTGGGTTGGGACCTCAACATGCAAACCGGTGAGCTCACGCGCAGCACGACAGTAACGGGTTGGTCGTGGTTCCCTGGATATGCCATCGACCTCGAGACCGGAACTCGCCTCAACCTCGTGTTCGGCGAGAACAGCTGGATGATTGGCGACAACGGAGCGGACATGAAGTTCAACCCGACCTCGCGCCAGCGCATTCAGCCCGCAGATCCAGTGACGGGTGGGTACCGCTTCGGTGGTCAGCACTACCTCTACGTGGTGGGACCGTTCTTCCAGCAGGGCTTGACGCGTACTCCGCTTGATTATGCAGGTCCGAACGAGCAGGACAATCCACTCTTCAGCGACTACGGAAACATGGGGTCAATCCTCAGCCGAAACAAGGTTACCAAGTCACTCATGTGGGTGTCGATTCCGCTAATGGATCAGCGTTTCGCAAATGCGGACTTGTACAAGCCGACGACAGTTCCAAATGGAATGCCGTCACGCGCTCGCGTCAAAATTCGCATGGCCCGTCCGTACGAACGCTACGTGACCGACAACAGCAACACAGGCAATCCGAAGTACCAGTTCAGCCTTGATAACGCGGCTACAGTCACTGACGACAATGCTACGGCTCAAGAGGCCCTTGCCACGGTGCGCGTTGTGCCCAACCCGTACTTCAGCATGAGCCAGTACGAGACGTCGCAAAACGACAATGCGGTAAAAATCACGAACCTTCCCCCGAACTGTACGATTTCGATCTACAGTACTGACGGCTCACTGGTGCGCACGATTCGCAAGGACAACAGCGACACCTGGATTTTCTGGGACCTCAAAAACAACTACCAGGTGCCGATCGCGAGCGGAATTTACCTGATCCACATCGACGCACCAGGTATTGGACAGCGCGTGATTAAGTGGTTCGGAACCCTCCGTCCGTTCAACCCAACTGGATTCTAATCGACTCTGAGTGATGAAAAAGATTGTATTAGGTATAGCTGTACTCGCATCGAGTGCTGCCTTTGCGGGCAACCCCGCGCGTTCGGGTTCGGCAGGCGCTGCTGAGCTTCTGATCAACCCATGGGCGCGCACTGCGGGTTGGGGTGAAGGAAACACCGCCAACCTCAAGGGCTTTGAGGGCCTCTACGGAAACGTTGCCGGTATCGCCCGTATCGACGCCATGCAGTTTGGCTTTGCCAACACACAATGGCTCATGGGAAGCGGAATTCAGCTCAACGCAGGAAGCTTAGTAACCCCTACCGGAAACGGTGGCGTGCTTGGAATTCACATGACGAGCATGAACTACGGCGAGATTGAGATTACTACCGAGGACCAACCTGATGGCGGTTTGGGTACCTACAAACCTTCGACCACTGTGATCGGTATCGCATACGCCAAGAAGTTCACACAGAGCATCTTTGGTGGCGTGAACATCAAGCTTTACAGTTCGTCGATTAACAACCTTGCGGCAACAGGAGTGTGCTTTGACGCAGGCGTTCAGTACGTACCTGAAAACATTAAGGACTTTGCGTTCGGAATTACGATGCGCAACATCGGACCCTCGTTTTCGTACCGCGGAGACGGTTTGAGTGTCGTGCTTCCTGTTCCAACTGGAACCTACACGAGTAGCTTCCAGAGCCGCTCTGAAGACTTCGAATTGCCGACGCAACTCTCGATAGGGGTTTCAAAAGGATTTACAATTGCTAAAGGCCAAAAGCTTACGCTTGCGGGCAACTTTATTTCAAACTCCTTTAAGAAGGATCAGTTTACGGTCGGCGCTGAGTACAGCTACAAAGAGCTGTTCGCACTTCGCACTAGCTGGGCTCAGTTCGACAACCGATTTGATGGGGTAGCTACCGAGGCATTCAGTGGTCCTGCGGCAGGATTTACGTTCAATATTCCGATGGGAGACGGCAAGCTTGACTTGAGCTACGCATACCGGTTGACCAACTCCGCTTTTGGAGGTGTGCACACCGTTGGCACAGCCATTGTATTGTAAAAAGTATTAGGTTTACTCCTCAGAAGACCCTCTTTTGAGGGTCTTCCGCATTTATAACGTTTGAACAATGTCGGTTTCGTACTACACCCCAGAGGGCTTTAAGAAGCTCAAAGAAGAACTCGAGCACATGCGCAGCGTGGAGCGTCCGCGTATTTCAGAGCAGATTGCCGAAGCCCGCGACAAAGGCGATTTGAGCGAAAATGCTGAATACGATGCGGCTAAAGAAGCCCAAGGCATGCTTGAAATGAAAATTGCCAAGCTCGAGGACTTGGTAGCCAATGCGCGCATTGTGGACGAGTCGCAATTCGACACGTCCAAAGTGCTCATCCTCTCCAAGGTAACCGTGCGCAATCCTGCGAACGGAGCCACGATGAAGTACACCCTAGTGAGCGAGCAAGAGGCGGACCTCAAGGCGGGCAAGATTTCGGTGAACTCCCCCATTGGCAAAGGCCTTTTGGGCAAGGCCGCAGGTGAGGTTGCTGACATTCAGGTTCCGAGCGGAATTATGAAGCTCGAAGTAGTGACCATCGAGCGCTAAGTCATGGCAAGCATTTTTACCCGCATTATTCGCGGAGAGATTCCGTGCTATAAAGTGGCCGAAAACGACCGAGCAATCGCTTTTTTGGACATTCGCCCCCTAACAGTCGGGCACACCTTGGTGGTTCCAAAAACCGAGGTTGATAGCGTATTTGATCTCGACGACCAGGATTATGCTGCGTTGTTTGATTTGGTGCGCAATGTAGCCGAGGCTCAAAAGCACGAGATTCCCTGCAACCGAGTTGGTTTAAGTGTGCTCGGATTTGAGGTTCCGCATGCCCACGTGCACGTTGTTCCGCTGCGTTCAGAGGCCGATTTGAACTTCGCCAATCCCAAACTTCAGCTCGACGCCGAAGAACTACAGTCAATCGCCGACCGACTTCATTTGGCCCTCGAGCGTTTGGTATAAAATATTATTATCATGTGCTGGTGTTCAGCGTATTGGGAATTTTT
>JAURGG010000047.1 GCA_030833905.1 Schleiferiaceae bacterium
TCAATGTGAAATCGGCTGTGTTCGTCGCCCAGGCCGCAGCGCAGAAGATGCTCGCGCAGGGGACAGGCGGGTCGATCATTCACATGTCGTCGCAGATGGGCCATGTCGGCGCGGCGAAAGTCGTAGGCCACCAGCCAGTAGCTCTCGGGGTACGCCAGCCACTGCGCCGTGTGGTCCTCGCCGTTGGGGGCGATGGTAAAGTCGTGAACCGGAGGCTCATAGCCGTCGGCCACCTTGATGTTGCGGGTCGCCTCGGCGTCCATTACCCACTCGGGCTTCTCCCACCATTTTTGGGCGACGTAGTCGGTTCCGGTCACTTCCATCACCTCATCGCCCTTGCGCAGCGTGTACACTACGTCGTACTGGGGCGGAGTCAGACCCAATTCCTCAGCTGGTGCCATCGCTTTGGAGATGTCGGTTCCGGGCTTGTAGGCGCGAAAGTCCCACACGGGCAGGTGGTTGTACACCCAATTGGTAAAAAAGGCCATGGCAAACACCGAGAGGCCCATCACCCCGCGCGCCCAAAAGCGGCTCATAATGGGCTTGATGGTGCGCAGCCCCAACGCGAAGTAGAGCGCAATCAGCACGCTCAGCACCACGTCTTTGGTAAAGCTCTCCCAGGGTGTGAGGGGGATCGCGTCTCCAAAGCATCCGCAGTCGGTCACCTTATTGAAGTAGGCACTGTAAAAGGTCAAAAAGGTGAAGAACGCCATGAGCCCGGCCATAGACCAAAAGGTGAAGGCGCGCAGGTAGCCGATCAGCATCAGAAGGCCAAGGACCACCTCAAACGTAACTAAGAACACAGCCATCGGGAGCGCAAGAGGCTGCAAAAACTCGAGGTTAAAAACGTCGGCTCCGAAGTACTCTTCGAGCTTGTAGCTGAACCCGAGCGGGTCGTTCATCTTGATGACACCCGAAAAAATAAAGAGTCCGCCCAAGATGAGGCGAATCAGGGATTGTGCAAGGCTACGCATGTTCATGCGTCCAAGGTACAAAGCGAATTATTCTGCGCGGCGCTCCAGCTCCTTTTTCAGCAGCTGCATCTTGGCCGAAAGCAGCATGTAGGTCGTCGCGAGGGTCGTCAAAAAGGCAATGCTGAGGGCAATCAGTTCCATAGGTTTCGTGGGGTTTCACCAGTTAAAACCACGTGGCGGAACCTTTGTTCATCACTGGTGCATCAAAATCAAAGCAAACACGGCGTAGTTCACCATATCCATGTAGTTGGCGTCGACGCCCTCTGAAACCAATGTGGCCCCTCGGTTGTCTTCGATCTGCTTGACGCGCAGTACCTTTTGCAGGATGAGGTCGGTCAGCGAGGTGATGCGCATGTCGCGCCAGGCCTCGCCGTAGTCGTGGTTCTTGGCTTCCATGAGCTCATAAATCCGAGTGGTCTGGGCGTCAAAGGCGGCCAGCGCCTCCTCGGGGCTGAGGTCGGGTTCGCTGGCGATTCCGCGCTCGAGCTGAATGAGGGCCATGATGGCGTAGTTCACGATTCCGATGAACTCGCCCTCTTGGCTGTCGGCGACCTTTTGCACGCCGGCGTCCTGAATCGTGCGCAGCCGGTTTGCCTTGATAAACAGCTGGTCGGTCAGCGACGGCAGTCGTAGGATGCGCCATGCGGCGCCGTAGTCGGTCAGTTTCTTGCCGTAGAGCTCGCGGCAGCGGGCGATTTCAGCGGCGTATTGGGTTGCAGTGTGAGCCATACTTTTACGGGGTGAAAAGTACGGCCTTTCGCCCGTTTACGCTGAACCTTCGCGGTAGGCTTTTTAGCGCGGACCGTCCGCAGGTCATGGGCATCCTCAATGCGACGCCCGATTCCTACTATGCTCCGAGCCGACTAAATGGCTTGGATCGCCTTGAATCTGAGGCAGAACGCCTTCTTGCAGAGGGTGCCGACTGGCTCGACCTGGGAGGGTGTTCCACACGTCCGGGCGCCACGTGGCCCAGCCCCGACGAAGAGTGGGCTCGGCTCGACGGGGCCTTTACCCGGCTTCGAACGCGCTTTGGGTCCGAGGTTCCGCTTTCGGTCGACACCTTTCGCAGCGAAATCGCTCGGCGCGCCCTCGACCAGGGCGCTGACCTGGTCAACGACATTTCGGGCGGAATCCTCGATCCGGCCATCTGGAATACCGCCGCCGACGCCCGTGCGCCCTACATTCTTACCCACTACCCTAGCGTTCCGAATGCGCCGTTGCTCGACGCGGACACCGCCTCACTGGTTACGGTGCGCGAGCTGAGTGAGCGCCTCATCGCCGCCCGCGAAGCGGGCCTCAACGACATCATTCTAGATCCCGGAATCGGTTTCGGAAAAACCCCCGAAGGCAACCTTAGACTTGTGCGCGACCTCGCCCTGCTTCGCGAGTTCCCCCACCCCCTACTCGTGGGCGTATCGCGCAAGTCGCTAATCACCCGCACCCTCGGCATCGCGGCCGCCGACGCCCTGCCCGCCACCTCAGCCCTTCACGCCTTGGCCCTCGAGCGCGGAGCCCAAATCCTCAGAGTCCACGACCCGCGCGAGGCGCGCCAGGTGATTCAGCTAGTTGCTCGTTTCTAGTTGCTGGCTTTTAAGTTGTGCCCAAGGTCGAACGTGGTATCGCTTGACCTGCACCCCTCTTGATTTAAAGTATTGGTTTAGTTTTTGGTTCCAAATAAATTCATTATTAATAAGATACTTGGTTCCAAATACGTGCGCGGTGTCGGCGCGGACCTGGACGCAGGCCAGCCCGCGGCCGACTGAAATCCAGCGCTGCTCGCGCAGCGAGCGCGGTCCGCTTTCGCCCACCACCCACACCGTAAACACGAGGGCTACGGCGACCCGCCAGGGTCGCCGTGCGCGCAGCGACAGTAAGCCCCCCACCGATCCGGCCGTCAAAAGCACCACCTGTTCCGGCGGCGGAAACCGATCTGCCCACACCCACCGCGGATCGTCGGCCCAGGTGGTGAGGGCGACCAGAAGGGGTTCTGGATCAGGCAAACCCACACCGAGCATCGCCAGCGCACTGTAGGGATAAATGAGGAGCAGCAACGGCACCAGCAGCAGGTTGCTCGCCAAAAACCACAGCGGAAGCGTATGAAACGTCACCAGCGACAAGCCCAAAGTGGCCCACTGGGCGGCGAGCGACACGCGCATTCCACCCACTAAGGCCTTCAGCCGCGGATACTTGGGTTTGGCCTTGCCTTCTGGAGGACTGGCCACAATCAATCCCAGCACCGCCGCCGAGGACAGCTGAAACCCGAGCTGGTAGGCCATTCGGGGTTCCCACGCGAGCAGCAGCACCTGCGCCACCGCAAAGACGTCGATCCCCTTGGGGCTTCCCGGCCACAACCGGCTCACCGTGACCACGCTCAGCATGGCGGCCGCTCGAACCGAGCTCGCGCTGAATCCCACCACCGCGACAAAAGCCCAAATGGCTCCCAATGCGAGCAGGGGCCAGCCGGCGCGCAGCGCCGGCGGCACGATGCGCTGAACCAGCGCAAACAGCCCCCACAGCAGCCCCAAGTGAAATCCCGAAACCGCGAGCACATGCGACAATCCCAAGTTTTGAAATCCATGCCGCACCGATTCGGGCAAATCCTCAAGGTCTCCAAGCCACAGTGCCTGTGCGAGGCCCCTGGCCGCGGGCCCCCAAGTAAGGTTCTGAATGCGTGCGCGGCCCCAGGCCGCGGCACGCCGCCACCACGATCGCTCAATGGGTACGCGGCCAAGGCGCGCGGTGGCGCGCGCCCGGGCGATGATGCGGCGCGGCGCTGCCGCGCGCGCCGCATCAAACACCCAAGGGGCCAACGCAGTATCCAACGGGTAGAGCTCCACCCGCATGCGGTAGGCAAACCCCTCAGAAAGCGTATCGCTGCTCCGCAGCCTCAACCCCGAGGAATCCTGCCAAATTCCGCCCCCCTCAGTCCAAAACCAGCCTTCGGCCCGACGCGGCACATCGAGGGTCGGCATCTCGGGGACCGTCCGGAGCGCCCCCAGCATCAACGCCAGCCCAGCCCACCGAACCCAAGAAACCCTCACTCCCCACACACGGCGCCGAAGCACCACCTCGAGCGCCACGCCAAGCACAACAAGCGCGAGCCCCGCCAGCAACCAATAAGGCCGGTGCGCGCCCGGAATCCCGAGCACCCCCAACCACATTCCAAGCATCAACCACGGCGCCATGGCGCAAGGTGGTTCCGCCAGCCGTAGCCCACATTTAAAACCGACTAATTTTTTGAAATCCGGTTATACCCGAACACCTTCGATCGAACGCAATCCGACCGCATCCGGTTATACCCGAACACTGTTCCGCCGGAATCCCCCGCTACGACTGAAAAATCCGGAACTAACCGGATTTTAGAAAATTTCTGAAAGCCGCGCTCCGGGGTAGTAGTGATCCAAAATCGAGCGGAACCCATAACCCAGCTGGCCCATGCGCCACGCTCCCTCTTGCGAAAGCCCGATTCCGTGCCCGTATCCGCGGCCGTGAATCACCACTTCGCTTCCGTCGACCTCGGTCGAAAACCACGACGACCTCAGGCCAAACTTCTCTCGAACTGTGCGGAACCTGAGCTTTTTGCCGTTCCACTCCAAAAACTCACGGCGGTGCGGCTGCTCAATGTGCAGCACGGCATGGCGCAAACTCGAATCCGTGGTCGAAACGCCCCAGTAGCGGGCGAAGTAGCCCACCCACTCCGCTGCCGAAATCCGCTTCGTCCACTTCGTCTGCGGGCAATCCAAACTGAAACTGTCCACCTTGTACACCAAGTGCGGACGCTGCTTGAAGTACCAGCCCGAAGCCATCAGCTCTCCGCCGGAATTCGCATGAAACAACGTCTCAACGAACATATTCGTGTCTGCCACGAGGAGCACCAAACCTGCGGTACTGTAGGCCGCCTCGACCAAATCAAAGCGGCGCGCACTGTCGCCTGGCCATCCGAAGTACACCTGAGACCGCACGTCGTCGGTCACTTGGTAGCCCTCTGCGGCAAACTTGCGCTGGTTGGCCGCCCACCACGTGCGGGCCACGGTCGCTTGGGCACGCCACAGCTCGCGGCCGGTGTACTTGCCCAGTTCCGCATTAATTACCCCCGCCACATAGTCGTCAACCGGAACCCGATTGACCACCAGCAACTCTGTTCGGCCCAACGGAACCGCCACAAAGCCACCCGGGTACGTGCGCCGAACCCCCGAGGGGCCCTCGGTTGACAGTGGGCGATCGCACTCGATCCGCACCGAATCTGCACTCCGCCAGGTTCCGTCGGCATTCGCCACGAGCAAGCCTTCGCTGCGTCGCACATGCACGTTGCTCGAAACCAAGGTGTCGGGCACCTCATCACCGCGGAACCAAATACTGCGCAGCGCTCCGCCGCCAAACTTGAATTCATAAACGTCTTTGGTCGCAAACACCCGCACCCGAACAAGGTCGGCCGCCTTGGGCTGCGGCCCTAAAGTGCGCTGCGCATTGGCTCCAAGGCCCACAGCCATGGCCATCACGAGGATCAACTTGTTCATTCCTGGAGCAAATATGCGGCGGTGCGGTCCATCGCTCCGCCCTCGCCCAATGCCATAGCAAACTCATCAAAGTCGGCGAGCATCGTGCTGCGAAGCGGGCCATCGGCCATCAACGCACTAAGGTCATTGGCCAAAATTTCAGGTTCGCACTGGTTTTGGAGCCGTTCGTTGACGGCCTCGCGCCCCAGCACCAGGTTCACGAGCGACACGTACTTCACATTCACTAAGCGCTTCGCCAGAGCAAAACTGAGTGCATCGACCCTGTAGGCCACGACCATCGGAACCTTGAGCAGCGCCAGCTCCAACGTCGCAGTGCCGCTCGCCACCAAGGCGGCTCGCGCCCCTCTGGCACTGACCATTCCCTCAGCCAATTCGCCGTGCGGCTCGGCCTGAAGGGCCTCGCGCAGCATCGCCCGGTACGCGCCCTCGGTCCACGACGAGGGGCGAATCCACCGCGGCTTCATGCCCAAACGGGCAGCTGTAGCGGCAAACACCGGCGCCAACCGCTGAAGCTCGGCCTTGCGCGATCCCGGAGCCAGTACCAAAACCCCCGACTCCGTCGCCGAACCTGGGGCAAAGCGATCGAGGGCCGGATGCCCGAAGTAGGGCGCATTCACGCCCCTTTTCGTCAAAAATTCAGGCTCAAAGGGCAGCAGCGGAACCACCGCGTCGTACGCTGATTTGAGGATTTCAACCCGGCCCTCCTTCCAGGCCCACACGCTAGGGGCGACCAACTGGACCACGCGCCGCTGGCTTCGCCAGGGCCGCGTGGCCATCCACTTGGCCAGACGCAGGTTGAATCCCGGATAGTCAATCAGCACGACAAGATCCCAAGGCTCTGAAAGCACCGCACGGGCCGCCGCAAAATTGGCCCGAACGGCACCTGCGTTGCGGAGCACATCCCAAAACCCCATAAAGGCAAGCTGGTCAAGGTTGCGAAGTACCGGTTTGTTGAGTGCACGGCTGAGCTCGGTTCCGCCCCACGCGTCAATGTGCAGCTGGGGCTGAATGCGGCGAAGGGACCGAACGAGTTCCGCCCCGAGGACGTCGCCCGAGGCCTCACCCGCCAGAATAAAGATGCGCTTCACAGCCATTCCCAACGCCAGATGATGGCAGTTATGATGTAGAACAGGCTAATGAGCACGATGTTGAATGCCATTCGGTATCGCTTCAAGCTCAAGGCCAGCGTGAGGTAGGCTCCCTCGAGTACCACCGAAATGGCCAGCACCCGATTGAGCAAGTAGGCCCATAGGTCACTGTCCAGCTCGGCCACGGGCGGCAATCCGGGATACGTCGCCAGCAGGTAGGACCAGGCAAACCACGGGGTTCCCGCGGCCACAAGCAGGCCCATGTAGGCTTCGAGGCGTTCGCGACGCGGACCCGGACTCATCGCTGGTCGAGGCGGCGGTGCAGGTTCGACAGGGCGTGGTGGGCGGTAAGGTCAAACTGGGTCGGAACCACACTCACAAAGCCATGGTCCAGCGCCCAGATGTCGGTATCCTCGGCTCCGTCGGGGTTGTGGTAGTCGCCGCGCATCCAGTAGTAGGGCTTGCCGTAGGGGTCGATGCGCTCTTCAAAGGCCTCCTTCCAGAACCCGAGCGCCTGGCGCGCCACGCGCACCCCAGCATACGGAGCCTTATCGGCGTTGGGAAAATTGACATTGAGGCAGACTCCCTCGGGAAGACCGTGGGTCAGCGCATCCTGGGCAATTTGCTTGAGGTAGGGCTCTACGGGGCGAAAGTCGGCATCCCACGAGTAGTCGAGCAGGCTAAACCCGATACTGGGAACACCCTGCATGGCGCCTTCAACAGCAGCAGACATGGTTCCGCTGTAAATCACGTTGACGCTGGCGTTGCTACCGTGGTTGATGCCGCTCACGATGAGGTCGGGCTTGCGGTCTTTGAGCACCTCGTGCACGGCGAGTTTGACACAGTCCACGGGAGTTCCGCTGCAGGCGTACTCGGTTTGCGGACCGGCATCGATGCTCATCGGCTTCAGCCGGAGCGAATCGTGCAGGGTGATCGCATGACCCATTCCGCTTTGCGGACTGTCTGGTGCCACGACCACCACGTCACCTAACTGGTTCATTGCGTGGATCAAAGTTCGGATTCCGGGCGCCGTGATGCCGTCGTCGTTGGTCACTAAAATAAGGGGTGCTGCCATAGGTGCAAATTAAGCGGTCAAGCCTTGCGCCGGCAGGCACAAGATTTGTACTTTTCCACCCACTTATCGACCAAACCGTTATGATTATTATCCTCCTCCTCTTTATGGTTTTGGGCTTCGCCGTGCAGGCCCGCTTGAAGAACCGCTTCAAAAAGTACTCAGAGAGCTACCTCTCGAGTGGCTTGTCGGGTGCCGAAGTGGCCCGCCGCATGCTCGACTTTTACGGGCTGCACAGTGTTCAGATCGTCAGCGTACCTGGCAAACTGTCTGACCACTACAATCCGGCCAACAAAACGGTCAACTTGTCACCTGAGGTCTACGAAGGCCGCAACGTTTCAGCCGCCGCCGTCGCCGCCCACGAGTGCGGACACGCCGTGCAGCACGCCACCGCCTACACGTGGTTGACCATGCGCAGCAAGATGGTGCCCGTGGTAAACATGAGCGGCCAAATCATGAACATGGTGTTTCTCTTTTCCATCTTTGGAATGAGCATTCTCGGCCTCGGTTGGGACCAAGCCCTAGTTGTGCTCATCGCCGCGCAGTCGGTGCTCGCCGCCTTTGCAGTGGTTACCCTCCCCGTGGAGTACGACGCTTCGCGCCGTGCCCTCGTGTGGCTTCAGGGTGCCGGAATCACCGACGCCAGCAACCACCACCAAGCTGAAGATGCGTTGAAGTGGGCCGCCCGCACCTACCTCGTGGCTGCCGCCGCTGCCGTAACCCAGCTGCTGTACTACATCATGCTGTACATGGGCCGCCGCGACTAACATGACGCTTCGCCCCTACCGCCCCTCAGACGCCGAATCCATTTTGGCGATTTACGGGCCCGTGGTGGCGCAGTCTTCGGCGACCTTTGAGACTGAAGTTCCGTCGCTGCGCGACTTTTCGGAACGCCTGGCGCGCATTGCCGGGCGTTTCCCGTTTTGGGTGGCGGAGTCCGCCGACGGGCAGTTGCTTGGCTACGCCTACGGAACCACCCACCGCGAACGCATCGCCTACCAATGGGCCGTCGAAACCAGCGTGTACGTCGCCCCTTCAGCCCACCGCCACGGCGTGGGTCGCGCGCTTTATGCCGCCCTCTTGCCATCTCTGGCCGAACGCGGTTTCGTCTGGGCCTACGGCGTAATCACGCTGCCCAACGAGGCCAGTGTGGCACTTCATTCCGCCTATGGGTACGAGTCATTTGCCACATACACCGCGGCAGGTCAAAAATTCGGACAGTGGTTTGACGTGCACTGGATGCGCTACGCCTTAAACGCGCCGCGGGAGGGAATGAACGAACCGACGTTCAGCAGTCTTCAATAGTGGTGGCGCGCCTGTAGGACAACGGCTTTGTCCGACGCGACCCAGTGTTGGTAATCTTCCCAGGCGCGCGGAACAAAGACCAACTTCACGGCTCGATTAAATCGTGGCTTTGGTAATCTTGGGAGTGCGCTTGGCGAACTGCATCGCGAAGTCGGTCAGCGTTCGCCGCGCTCGAGGTGAGCCACTGTGTGGCGTCAAGCATATTGAATTGATCGAGTGACATGACCACCACGCCTTTGCGGCGTCCGCGGTTGACCACAATGATTTCACCCTCGTCGACCACTTGGTCTACGTAGGCCTTGAGTTCTCGGCGAAGGTCGGTAAGGGTGGTTGAAATCATTTTCGTACATAATTCTGTACAATATTAAACAAAAATCTTTCCCGGATTCAGAATATTCTTGGGGTCGAGCAAGGCTTTGATTCCGCGCTGAAGGTCGAGCGCTGCGGGCGCGAAGGCCAAGTCCATGAAGCCCTTTTGCACCAGGCCGATGCCGTGCTCGCCCGAAATGGTTCCGCCCATGGCGCGCACCTCGGTGAAGAGCTGGCGAATACCCTGCTGCAGGCGGGCGCCGTGCCAGTCTGCGTCGCTCATTCCGCCTTTGACGATGTTGACGTGCAGGTTTCCGTCACCCGCGTGGCCGTAGCACACGGACTCAAAACCGTACTCGCCACCAATGCGCTTGACCGCGCGCAGCAGGTCGGGCAGCTTGGCCCGCGGAACCACCGTGTCCTCTTCTTTGTAAATGCTGTGCTTTTTAACGGCCTCACCCACACGGCGGCGGAGCTTCCAAAGCGCGTCGCGTTCCGCTTGGGTTTGGGCAAACAGCACTTCGAGGGCGCCGGCTTCTTCGGCCACGGCGGCCAGCTGTTCGGCCTCGCGGAGCACAGCTTCTTCGTCGGTTCCATCAACTTCCATCAGCAAGTGGGCCTCAATACCCGGCCCGGTCGGAATCGACACGCCGTCAACGTAGCGCAGGGTCCAGTCGATGGCGTCGCGTTCCATGAACTCGAGTCCGCTCGGCGTGATTCCGGCCTGAAAAATGCGCGCCACCGCGGCGCAGGCCACTTCAGCTGAGGCAAAAGGCGCCAAAAGCGTGAAGTGGTAGCGGGGGTACGGAATCAAGCGCACCACAATCTTGGTGATCACGCCCAACGTGCCTTCAGAACCCACCATGAGCTGGGTCAAGTTGTAGCCCGTGCTGTTTTTGAGGGTGTTGGCTCCGGTCCAGATTACCTCACCGGTGGGGAGCACCACTTCAAGGTTGAGGATGTAGGCCGAGGTGACGCCGTACTTCACGGCCTTCGGGCCGCCCGCGTTGTAGGCAACGTTTCCGCCCATCGTGCTGCTGCCCCACGACGAGGGGTCGGGCGGGTAAAATAGTCCTTGCTCGCGGCAGGCCTCGTGAAAGACTTGGTTGACCACGCCAGGTTCTACAACCGCCTGAAAGTTGGCGGGGTCGATTTCAAGAATGCGGTTGAAGCGCTCCATGCTCAGCGAGATTCCGCCGTGGGCGGGAATAGCGCCGCCACTCAAGCCCGTGCGCGCCGCGGCTGGAGTGACTGGAACCTCGTGCTCGTTGGCCCAGCGCAGCACTGCGGCCACTTCGTCGGGCGTCCCAGGGCGCAGCACCACATCGGGGAGCACGCGCAGGTCTTCGGTTTCGTCGTGCGAAAATTCCGACCGTCGTTCTGCGTCGATTGAAACGTGTTCAGCCCCGAGCAGGGCGGTTAATTCTTTGAGTGATTTTCGCGTAACTTCGGCCATCTTGATCCCTAACGATTTGCACCAAATGTACCGCAGTATCCGCTTGGTGGCCGCACTCGTGCTGAGTTCCGCTACCCTTATCGCCCAACGCCCCGTGGCGATGTCTGACCTCTACGAGTCCCGTGTATTCAATGCCCGCGGAATCCAAGGATTCCGCTCGCTCGAAGACGGCAAGCACTTCAGCCGCCAAACCGCCCAAGGAATTGAGCGCTACAGTTTTGCCACTGGCGCCGCAGTGGACGTGATGGTTTCAAAGGCAGATCTAAGCGTGAATGGCGCCGCATTGAGCTTCAGCAGCTACGAATTCGCCCCAGGTGAGCGCTACGTCATTCTCGAGTCCGACATCGAGCCCATTTACCGCCATTCGTACACGGCCAAGGTGTACGTGTGGGACCGCCAGGCCAAGAAACTCACCCAAGTCTACGGCAAGCCCATTCAAAATCCGGTGCTTTCGCCCGACGGAACCCAGCTCTCTTTTGTGTTTGAGCGCAACATCTACGTGCAAAACCTAGCTACGGCTGCGGTGAAGCAGGTCACGACTGACGGCGAAGACAACGCCATTCTCAACGGAGCTCCGGATTGGGTCTACGAAGAGGAATTTGGCTTTCACGTCGCACTGGCCTGGAGCCCTGACAGCAAGTCCCTCGCCTACCTGCGCTTTGACGAGCGTGCGGTTCCGACGTTCAGCATGGACATGTACGGAAGCGACACCTACCCCAAGCCGTACGTATTTAAGTACCCGAAGGCCGGCGAGGCAAACTCGGTGGTCAGTTTGCACGTGTGGAACGGTTCCGCTACCGTGACGGCAAGTGCGGGATTGACGTACGAGTACATTCCGCGCATGGCCTGGAGCCCCAAGGGCGAGCTGTTTTTTGCCACGCTGAACCGCCACCAGGACTCGATGCAGGTCATGACCTATGCAGTAGGCACGGCTCCGCGCCGCTTTTTACTCGAAACCGACGCCGCCTACGTCGTATCCGAGCGCGAATTCAACTTTTTGGCCGACGGACGCCTCGTGTGGGCCAGTGAACGCAGCGGATTCACGCACTACTACCTCTACAGCGCCGACGGAAGCAAATCCACCCCCATCACAAGCGGAGCCTATGACGTCACCACATTCTACGGGGTGGACGAGGTACGTGGCGAAGCCTACTACCAAGCGGCTTCGCGCAGCGCAAGCCAACGAGAGGTGTTTCGCACCAAGCTCAAGGGCGGCAAGCCGACGGCTATCGCTGCAGCGGCTCCGTCCAACGACGCTTCATTTTCGTCAACCTTTGACTACTATGTGCTGACGACTCAAGACGGCAACAGCCCCGCCACCTACACCCTGATGGACCGCAGTGGGAACCAAGTTCGCGTACTCGAAGACAACGCCGAGCTGCGCAAGAACTTGGGCGAATTCGCCCTATCGCCCAAGACGTTTTTCACGCTTGAAGCGGCCAACGGCCAAAAGCTTCCGGCCTGGGAAATCCGCCCGCTCAACTTCGACGCCAGCAAAAAGTACCCCGTACTCATGTTCGTCTACGGCGGACCGGGCAGCCAGCAGGTCAACCAGCGCTGGGGCGGACGCGACTACTTCTGGTACCAGCACCTGGCCTCGCTCGGGTACTGGATCGTGTGCGTGGACAACCGCGGAACCGGGGCCAAAGGCCGCGACTTCAAAAAAGTCACCTACCTGCAGCTCGGCAAGTACGAGGTCGAAGACCAAATCGCCTCCGCGCAGTCGCTGGCCAAGCATCCCAACGTCGACGCGGGCCGCATCGGAATCTGGGGCTGGTCCTACGGCGGATTCATGGCGTCGAACTGCGTGATGCAAGGTTCCGAAGTATTTAAAGCCGCCATCGCTGTCGCCCCGGTGACCAACTGGCGTTTTTACGACAACATCTACACTGAGCGATACATGCGAACTCCGGGCGAGAACTCGACCAACTACGACATTAATTCGCCCCTAGCCCACGCCGCCAAACTCAAGGGCAACCTTTTGCTGATCCACGGAACCGGCGACGACAACGTTCACGTTCAGAATTCGATGCGCCTTGCCGAAGAGCTCATTCAGGCCAACAAGCAGTTCGACTACATGGTCTACCCCGACAAGAA
>JAURGG010000048.1 GCA_030833905.1 Schleiferiaceae bacterium
CGCCCAAGCCGCCTTCGTAGGCGGCGCCTTCACACAGGGCCTTCACAACATTATCGAGCCCCTATCGTGGGGATTACCCGTCGCATTTGGCCCTAACCTCGGCCGCCACTGGGAAGCCGAAGATTCCTTGCGCGACCACGTCGCCCACAAAGTCACCAACCTCGACGAAGCCCTTACGTGGCTCGACGCCGTCGAACACCGCGCACCCAACCAAACCTGGACTCAGTCCCAACAAGGCGCACTCGGCACACTGGCGAAACTCGTCGACCAAAAACTAGCAACGAGTAACTAGCAACTAGTCTCTGGTTTCTAGCCGCGCACTGCAGGGGGCTTCCCTGGCCTCAGCCAATTAGCCAACCCCGCCAAAAGCCAACGAGCCAATCTCAGCCAAAAGCCAACGAGCTAATCTCAGCTAATCTCAGCTAACCTCAGCTAAACTGAGCAAAAACGCGTACTCCATCGCCGTTTCGCGGTAGGACTCGTAGCGTCCACTGGCTCCGCCATGCCCCGTATCCATATTGCAGTACATGTAGAGGGGTGCTGAATTCGTACGGCGTTCGCGCAGGCGCGCAACCCACTTGGCGGGCTCAAAGTACTGAACTTGACTGTCGTGCAAGCCCGTGGTCACAAGCAATGGCGGGTAATCCTGCGTGGCAACATTATCGTAGGGCGAATAGGACTTCATCCTAAAGTACGCTTCCGGCTCGTTTGGGTTTCCCCATTCGTCGTACTCACCGGTGGTGAGTGGAATACTGTCGTCCAGCATCGTGGTTACGACGTCCACAAAGGGAACCGCCGCGATGACACCCGACCAGAGATTCGGACGCTGGTTGATCACGGCGCCCATGAGGAGTCCGCCGGCGCTTCCGCCCATGGCAAAAAGTTGCGAAGCAAAGCCCTCACTGCGAAGCATCTCGCCGCAGGCAATGAAGTCGCTAAAGCTGTTCTGCTTGTGCTCCATTCGGCCCTGCTCGTACCAGGCACGACCGAGGTATTCGCCACCGCGAACATGGGCGATGACGTAGGCCATTCCGCGCTCCAAAAGACTGAGACGCGCAATGCTGAACGCGGGATCGACGGTAATTCCGTAGGCTCCGTATCCGTAAAGCAATGTGGGCACCGCGCCTTGGCGATCTGCGGGACCGACCCAACTCATGGGGACCTGGGTTCCATCCGGAGCCGTCGCCCAAAGCCGGCGCGTCACGAAGCGACTTGGGTCGTAGCCCCCCACCACTTTTTGCACTTTTTTGACCACTTGCTCGCGGGTGACCATATCAAAATCATAGGTCGTGGCCGGAGTCGTCAAGGAAGTGTAGACGTAGCGCAGCGTACGCGTCGCCGACGAAGGATTTGACGCTGTGTACAGCGTGTACGTCTCCTCGGGCATCGCAATGGCATATTCAGGACCCATGGCCGAATCCCATGGCCGCACCACGATGCGCAGCAGTCCGAGCTCACGTTCCTCGCGCACCATAAAATCATCAAACAAATCAATGCCCTCAAGCAGCACGTCGTCTCGGTGCGGAATCACTTCCGTCCACTCCCCGGGCTGGTCTTCAGGTGCCTGAAAGAGCGCAAAATTGGTTCTGCCCCCAAGATTGCTACGAATCCACCAGCTTGAAGCGTGATGGCTCGCTGAATACTCCAAACCCGGCGTGCGCGGCATGATGCACTGAAAATCCCCAAGCGGCTCAGATGCCGAAAGGAACCATACCTCATCCACATTCGTGGACGAGGTTGAAATCATCAGGTACTTCTTGGTTTTGCCACGGTAAACCGTGCAGCTGAACGACTCGTCCTTCTCGTGAAAGATGAGCACGGGCTCACCTTGGGAGTCCAAGGAATGGCGCCAAATCTTGTCCACGCGAAGCGTGACTGGGTCCTTGGTGGCGTAAAAAAACGTACGTCCGTCGTCGGCCCATGCAAATGCGCCCGACGTGTCCGGGATTTCCATTGTGTGCTCTTCGCCAGTTGCGATTTCACGAAACCGCAGCGTGTACTGCCGACGGCTCACAAAATCCACGGCGTAGGCCATGCGCTGGTGGTCGCGGGTCATCACCATAGATGCAACCTGGCAGTAGGACTTGCCCTCAGCCAACGCGTTCACGTCGAGTACGAGCTGCTCGGGTCCCTCTTCGGAACCCTGAAAGCGCAAGTGAATCGGATACTCTTTACCCTCTTGGTAGCGGGACTGGTACCAGTAGCCGTCCATCTCCACCGGAAGCGATGCCTCGTTCGGATCCAAACGACCAGTCATCTCCGCATAAAGCAGGTCGATCAAAGGCTTTGAAGCAGCCATCCCCTCCTCTCGGAAGGCGTTTTCTGCGTTCAGGTAGTCAATGACCTCAGTATTCTCGCGGTCGTTGAGCCAGTAGTATTCGTCAATGCGAACGTCTCCGTGCCGCTCCATGCGGTGCGGACGCTGCGCGGGGCGCGGTTGGTCCATAGTTACTTTTTAAAGCTTGCGATTCCGGCTCGCACCCGACCCAAGCCTTCTTTAGAGGGAGCATGCGACGGATTGTACTCAATCGCCTTCATGTAGTCCGCTTGTGCCGCGTTCAGGTCGCCGACCTTTTCGTAGACATAGGCACGAGCGTAGTGGGCTCGGTAGTTGACGGCGCGGGCCTCAATACTTTGGGTGAAGTACTGACGGGCTTCGGTGTAGAGCTGCAACTCAAGGTGGATGTAGCCCAGATTGTACAAGCTCTCTGCGTCCTTAGGATTGAGCTGGGCCGCCTGGGTAAACGCCTCAATGGCGGAATTCCAGTTCTTGACACCCAAGTGAAACATGCCCACCTTGTAGTATACATTGAAATCATCGGGGCGCAACGTCGCGAGTCGCTCAAAATAGCTCAGCGCTAATGGATTTCCTTTTGCGGAATGAAGCACACCTGCCATATCAAGCGCCACCTCGTAGTTGGGATTCAAATCAATGGCTTTTTGGATGTAGGCTAGCGCTACGTTCGTATCGCCTTTCTCGTCCCGCACGTTGATTCCCTTGATGTAGTAGGCTGTCGGGTTGTTGGGATCAAGCGCAAGGACTTCATCCACCACCTTTGAACTCTTTCCGTACTCCATCACCACTTGGTAGAGCTCAGCGAGCTTGAGGCGGCACTCCACATCCTCAGTAAAGAGTTCTGCACAGCGCTGCCACGCATCCCGAGATATTCGCGTCTCGTTGCTCACGTAGTGCGCGTCACCGAGCACCCTCAGGGCGTCGTGGTTTGCACTATCCACTGTAAAGGCCGCCTGGGCGTCCATCTTGGCGTACGGGAAGTTCTTGACCTCTAGATAGTAGTCCGCACGTGCGACGAGGGCCGACACATTTTCGGGATCCTCCTTCAGTACAGCCGTCAGCGAATCCAGCACGCGGTCTTCACCGTTATCTTCGGAATCACTCTGACCTTCAGGGCTTCCACACGACGCGATCGCGAGGACTAAGAAACTAAGCTTTAGGAAGCTTGGCAACAATTTGTGCTTCAATTTCGTCGCAGAGTTCTGGGTTGTCCTTCAAAATATTCTTCACACCGTCGCGGCCTTGGCCCAACTTGGTGTCTCCGTAGCTGAACCAGCTTCCGCTCTTTGAAATCACCTCGGTGGCAACACCCAAGTCGATGATTTCGCCCACCTTGCTGATGCCCTCTCCGTACAGAATATCAAATTCCGCCACTCGGAACGGAGGAGCCACCTTGTTCTTGACCACCTTGACCTTGACGCGGTTACCTACGGCAACATCGCCATCTTTAATTTGGGTAGAGCGGCGAATGTCGAGGCGAACCGAGGCATAAAACTTAAGGGCGTTACCACCTGTAGTGGTCTCTGGATTGCCAAACATAACTCCAATCTTCTCGCGAAGCTGGTTAATGAATATGCACGTACAGTTCGTTTTTGAAATCGTACCCGTGAGCTTGCGCAGCGCTTGAGACATCAAGCGGGCATGAAGACCCACTTTAGATTCACCCATTTCGCCTTCGATTTCGGCCTTGGGCGTCAATGCGGCGACCGAGTCAACCACAATAAGGTCAATGGCCCCAGAGCGAATCAGGTTGTCGGCGATTTCGAGTGCCTGCTCACCGTTGTCGGGCTGAGAAATGATGAGGTTTTCGGTATCTACCCCCAGCTTTTCGGCATAAAATCGATCAAATGCGTGCTCTGCATCGATAAATGCGGCGATTCCGCCCTTGCGCTGCACCTCTGCGATGGCGTGCAGGGTGAGCGTGGTTTTACCTGACGATTCAGGTCCGTAAATCTCGATGACACGGCCACGTGGGTAGCCTCCGATTCCAAGGGCAATGTCGAGGCCAAGCGACCCTGATGGAATGATTTCAACCTCTTCGACGGCGGTATCGCCCATGCGCATTACGGCCCCCTTGCCGTAGGTCTTGTCTAGTTTCTCCATTGTGAGGCGGAGCGCCTTGAGTTTGGCTTCGCGATCTTGACTCATTGTATGTGATTGTTAATGGTTTGTGCCAAAAGTAGAGGGGGCCGACGTCCGTAGTCGTCGGCTAAACGAAAGTACGCGCTTGCCACGGCTAACGCAACCATCGTTCATAACTCTCGGTGCGGAATTTAGGCTCCGGCAAGAATCTGCTTGGTCGCCTCTTTGGTGTCCACCTTGGTGATCACGCGTTCAATGCGTCCGGCCTCGTCAATCACGAAGGTCTCGCGGTGCACGCCGTCGTATTCGCGGCCCATAAACTTCTTTTTACCCCACACTCCGTAGGCCTGGCAGATGGTCTTTTCGGTGTCTGCGAGCAGTGAGAAGTTCAGCGAGAACTTGTCGGCGAACTTTCCGTGCGACTTAACGCTGTCGGGCGAAACACCAAGCACCGCGTACCCTGCATTCTGGAGTTCTGATTGGCCGTCGCGAAACGAGCAGGCCTCAGCCGTACAGCCTGGAGTGTCGTCCTTCGGGTAAAAGTAAAGCACCACTTTTTTGCCCGCGAACTGGGTGAGCGAAACAGTGGTTCCGTGCTGGTCTTGAGCTTCAAAGTTGGGCGCTTGGTCGCCAGGATTGAGATGAGTCATCGGTTTACTAATATTAATCTGTTAAAGGTAACGCCGGGGTTTCGACCTTTGTTCCGTGACCAAGAAGCAAAAAGCCGCGTACATTATCGAGCACCTCGAGGACCTGTACCCCGAAGTTCCCATTCCGCTCGACCACTACAGCCCGTTCACCTTGCTGTGCGCCGTCGTCCTGTCGGCTCAGTGCACCGATGCCCGCGTCAACACGATTACCCCGACCCTGTTTGCCAAGGCGGATACGCCCGAAGCCATGGCCGCGCTGAGTATTGAAGAAATTGCCGAAATCATTCGGCCGTGCGGACTCGTACCCATGAAGTCCAAGGGACTAAAAGGACTTTCTGAGATGATAGTGACGCTGCACGGAGGCCAGGTTCCGCAGTCGTTTGAAGCGCTTGAAGCGATGCCCGGTGTCGGACATAAAACCGCGTCAGTAGTCATGAGCCAGGCATTTGGAGTCCCCGCGTTCCCCGTGGATACGCACATCCACCGCCTGATGACCCGCTGGGCGCTCACCACCGGAAAAAGCGTGGAGCAAACCGAGAAGGACGCCAAAAAGCTCTTTCCAAAGGAGCTCTGGAACAAGCTCCATCTGCAAATCATCTTTTACGGGCGTGAGTACAGCCCCGCGCGCGGATGGTCCCTCGAAAAGGACTTTATCACGCGAACGGTCCTTGGAGGCCGGATGCCTAAAGTGTAGCCAAATAACTTAAAAACAAAACGGCCCGGGGAAACCCGGGCCGTTCTCATTGAATCAAGTGGCTACTTAGAGAAGCGACACTTTGAAGGTCTTCACGTCAGTACCCTTGGCCACGCGAACCACGTACATGCCGCGGTCGAGGTTTCCAACGAATACAGGAACGTTTGCTCCGGCGCGGACCAACTCGCTCTTCACCACCTTACCGGTGAGGTCGAGAACTTCGATTTGGTACTGACCTGTGAGCAGACCAAACGATACGTTCACGTAGTCCGTAGCAGGGTTCGGAGCCAAGGCAAGCTCTGCCATTGGGTTCTCGTCAACACTCAGCATACATGCTGCAGCCACTGAAGCAGGACAGTAGAGTGAACGAACCCAAAGGTTGTTGAAGGCAAGTGAATTGCTGTAGCCTGAGTACCAACCTGCAGTTGGTGCGTTCGGAAGGTAGAAGTACCCAGAACCCGCAAGCTTTGCAAAGGTTTGGTCGTTGCGAATGGCCAGGTAGTTGGCGCCCTGGTTGTCGTACTGAGTCACGTTGAAGAAGTATGCACCATCGGCAAGATCTAGTTCAACACCGCGACCGGTCGTAGCATCTGTAAAGTCGTAGCGAACAAACGTGCGTGATACATCGGCAGCGTCAATCACCTTCTGACCGTAAGCAACGAGCTTGTTCGGGTCGAAACCATTGGCCCCGAAGGCTGAAGAGTCGTACACAGCAAGCTCAAGGATACCACCTGGAACCGTGTTAGAGCTCAAGTACACTTTGGCACCGAAGAGCAGTTCGTCGTCGACTAGGTCGATGCGGTTCGCAGCCTGGAATCCGTCACCGTGGTAGGTTGAGGTAGAGGCACCAATGCTGTTGTCCCATGAACCGAAGTCCAATGACATCGTAGAGTCCGTTACCGCAAGGGCCAAGGTATCTGAAGTAACTACAGTTGAGTCAGACATTACGTTGTACGTGAATCCGTACACACCCTCTGCACTTGGAGTCCAAGCTGAAGCGTAGGTGTTTAGATCTTGCCATGAAGCTGTGTCACCAGAAGCTACGCTTGAAATCACAGGCGAGTTGATCGTTTGAACGACACCAGTGTTGTTGAAAATCTTCATTTGAAGCTTTACGTTGTTCTGAGCAAGAATGCCAGAGTTGTACACGTTGGCGTCAAATGCGATCGGACGAGCCTGCTTCAACGTCTGGTGACCTTGGCGAGCACCGTCTTGACCTGCACCGAATACGATGTCCTGGGCAGGCGCACCGTTGTTTGCGGTGAACGCGAGGCGGTTCTTTGGCGTAGAGACGATCTGAATGTCGTCGATCTGCCAGTGGTAGTAGTCGCCATCAAAGCGGAAGCGAATCTTGGCGTTCGCTGCGTTGCCGATGTACGAACCTACGTTCACCACGACCACGTCATTGGCAGCTGTAGCGCTATTTACCGCGATGCCGGCGTTGAGGGTGACGTTACCAAACCAAGTGGCTCCACCGTCGGTAGAGAAATCAAGATAGGTAGCGGGAACCGACTGCACGCCACCTGGACCTGCAAAACGGCGGTAAAACTGTGTGAAGATGAGGTCAGCAGCTGAGTAGCCTGTAAGGTTGATCACTGAAGTCTCGAGGTTCGCTACGTGCGGAGCGCAAGCCAATACTGCAATACCTGAAGCCGCACAGAAGTTGCCTGCGGTACCTGCGTTGTCAAGGTAGTCCGAGTCAAACACAACAAAACCGTTGGACTTGGTTGCCGAGTTGATTGACGTGTAATTGGGGTTGGTCACAAGGCCGGAGTAGGCACCACGCGATCCAACTGTCGTGTTCGGTGTGGTCGCAGCTCCACGGTACTCCCACTTGGCATCGGGATCGGCCACGGACTGTGCAGTACCGTAGTTCAACCATGTAGCGGGGATTCCGTTGGCGAAGTCCTCAGACCATACGACTGTCTCGGCGCCGTATTGGGCAGAGAGCTCGGCTGGAGTAATGTGGCGAACGGGGGCGTCGTCGACCATGCGCGGAAGCGGCACGGTACGCTCTGACACCTGTGCAAAAGCCGCTGTTGAAAGCGCTGCTGCAATAAGAGAAAGCGTAGTTTTTTTCATGTAATTGACGTGTTGGCGTTGAAGAATCTCAAACTTACGAAAGAAATCGATTCAAAAATTAAGATTGGTAGGACTCGATGGGTGCACAGGTACAAATAAGATTGCGGTCACCGTAGGCGTCGTCGACGCGGCGAACGGCTGGCCATACTTTATTGTCAAGTGAATCCAACATGGGGTAGCCCGCTTGCTTACGGCTGTAGGGCAACGTCCACTCCTCGGCCACGAGCATGGCTTGGGTGTGCGGCGCATTCTTGAGCGGATTGTTGTGGGCATCTGAGCTGCCCGCAGCAATTGCCATGGCTTCAGAGTGGATGGCGAGCATCGCATCACAGAAGCGGTCGAGCTCTACGCGGGACTCGGACTCGGTAGGCTCAACCATCATGGTTCCGCCCACGGGGAACGAAACGGTAGGCGCGTGGTAGCCGAAGTCCATCAAGCGCTTGGCGATGTCGGTCACCTCAATGCCGGTGTCGCGCTTGAGCGGACGGCAGTCGAGAATCATTTCGTGCGCGGCGCGGCCATTTTCACCAGTGTACAAAATAGGGTACGCGGCTTCGAGGCGGAACTTCATGTAGTTCGCGTTCAAAATGGCCATCTTCGTGCTGTTGGTCAAGCCTTCGCCGCCGAGCATCTTAATGTATCCGTAGGAAATCAAGGTTACGAGTGCGCTTCCAAACGGAGCTGCAGAAACGGGGCCGATGGCCTGGGTTCCGCCGCAGGCAACCACGGGGTGGCCCATCAAGAACGGAGCAAGGTGGCTGGCCACACAGATCGGACCAACGCCAGGACCGCCTCCGCCGTGCGGAATCGCAAACGTTTTGTGCAGGTTCAAGTGGCAGACGTCTGCACCGATCATTCCTGGCGAAGTCAGGCCCACCTGGGCGTTCATGTTGGCGCCGTCCATGTAGACTTGGCCTCCGAACTCGTGGATGATGGCGGTCGCCTCCTTAATTCCGGACTCAAACACACCGTGGGTCGACGGGTAGGTCACCATCATGGCGGCCAACGTCTCTTTGTGCTGCTCGGCTTTGGCGCGCAGGTCGGCAAGGTCGACGTTTCCGTGCTCGTCGCAGCCCACCACGACCACATCCATACCGGCCATTACGGCTGAGGCGGGGTTGGTTCCGTGAGCTGACGACGGAATCAGCGCCGTCACGCGGTGGTGGTCGCCGCGGCTGCGGTGGTAGGCGCGAATCACCAAGAGGCCGGCGTACTCGCCTTGGGCTCCGGAATTCGGTTGAAGTGATGTGGCGGCAAAACCGGTCACCTCAGCGAGGTCGCGCTCGAGGCTGCGCAGCACTTCGTGGTATCCCGCAGCCTGCTCGACCGGCACAAAGGGGTGCATGTTCGCAAATGCGGGCCAGCTCAGCGGAAGCATTTCAGCAGCCGCGTTGAGCTTCATCGTGCAGCTTCCGAGCGAAATCATGCTGTGGTTCAGCGAAATGTCGCGGCGCTCCAGCTTCTTGATGTAGCGCATCATTTCGGTTTCGCTGCGGTAGCTGTGAAAGACGGGGTGTGTTAGAATGGCGTCCGTGCGCAAATGCTTCAAACGCTTGGTTCCGTCGGCAAAAGCGGGGTTTTTTGCGCCCAGTCCCTCTGCCAAAGCGGCCACAAGAGCGTTGGCGTCGTCGCCGTTCATCACCTCGTTGGTACTGATTTGAACACACTTATCGGTGTATCCGAGGTTGATTCCGTGCGCCTCAGTCGCCTTCTTTAGGGCGGAACGCTGCGCGTCCGTAGCCTCAAACGACACGGTGTCAAAGAACTCGTTGTGCATCACCGTGACGCCCATAGCGGTGAGGGCGTCAGCGATTCCGCTCGCCTTGGCGTGAATGCGCTCGGCGATTGCCTTAAGGCCGTCTGGGCCGTGGTAGACCGCGTACATGCCCGCCATCACGGCTAGCAGAACCTGAGCGGTGCAAATGTTTGACGTCGCTTTGTCGCGCTTGATGTGCTGCTCGCGGGTCTGAAGGGCCATGCGAAGCGCCGGGTTGCCGTCCACGTCAATCGTGCGGCCGATGATGCGGCCGGGCATAAAGCGCTTGTAGGCGTCCTTGCTTCCGAAAAATGCCGCGTGCGGACCGCCGTAGCCCATCGGAATTCCGAGTCGTTGCGTCGAACCGAAGACGACGTCGGCACCCCAGCTTCCGGGAGACGGCAGCAGGGTCAGCGCCAAAATGTCGGCAGCTACGGCCAGGCGCACCTCGTGGCGGGCACAAGCAGCGCTGAATTCCACGTAGTCGCGCACCGAACCGCTGGCGGTCGGGTACTGCACAAGGGCTCCAAAGAACTCGTCGGTCGGCTCAAAGCTCATCGCATCGCCAAACACGAGCTCTACTCCGATCGGTTCTGCGCGGGTCTGCAGCAGGGCCTTGGTCTGGGCATACACGTCGTGGTCGACAAAGAACTTGAGCGTGTCGCGCTTTTGCTGCTCGCGGCTGCGGGCGGCAAGCAGGAGCGTCATGGCCTCGGCAGCAGCTGTCGACTCGTCGAGCAGCGAAGCGTTGGCAATCTCCATTCCCGTCAGGTCAATCACCATCGTTTGGTAGTTGAGCAGCGCCTCGAGACGACCTTGAGCGATTTCGGCTTGGTAGGGCGTGTAGGCCGTGTACCATCCTGGGTTTTCGAGAATATTGCGCTGAATCACGGCCGGCAGCGCGGCAGGGTGGTAACCTTGGCCGATGTAGCTAGCAAACACTTGATTCTTCTGCGAAATTCCGTAAATGTGGCGCAGGTACTCTTGCTCGCTTATGGCTGGTGCAATGTCGAGCGGACGCGGACTGCGAATTCCCGCAGGAACCGTTTCGTCGATCAACTGATCGAGGCTCTTCGCTCCAATCGCTTGAAGCATTTGCTGTTGTTCTTCAGACTGTGGACCGATGTGTCGGCCTTCGAAACTTCCCTGCATGGCGGGCGGAATTTGGGGTTTGAGCGAGCAAAATTACTTACGCTATAACCTACCTTGCGCATGCTTGTTCAGCCCTTATGAACCGTTTTATCAGCACTTCCGAAGCGGCACGTCTCGATGCCGCCGATTCCCTTGCCTCACTGCGGGCGGAATTCCACCTCCCAACCCTCGACGGTGAAGAGGTTATCTACTTGACGGGCAACTCGTTAGGCCTGATGCCGCGCGCCACCGAATCCGCGCTAAAAACCGAGCTCGAGAGCTGGCAGAAGTATGGTGTCGAGGCCCATTTTCACGGCCCGAATCCATGGATGCCCTACCACGAGCGGCTCACCGATTCGCTGGCCCGTTTGGCCGGCGCCAAGCCGTCTGAGGTCGTCGCCATGGGTTCGCTCACCGGCAACCTGCACACTCTGCTGGCGTCGTTTTACCGTCCCACGGCCGAGCGTCCGCTGCTGATGTGCGAGGCGAAGGCGTTCCCTTCGGACCAGTATGCCCTTGCCAGCCAAGCGCAGTGGAACGAGCACGGCGAGCTTTTTGAAATTCGCGGAACCGACCCCGAAGGCGCCCCCACCCCCGACGAGGTCATTAAGGCCATCGCCGAGCACGGACGCAGCGGAGCAACTCTGTTACTGGGCGGAGTCCACTACTTCACCGGTCGCGCCTACCCCATCGCCGAAATCACTGCTGCCGCACATGCTCAAGGCATGCTGGTGGGATGGGACTTGGCCCACGCCATGGGCAATGTTCCGCTCAAGCTGCACGACTGGGGTGTCGACTTCGCCGCGTGGTGCTCGTACAAGTACTTGAATTCCAGCCCAGGCGGAGTCGCCGGGCTCTACGTGCACGAACGCCACCACGGCCCAGAGACCTTTCGCCTCGCCGGATGGTGGGGCCACGACAAAGCCAGCCGGTTTAAGATGCCGCCCGAATTTGTCCCAGAACGCAGCGCCGAATCCTGGCAGTGGTCAAATGCCCCCGTGCTCGGAATGGCCGCCCAGCGCGCCGCCCTCGACGTATTTGACCGGGCCGACCTCGACGCCTACCGCGCCAAGTCGCTGGCGATGACCGACGTACTCCTCGGGCTCCTCGACCACGTGTCAGCGCAGACCGGGCAAGAAATTAAGGTGCTCACCCCGCGTGAGCCCCAGCACCGCGGTTCGCAAGTCTCCGTGCAGTTTGTCGGTCGCGACCGCAGATTCTTCGACTACCTCGTATCCCGCGGAGTCTACGCCGACTGGCGCGAGCCGGGCACCGTGCGCATGGCGGTGGCTCCGCTTTACTCATCCTACCGCGACCTGGCCCGACTTGAGGCCCTGCTCGCCGAATCGCTAACGCAGTAACTATGTCACAGCACGCCGCTGTCGTCGGCTCCGGTCTCGTCGGAAGCCTTTGGACCACCTTTCTCGCCCAGCGGGGCTACACCGTGGACGTATTTGAGCGCCGCGCCGATTCGCGCCGTGCCGGGTATAAAGGCGGACGCTCGATCAACCTCGCCCTCAGCGACCGCGGCTGGCGCGCCCTTGAGGCCGTAGGTGTGGCTGAGGCGGTGCGCCGCGAGGCGATTCCTATGTACCGCCGCGTGATGCACGCCGTCGACGGCTCGATCACGAAGCAGCCCTACGGTGAGAACGGCCAGGCCATTTGGTCGGTTTCGCGGGGCGGAATCAATATGGCCCTGATGACCGAGGCCGAAAAGCACGCCAACGTGCGCCTTCACTTTGAGCACGATACTGACCTCGACGACGCCACTGAGGGCCGAATTCGTTGGACTACGCCCGAAGG
>JAURGG010000049.1 GCA_030833905.1 Schleiferiaceae bacterium
AAGCCCTTCATTTCACGGGGGTCTCCGGCATACATTAGGTGACCTCCGTCGGGTCCACCATCTGGACCCAATTCAATTAACCAATCGGATGCGGCTAGGACATCGCGGTGGTGTTCTACCACGACCACGGTGTGCCCGAGGGCGATGAGCGCATCTAAGGACTTTAGCAACTTCTGCACGTCGTCCATGTGAAGCCCTGTGGTGGGTTCGTCAAAGACAAACAGCACGGGGTCGGCTGAGTGCCCACGCACTAAGAACGATGCCAGCTTCACGCGCTGCGCCTCTCCGCCCGAAAGCGTGCTCGACGACTGTCCGAGCTGAATATACCCCAATCCGACGTCGGCCAGCGGGCGAAGCTTGTCGGTAATTTTCTTTTGCTGGTGGGCGGCAAAAAACTCCATCGCCTCGTCGACCGTCAGCTCGAGAATGTCACTGATGGACTTGCCCTGAAACTCGACCTCGAGCACGTCTGCCATAAAGCGTTTGCCGTGGCACTGTTCGCACTTGAGGTGCACGTCGGCCATGAACTGCATCTCGACGGTGACGTATCCGTCGCCTTGGCATACTGGGCAGCGTCCGCCGTCGGTATTGAACGAGAAGTGCTTGGCCGCATAACCGCGCAGCTGGGCGGACTTTTGGGCCGCATAGAGGTTGCGGATGTCGTCGTAGGCCTTGAGGTAGGTCACCGGATTTGACCGCGACGACTTGCCCATGGGGTTTTGGTCGACGACCTCGACCGCGCTGATGCGCCGCCAGTCTCCGGTGAGCTCGTCAAACGCGCCGGCGCGCCCGCCGTATTCTCCGAGCAGTTTTTGAAGGGCGGGTACTAAAATGTTCCGCACCAGAGTGGTTTTGCCCGAACCGCTTACGCCGCACACCGCCGTCAATCGCTCGAGCGGAATCCGTACCGTTACATCCTTGAGGTTTTGGGCGCGAGCACCGCGAAGCTCGATCCAGTGACGGGCTTCAGTTCCGAGCGGAGTGCGTCCCACCTGCTTGCGCCCCGAGAGGTAGTCGCCGGTGAGGGTAGGGGCGAGGTACAGGCCGCTACCGGGGCCCGCGTACACGACCTCGCCGCCGAGGCGACCGGCTCCGGGTCCGATGTCAATGACGGTGTCGGCGGCGCGCATAAATACGTCGTCGTGCTCGACCACAATGACGGTGTTGCCCGCATCGCGAAGTGCCTGCAGTACGCCCAAAAGTTGGTCGGCGTCGCGCGGATGCAGGCCCACTGAGGGCTCGTCCAAAATGTACATCGACCCGACGAGCGCAGCACTTAGGCTGGTGGCAAGGTGAATCCGCTGGGATTCGCCCCCGCTCAACGTGTTGGCGGGCCGGTTGAGCGTCAGGTAGTGCAGTCCGACGCGCTCCAAAATGTCGAGGCGGTGGCGCAGCTCCTGCAGCAGGCGTTCACCCACCTTGGTATCGTGGGCGCTGAGTTCAAGCGCGTCAAACCAGCGTTTGGCGTCGCGCACGCTGAGTTCGAGTACCTCGGCGAGGTTGCGGTCACCGACGTGGACGGCGAGGGCTTCGCGGCGCAGGCGCGATCCGCCGCAATCCGGGCACGTCGTTTTGCCCCGGTAGCGTGCCTGCAGAACCCGGTACTGAATCTTGTACGAGCTCTCTTCGACCATCTTAAAAAAGGCGTCGATTCCGGCAAAGTGGGCGCAGCCCTTCCACAGCATCGCGTGGTGCTCGGGGCTGAGCTGCTGTACGGGGCGGTGGATGGGGAATCCGGCGCGCTCGGCTCCCCGCAGCAGCTGGTCTTTCCATTCACCGAGTTTTTCGCCGCGCCACGGCGCAACGGCATCCTCAAACACACTCAATCCGGGGTTCGGAACCACCAATTCCGGATCAATTCCCAGCACGGAACCAAATCCCTCGCACGTGGGGCAGGCGCCCTGGGGCGTGTTGAACGAAAACAATCCTGGGGTGGGCTCTTCAAAGCGCACGCCCTCGGCTTCAAACCGGTTCGAGAACTCATTCAGTTGATCTCCAATGCGAATGCGGCAGGTGCCCTGGCCTTCGTAGAGCGCCGTTTGAACTGAATCTGCGGCGCGGGCATCCCAGTCCTCGTCGCGGAGTCCGGTAGGGACGCGGTCCACCACCAATTCCACGCCCTCTGAGCTCGGATTTTCGTCCAAGCGTACGACGCCCTGTGAGGGGGTCCACACTCGGGCGTACCCCTGGCTACTTAGCAGCTCCCAAAACGCAGACGCGCTCCGGTCCTTCATATCGAGTGGAGCTGTGACGAGGGCGTAATCTCCTTCAGGCTGGGACGCTAAAAACTGGAGCACATCTGCGACGCTGTGGCGACGGACTTCGGCTCCGCTGGGCGCATAGGTGCGTCCGACGCGTGCAAAGAGCAGTTTAAGGTAGTCGTGAATCTCGGTGGCCGTGGCGACGGTCGAGCGCGGATTCCGAGTGCTCACCTTTTGCTCGATCGCAATGGCAGGGGCAAGGCCTTTAATGTCGTCCACCTCGGGCTTCTCGAGTTTGCCCAAAAACTGTCGGGCATAGGCTGACAGCGACTCGACGTACCGGCGCTGGCCTTCGGCGTACAACGTGTCAAATGCGAGCGAGGATTTGCCCGATCCGCTCACCCCGGTCACCACCACGAGGTGGCCATGGGGGAACACCACATGAATGTTTTTCAAGTTGTGCACGCGGGCACCTTCTACGCGGACTTCGAGTTCTTCCATGAGCAAGTTGCAAATTTACCGCTTTGTATTCCGAGAAAAAACTTATTTTTGGAACGAGTTCTGCACCGTCAGAACGCATCACACATCCAAAACTGAACCGCAGGCCTATCGACGCACAGCTACGCAATTGACTTAATGCCAACTAGCTATGCTGTATTCCGAGGTTCAGGATGCCGAGCTCATTACGCGCTACGCATCAGGAGACGAACGCGCCTTTGAGGTTTTAATGCGCCGCCATGGCGATCCGCTCTTCGCGGCCATCGTGTCAAAGGTCAAAGACCGCGACGTCGCCGACGACATCTTTCAAGAGGTGTGGATCAAATTCATCCATTCGGTCAAGTCCGGTGACTACGCCGAATCGGGCAAGTTCGCCGCCTGGATTCACCGCGTGGCCCGCAACGCCACCATGGACTTTTTTCGCAAGCAGCAGCGCTCGCCGGTATCGAATTCCGAACACATGGACCTTGCCTCTGACGGAATCGCCGACGAAGCCCTCAACGCCGAAGAGCGCGCCGTGGCCATGCAGTGGATGCACGACGCCCACGAGGCCGTGCAGCGGCTTCCGGCCGACCAAAAGATCGTGCTCGAGCTGCGGCTGCAGTCCGGCTTGAGTTTCAAAGAAATCGCCGAAGAGACGGGGGTCGGAATCAATACCGCCCTCGGTCGCATGCGCTACGCCGTAGCCAACTTGCGGCGAATGCTGCACGTCGAAATACCAAACTAACGGGTCAGGCGTTAGGTAGCTGAACCTCAATGCTGCCTATGGCCCAACCTACTCAATCTGCGGAACACGCACACACTGGCTCCGCCCGCGAAGCCACCTACCAAAAACTCATCGCCTACTCCAAAGCAACCTGCGGCCTCTCTTGCCGTGAGAATCTGCCTACGGAACTTCGGTTTGTGGTGATGAATTAGCTGCTGGCTACTGGTAACTAGCTACTGGCTACTGGTTACTAGCTACTGGTTAGTGGCTACTCGTTTTCTTGCCGCTGGTAACTAGTAACCAGTTACGAGCCACTTGCAGGCGAGCCAACCGTGCTGCCTTCGCCAACGAGCCAACCTTGCCAACTTTACCAACCTTGCTAGCTGCTCGCTACACCACGCTGCACAAAAACCGCAGTCGGGCCAGACGCAGCTCGAGCTCTCCGTACTCTTGGTCAAAATGGCGAACGGCCTCGTCAAGGGCGCCGTCTTCACTGTCTTCGGCGAAGTAGTCGGTGATTTCGTCGAGCGAATCCTCGTCCAGGTAGTCCTCGATCAGGTAGTCGAGGCCGAGGCGAGTTCCGCTGCGCACGATGTTCTCCATCTCGCTCAAAATGTCGTCGACCGAGACCTGCTTGCTGCGCGCGATTTCTTCGAGGCCGAGCTTGCGGTCCACCGACTGAATGATGTACAACTTGAGGTTGCCCTTTTGGCCGGCGCTGCGGATTGCAAAGTCGCCGGGGCGCTCAATTCCGTGCGCCTCGACATGGGCCCTGATGGCGTCCAGGATTTCGGCGCCAAAGCGCTTGGCCTTGGCTTCGCCCACACCCGGAATCGTTTTAAGCTCGTCCAACGCCACCGGGTAGGACGTCGCCATTTCGTTGAGCGAAGCCTCAGAAAACAGCGCATAAGGCGGAATGCTGCGCGTCCGTGCCAGCTTGCGGTTCAAATCCTTAAGCGTCGCGTAGAGCTGCGGGTCGAGGGCAGCGGCCTTTCGGGCGGAACCTGCGGATGCCGCTCCGGAGTCCTCCTCGTCAAAGGCGCGATAGGGAAGGGCCGTAAAGCTCGACTTGCCGTCAAGTAGTTCGGTACCGGCGGGGGTCACCGACAAGATTCCGTAGCGCTCGAGGTCCTTGTCCAGAAGTCCCGACAGCATGAGTTGCCGCACAAGATCGTCCCAGTATCCGGTGGAATGGGACGTCCCTGTTCCCCAAGTACTGAGGCTTCGAGCGCCCAACGTCTTGAGAATTGAGGTTTCGTTGCCTAACAAGGTGTTCACCACCTGAAGTGAACGAAACTGCCCCTTGCCCCCAAGAACAGTGGTAAGAGCGAGTCTCGCGTGCTCAGTCGCATCGCTTCCCTGCTGCGGAGCGGTGCAGTTGTCGCAGCTTCCGCAATTGGGTGCCGCATAGGACTCGCCGAAGTAGTGCAGCAAAAACTTGCGGCGGCAGCTTGAGGTAAGGGCATAGGCACGGGCGTCCAGTAGAAGCTGCCGGCCAATTTCTTGCTCGGCTACTGGCTTGCGCGCCAAAAACTTGTCCATTTTGTCGAGGTCCTTTTCGGCGTAAAAGGTTACGCAGCGCCCCTCGCCGCCGTCGCGTCCCGCGCGGCCCGTCTCTTGGTAGTAGCCCTCGAGGCTGCGCGGCATATCGTGGTGCACCACCAGGCGCACGTCGGGCTTGTCAATGCCCATTCCGAAGGCGACCGTCGCGACAATCACGTCGACCTCTTCGTTCAAAAAGGCGTCTTGGTGGCGGCTGCGCGAGCCGGCATCGAGCCCGGCGTGGTAGGGCAGGGCTGAAATTCCATTCAGCTGAAGCACCTGCGCGAGCTCTTCGACCTTTTGGCGGCTCAGGCAGTACACAATCGCCGAGCGGCCCGAGTAGTCGCGCAGCAGCTTGACAATGTCGCGCTCGACGTTGGCCGTCTTGGCTTCGACCTCGTAGGCCAAATTTGGGCGGTTAAAGCTGGTGGTGATGACTTTGGCGTTCGGAATCTCAAGTGTCTTGAGAATGTCCGACATCACCTTGGGCGTGGCGGTGGCGGTCAGGGCCAGAATGGGCTTGCGTCCGATGGCGTTCATCGCCTGGCGCAGCATGCGGTACTCGGGCCTGAAGTCGTGGCCCCATTCCGAAATACAGTGGGCCTCGTCGATTGCGTAAAACGATACCTGCAACTCCCTTAAAAACTCGATGTTCTCGGCTTTGTTGAGTGATTCCGGAGCCATGTAAAGCAACTTCGTACGGCCGGCGCTCAAGTCGTGGCGCACCTCGACCATCTCGCGCTTGTTCAGTGAAGAGTTCCACACGTGGGCAACTCCGTCTGATTCGGCGAAGCTCCGCAGCGCGTCCACCTGGTTTTTCATCAGTGCAATCAGCGGCGAAATCACAATGGCCACCCCGCCCATATCAAGCGCCGGAAGCTGGTAGCAAAGGGACTTGCCGCCCCCTGTTGGCATCATCACAAACGTGTCGGTGCCCGCCATGACCGACGCAACAACCTCACTCTGGCGACCGCGAAAGTCGTCAAAACCAAAGAAGGACTTGAGTAAAGCGCGGCTTTGGGCCGGTACCGTAGGTGCCATAGGGGGATCAAAAATGCAGCGCAAAATTGCACCAAAACTTGAAGGTACGACCAAACCTACCTTTGCCAAATGTCTGACGGCAATACGATGCCCTTTTTGGCCCACCTGGCCGCGCTGCGCACCCACCTCATGCGGGCTTCTGCCTACATTCTTGCAGGTGGGGCGATTGCCTTTGGCGCAATGGATTGGCTCTTCAACAGCGTACTGCTCGCCCCCAAAGAGGCAAACTTCATTACCTATCAGGTCTTTTGCCAAGCAAGTACCTATTTCGGACTCCCTTCGCTCTGCATCGGGGGCTTTGAACTTCAGCTGCTCAACACGCAGATGGCCGGCCAATTCAGTCTTCACATTTGGCTTTCGCTCGTCGCGGGCTTGATCATGGCGTTTCCATTGGTTCTCTTTGAGCTGTGGCGCTTCATCGCTCCGGGTCTCACCGAGCGCGAACGCAAAATGTCGGCGGTCTTCATCGGCTCGGCCTCGGTTCTTTTCTTCAGCGGAGCCTTGTTCGGCTACTACGTTATTGTTCCCCTGAGCCTACAGTTTTTGGCGACCTACACGGTGAGCGGCGAAATCCAAAACCTATTTGAGATGTCGTCGTACTTGTCGACGGTGACGAGCGTAGTACTGGCGACGGGGCTACTTTTTGAACTCCCTGTTGCGGTATACCTCCTGTCGCGCCTCGGACTCACAACACCACAGGGCATGCGCACCTACCGCCGCCATGCATGGGTCGGAATCCTCGCGGTGTCTGCCATCATTACCCCTCCAGACGTTTTCAGCCAGATTATCGTTTCACTGCCTGTTGCACTGCTGTACGAACTCAGCATAGGCCTGAGTCGCTTCGCACAATACCAGCGCGCCCAGCGCGTTAGCAACCCGTCGTGATGAAGCTCGAAGCACAGTCCCTGGTTAAAACCTACCGAGGCCGCAATGTGGTCGACGGCGCGTCGTTTTCGGTCAAACAAGGCGAAATCGTCGGACTTCTCGGTCCTAATGGAGCCGGTAAAACCACCTCATTCTATTCGGTTGTCGGTTTGGTTCGTCCCGACGAAGGCCGCGTACTGCTTGACGGTCAAGACATCACGGGTCTTCCGATGTACCGGCGCGCCCAGCTCGGAATCGGCTACCTCGCTCAAGAGGCCTCGGTCTTTCGCAAACTGAGCGTCGAAGACAACATTGCGGCGGTTCTGGAATGGCGCGGATTCAACCGGGCCGAGGTCTCCCGGCGCACTGAAGAACTTCTCGGTGAGTTCAGCCTGCACAAAGTGCGCAAAAACCGCGGTGACTTGCTCTCAGGTGGTGAACGCCGCCGCACCGAGATTGCGCGATGCCTGGCGTCCGACCCCAAATTCATTCTGCTTGATGAGCCCTTTGCGGGCGTCGACCCCATCGCGGTCGAGGACATTCAGTCCATTGTGGCCCGCCTCGCCGACGAGCGCGGAATCGGCGTCCTGATCACCGACCACAACGTGCACGAAACCCTAGCGATCACCGACCGCACCTACCTCATGTTTGAGGGCAAAATCATCAAAAGCGGAACCGCCGAAGAGCTCGCCGCCGACGACGTGGTGCGCCGGGTCTACCTGGGCCAGAACTTCAGTCTTCGCCGCGGTGTGCGGCGCGACGGAGGCGGTCATTAATCGCCCGTCCGAGGCCCACTTCAGGGGCCAATTCGATCCACAGTTCTTTATAGTCCGAGGCAGCAAATTCGCGCAGCGCGGCAAATAGCCGTTGGGCTCCCTCGGCACAGTCTCCGTGGGTGGTCAGCGCATTCGCCGTTCCGTTCGAAGCAAACCGCAACGCCTGTGCGCCCTCAGGAGCCGAAAAAAGCGACCAGTCCACACCGTGGTCCATCAGCCGAACGGGCTTGCCGGGGGCATAGTGCGCATCAAGCATTCCCGGGGCACTTGGTTTGCTCGAGGACGTTCGAACTTCTGGCTCATACCCGAGAATTTCGGTGAGGGTCTCGACCGGAATTCCGCCCAAGCGCAGCACAACTGCGCGCCCTTCAGGCCATGCGACGATGGTTGATTCGACGCCGACGCCGCAGGCTCCGCCGTCCAAAATATAGTCCACCTGATCCCCGAGCTGGTCTGCCACATGCTGGGCAGTGGTGGGCGACACAAATCCAAAGGGGTTGGCACTGGGCGCCGCCACCGGAACCCCCGCCGAGGCCAAGAGTTGACGGGCGAGCTTCAGCTGGGGAATCCGCACCGCGACATGGTCCAGACCCGAAGTAACCAGGTCAGGCACCTCAGGCCGCTTCGGGAGCACATAGGTGAGGGGAGCGGGCCCCAATTTGGCCCAAAGGAGCTGTGCATCAGAAGGAATCGCCTGTGCGACGCGGTCAACCTCAGTCCAGTCCGACAGGTGCACAATTAACGGGTCAAAGTGCGGGCGGTTTTTGGCCGAAAAAATTCGTGCAACGGCGACCACGTCGAGTGCGTTTGCTGCGAGCCCATAAACCGTCTCAGTGGGCATTCCAACGAGTCCGCCCGAACGAAGTGCGGACGCCGCGCGGGCTACATCCTGGCCAATTAAACTCATGGCCTCAAAGGTATGCTAGCCTTAGTAGGAGTGCTCGTCAAGTTCGACTTTTCCGCGAAACGTGTAAAAGACAAATCCGGTGTAGGCCAAAACTAGCGGTCCACCTATAGCGGCAATTATGAGCATTGTCTCCAGCGATTCCGCAGAAGAAGCAGAGAAGTAAATGTCAAGTGAACGCCCACCTGGAATGCGATTGCGAAGTAGGGTTGGAAAGAGGCTTGCCGCTACTAATCCCATAAGTAAAGCGAGGTTGAGTGCAGAATTAAAAAAGGCCCAACGAAACGCTCGTCGGGCTACCAAGCGAACGGTAGATGCTACAGAAAGCAGCACGAGTACGGGGAGACCAAATAGAATTGGGTAGTTTCGAAATACCTCGGCTACATGGGTCATGAATACCAAAGTAACCATGGTTACAAGCACAAAAAGCACAACAAACGAAACTGCTGCCGATTGAATCAATCGCTCGAGTTTTGCGAAGAGTGCCCCTTCAGTTTTCATACTCAAATAGAGTCCGCCATGGAGGGCAAAAGCGGCAACTGTAAGTAGCGATACGATGAGCGCGTAGGGGTGGAGTAGATCCAAAACGCTTCCGGTAAAGTTGCCCTGGTTATCCATTGGGATTCCGAGTACGACGTTACCGACTACGGCTCCCAGAAGTACGGTCATCACTGTACTGCTCGTAGCGTAGGCTCTGTCCCAGCCATTTCGCCACCAAGCCATAGGTTCTTTACTTCTGAACTCTATTGATATCGCCCTAAAAATGAGTGAAACCAAGAAGAGCATGAACGGTAGGTAGAATGCGCTAAACAAAGTGGCGTAGGCCTCAGGGAACCCCGCAAAAAGGGCGCCGCCTCCAATGACGAGCCAAACTTCGTTCCCGTCCCATACTGGGCCAATTGCATTGAGTGCGATTCGCCGAGACGTTTCTTTTTTGAGAAAGAGGTGGAGCATTCCAGACCCCAGGTCAAACCCGTCAAGTATGGCGTAGCCAGCAAAAAGTCCCCCTACGACGAGGAACCAAAGAGTGGGGTAGTCAAGTCCCAAGAAACTCATGATTTTGGGGATTTAGCGATCCAAGAGGCGTGTTTGGGGCGATGGTCAATTAGGTATCCTTCGTCCGAAGGGCCTTTTTTGATTTTTTTATTCAAGAGGTAGATAAAAAGGGCAAAGAGCAAAGCATACACCAGTGTGAATAGAATCAACGAGAACAATACCTCACCCGCACCCACTGTTGGCGAAAATGCATCTTTGGTTCGCAAGAGGCCGTACACAACCCAAGGCTGACGGCCCATTTCGGCCGCAAACCAGCCCGCTTGATTCGCAACTTGAGGCAAAAAGACTGAGAAAACTAAAATGCGGTTCCACCAAGGGGCATCCTCCCATCGTTGGGTCCAAAGTGCCCAAAGCCCAAGAAAAGCGAGTAGTGTCATTAATCCAGCACTACCAACCATGATATGGTAAAACTGAAAAATAGCATTGACCGCTTTGGGTTGGTCTTCACGAGCAAAAGCGTTGAGTCCAGCAACCCGACCCTCAAAATTGCCATTCAGCAAGAACGAGAGCCCTCCCGGAAGACCTATTCCATAAACTTTTTGATTTTGGGCGTCAACCCAACCTAAAGCATAAAGGTTAGCGGCACCTGTTTCAAAATGTCCTTCCATTGCCGCAAGTTTGGCAGGTTGGTATTCGGCGACAAGTTCTGCACTGCGGTGCCCCGAAAACCACTGCGCCAAAATAGCGACAGTTGCGAAACCGATTCCGAGGCGCATCATTTTTTGAGCGGCCTCGCGATGCTGGCCTTTGAGTCGGTACCAAGCAGCTACCGAAATCACAAAAAATGCTCCCGCCAAGAGGGCTCCCAAAAGCACATGTACTAATCGGTCGACTGAGGTTGGGTTAAATACCATTGCCCAGAAGTCGGTAATTTCAGCCCTGACCCGACCCTGCTCACTGACTAAGTGGTATCCCGCAGGAGTATGCATCCAACTGTTGGCGACCACAATCCAAATGGCCGAAAATGTAGATCCCAAGGCGACCATCAGGGTCGAAACAAAATGTACTCGTGGCGAAACCCGGTTCCACCCAAAAAGCAGTATTCCGAGAAATCCTGACTCGAGGGCAAAGGCAAAGATTCCTTCTGCGGCCAACGCACTGCCAAAAACATCGCCTACAAAGCGTGAATACGTGGCCCAATTCGTGCCAAATTCGAACTCCATCACAATGCCTGTGGCCACTCCCAGGCCAAAAATGATGGCAAAAAGTCGAACAAAAAAGAGGCTGAGTCGTCCGTAAACTGGATTTTTCGACTTCAGGTAAAGGCCTTCAGTGACGACCATAATCCAACCGAGACCAATGCTCAATGGTGGATAGAGGTAGTGAAAAGCAACCGTGAACGCAAATTGGATTCGCGCGAGGATTTCGACATCCATACTAAAGAGGTGTAAGGGAGTTCATCGCAAAGTTGGCTCCAATCCGTTGTACTCTTTGTGCGCTAGGTCACGGCCCCAACTCGATGCGCAGCTGCGCTCCGTCCACGATGTCGACGCTGCGAAATGCCACCGCGCGGTCGTAGCGTTCGCCCCAGATTCGGGCATACACGATTCCGGTGTACTGATTTGCCGAGATGCTGTGGCTGCCTTCTGACCAGTCGAGGCCTTCGGTTCCGGCATTGAGGTCGCGGTAGCGGTACTCGAGGTAGCCCTGCTTGACGAGAATGCGCCCGGTGTAGGCTCCGCGTGCTTCGTCAAAGTGCAGCTGGTGTTCGGGTCCGGGGTGGTACTGGTTCACATCGCCTTCGATCGCCATGCGGCGGGTGCCAGAACCTTCGGTGTCCTTGAGCTCAAGGTCCAGCCACAAGTAGTCGGCTTGGGTGTGGTTGTCGCCACGTGCGGCGCGCGGAACAAAGCTTCCGCGGGCATCCTCTTGACGCGTGTATCCGAGAATCCCCGTGGGAATATCTTGGCGCACAAAACCGACCCAACGGTCCTGGAGCTCGTAGCGCGCAACCCGCAGCGATCCGGCCGGAAGGTTTTTGGTGTCGGCAAAGCGCATCACGGTTCCGGCCAAAAAGCAGTTTTCGCCACCGTTGTAGTCAAAATCAAGTCGGTCGCCCTGTGCAAAGCGCGGAGCTAGAAGCCGGTACGACGTCCAGTCCCGGTTTTGAATGATTCCGAGCCGAATGTCAGCAAAGGGGTTGGTCGTGCGGCTTGCGTCCCAAGGGAACCACGCGTCGACCTCTTGGTAGCGTGCAGTCAAGCGCGGTGAGGCGGGTCGGCGAACGGCCAACTGCAGGTCCGCCGTCGATTCTGCAAACACGGTGGGCAGGCGCAAGAGCAGCTCTTCGTCGTGGTAGACCTCTAGGTAGTAGTTGCCGGAAAGTGCCGGCATGCTGCTGGATTCTGGAAGCGCGGCAGAATAGTGGCTGTAGCCTTGGTAGGTGTTGAAGGATAAGCGCCCTTCAGGGATTTGACCTTCCCAAAATCCGGTGAGGTATTCAGACGCGATGATGGGCGAGGGGGCCCAGTTTCGGTCGCAGTGCACCCACACATAACGAAGGGGCAGAACCGACTGACTGAAGTCGTCGAAGCGAAGCTGAAGGGCGCCCTCTTGGCCAAGCCCCACCACAGGTGGCGCATCCACCCGGTCCACAGGGTGCCACATCACGCTGTGAATGAGGCTATCTTTTTTGATATCAGGTAGTTGCGCTGACAGTTTTGGTAGGTAGAACACTAAGCCAAGTGCACAGAGCGCGGTTCGCAGTATTTGCATGCCTTAAAGGTGGTAAAAACATGTTAAATATTCACCTTTTTGCAATGTGACTAATGTACCTTTGCGGCGAATTTTTTACGCCGTTATGCCCAACTTACACACTGTTCGTAAGGGACTCGACCTCCCGATCTTGGGAGCGCCTGACGCCCTCGTCGATGGCCACCTCAGCG
>JAURGG010000004.1 GCA_030833905.1 Schleiferiaceae bacterium
AAGGAGCCGAACACTCCAGCCGGTTCGATGGTGAACTTCCAGGGCAAGCGTATTGAGGCGGGCCTCGGAACTTCTATTGCAAGCGCCTTCATTCCTGAAGTGATCTTCACCACCAACAGTGTAACGGTTTCATCAACCGAAGAAGCAAAGCTTGCCGTCGTTGCCAAGATGCTCAAGGCCAATCCGAACATCCGCCTGCAGATCATCGGTCACGCCGACAAGACCGGTTCTGAGAAGACCAACCTCAAAGTAGGTGAGCGCCGCGCCAAGGCCGTGCTTCGCGTGCTGACGACGACGTTCAGCCTTCCGGAGTCGCGCTTTGAAGTGGTGAGCAAGGGCGAGAACGACCCTATTTCTAAAAAGAACCAGCACAACCGCCGCGTGGAGTTTGTGGTGATCAAGTAAGCGTTCGCATTGCGAACCTAGAGGGCCCGGCCGTTAGGTCGGGCCTTTTTTTATGGAGAAAAAAAGTAAAATCCGGTTATACCCGAATGGGGGTTGAAGACGAAAAGTAAAATCCGGTTATAACCGAATTGTGAAGAGTCATGGGGTGTAGCCCGAGTCGGTTAGCCGCCGAATTCCTTCTTCCAGCGGTTGAGGAGCATCAGGGCGTCCATTGGGGTGATGGAGTTGGGGTCGAGCTGCTCGAGTTCGGCACGCCAGGCTTGGGCGGCGGGGTCTTCCCACTGGATGAAGGAAAGTTGGGCCGCCGGTGCCCCTGAGTTTTGTTCGGGTATAACCGGATTTTGCTTTTCTTCAAGCACGCGAAGTACGGAACGGGCGCGCAGCACCACGCTTGGTGGCATGCCGGCCATGCGGGCGACTTCGATTCCGAAGGAATGCGAGGATCCGCCCTCGGCAAGGGTGCGCAAGAAGAGCATGCGGCCGTCGACCTCTTGGATGCGCACGTGGCGGTTGGCTACGCCGGGAAGGCGGTCGGCCAGCTCGTTGAGCTCGTGGTAGTGGGTTGCGAACAGGACCAGCGGCTTGAACGGATGGTCGTGGAGGTACTCCGCGATGGATTGGGCGATGCTGAGGCCGTCGTAGGTGGCGGTTCCGCGCCCAATTTCGTCGAGCAGGACCAAGCTGCGCTCGGTGAGGCCGTTGAGGATGGACGCGGTTTCGGCCATTTCGACCATGAAGGTGGATTCGCCGGCGCTGAGGTTGTCGCTGGCTCCCACGCGCACAAATACGCGGTCGAGCAGCGGCAGGTGGGCGGAATCGGCGGCCACAAAGCTTCCGATCTGGGCCATCACCGCATGAAGGGCGGTCTGGCGGAGCAAGGCCGACTTACCCGACATGTTGGGACCGGTAATCATCCAGATGTGCTCGCCCGCGGTGTCGAGGCACACGTCGTTGGGAATGTAAGGCTGGTCCTCGGGCAGGCGCTGCTCGATCACGGGGTGGCGGCCGGCCTTCACCGTCCACGACGGTGGTTGCTGGTGGCCGGTTGCTGGCTTCTGGTTGCTAGTAACTGGTTGCAGCGGAGCCTCCCGCGCCAGCGAAAATTCCGGACGGATCCAGCGGTGGCGGCGCGCCAGCGCGGCAAAGTTCAAAAGGACGTCGAGTTCGGCGAGGGCCCGGGCGTTGCGCAGCAGGGCGGGCACGGCTTTTTGGGCGCGCGCGACGAGGTCGGCAAAGACTTGGCTTTCGAGGCCGGCGATGCGCTCGTCTGCGTGAAGGATGCCCTCTTCTTGGTCTTTGAGCTCGGGGGTGATGTAGCGCTCGGCGTTGACGAGGGTCTGCTTGCGGATCCAGTCTGCGGGGACGCGGTCTTTGTGGCTGTTGCGGACCTCGAGGTAGTAGCCAAAGACGTTGTTGAAGTCGAGTTTGAGCGAAGGGATTCCGCTTCGGTCGGATTCGGCCTGAAGGATGCCTTCGAGGACCGACCGGGCGTCGCGCTTGAGGGCGCGGTAGCGGTCGAGTTCGGGGTCGACGCCGGGGGCGATGGCTCCGCCTTTGGCCAGCAGAACGGGGGGCTCGGGGGCCAGGGTGGCGTCGATGTCAGCGCACCAGGCTTCGAGGGGGTCGAGGGCGGCCAAAAGGTGCTCGAGGGGCGAGGCGCCGTTGAGTTCGGAGGCGAGTTCGTTGATGCGGGCTACGGCGTGGGCGAGGGCGCGCAGGTCGCGAGGGCCCATGCGGCCCGTGGCGAGCCGCGTGGCCATGCGCTCGAGGTCGGGGAGCTCGCCGAGGACGGACGCGGAGCGGCCGGCGGGTTCGGGGTGGTCGAGGGCCCAAGCGACGGCGTCGTGCCGGAGCTGCAGGGCCCGGGGGTCGAGCAGCGGCATGGCCAGCCAGCGACGAAGGAGCCGCGCGCCCATCGGGTTGGCAGTTCGGTCGAGCACGTCGATCAGGCCCACTCCCCCCGGGTGGGTGGGGCCAAAGAGTTCAAGGTTCCGCACCGTGAATCGGTCCATCCACAGGTGGGTGGCAGGGCGAAGCCGTTGGATGCGCTCAATGTGCGACCAGTTGGCGTACTGCGCTTGGCGGAGGTAGTGCAAAAGGGCTCCGCATGCGATGGCTGCAAGAGGCGCGTCGTCGAGGCCAAAGCCTTTGAGTGATGCGGTTCCGAAGTGCTCGCTCAAGGTACGCGTGGCGAACTCAGGGGCAAAAACCCAGTCCTCGAGCCCGCTGGGCACGGCGGATCCAAAAAGGCTACGGTCCACGCCCGCTCGGCGGTTGAACACCACCTCGCTGGGCTTAAACGACTGCATCCAGGGATCGATTTCTCCCAAAGGTCCCTCGGCGGCAAAGAGTTCGCCGGTGGACACGTCGACGAGGGCAAGGCCAAGAAGGGGGCCTTCAACATGCACCGCCGCGAGGAAGTTGTTGCTGCGCGCACTCAAAAGGGTGTCGTGGTGGGCGATTCCGGGAGTAACAACCTCGGTGACGCCACGTTTAACGATGCCCTTTACGGATTTGGGGTCCTCGAGCTGCTCGCAGATGGCCACCTTGAATCCGGCCTTGACCAAGCGGGGCATATAGGCGTCGAGGGCGTGGTGCGGAAAGCCCGCGAGGGGCATGTCGGCTGCGGCTCCGTTGGAGCGTTTGGTGAGCACAATATCGAGAGCTTTGGCGGTGGCGACAGCGTCGTCGCCAAAGGTTTCGTAGAAGTCGCCCACGCGGAACAGGAGTAGCGCCTCAGGGTACGCTGCCTTCAAGGCGTTGTACTGAGTCATTAGCGGAGTTTCTGCGGGTTTCTTAGCCATAGCTCGACCTACCTTTGCGGCGGAATTGCGAAGATAACCATGCGTAAACGGCTAACCGAGGAAATTCGCGCGGAACGCTCCGCGTCCCCCACCGATCTAATCCCGGTGGTGGCTTTGCTTGAGAATTTGCGAAGCGCACACAACGTGGGCTCGTTCTTTCGCACCGCCGATGCCTTTGGGCTCGCGGAGCTCTGGCTGAGTGGCTATTCGTGCCGCCCGCCACACATTCAGCTCGACAAGGTGGCGCTGGGCGCCACCGAGACGGTCGCGTGGAAGGGTTTTGCGGACGCGCCTGAGGCGATTGCCGCAGCCCGCGCCGCCGGAATGGCGGTGTACGCGGTAGAGCAGACCGACACGTCGGTTTCGCTGGCAGCCATGCCCACTCCGGCTGCGGGGATACTCTTGGTGTTTGGCAATGAGGTGGACGGCGTGGAGCCGGCCACACTAGCGCTGTGCGACGGAGCGTTGGAGGTTCCACAGTTCGGGCTCAAGCACTCGCTCAACGTGAGTGTGTGCGGCGGAGCCGTACTTTGGGAGGCCTGCCGCCGCTACCGCGGACTTTAATAGATTTTTTGAAATCCGGTTATATCCGAATTGCACACTGTGTGATTTTTTGAAATCCGGTTATTACCGAATATGTGGCGGTCGGACACGAAAAAACCCGCCTATTGGGGCGGGTTTTTGTCTGGAGCGAAAGACGGGATTCGAACCCGCGACCCCGACCTTGGCAAGGTCGTGCTCTACCAACTGAGCTACTTTCGCATTGGGGAGTGCAAATATACGACGCCGAAATCATCTTGCAATAGGGATTGGGCCAAAAAAGAACCGCTCCCGGATATGGAAGCGGTTCGATGCAATTGGGATTTCGAAGTCCGCCGGGCTTACTGCAGCACGATGCGCTGGGTAGACTGGCCGGCCTCGCTAGAGACTACTACAAGGTACATGCCACGAGCAAGTCCGCTCAGATCAATTTGTGCGCTAGAAGCAGTAATGCTTTGTGCGGCAAGAATTTGACCGTTGAGGTTGTGAACCGAAATTGTGTATGCAGCTTCTGCAGACAAGGTGAGCACAAACACCCCTGTGGTGGGGTTTGGCTGCATAATGACGCGAAGTCCGCGCTCTTCAAGACCCACCGATTGGTTGCCTGGTGAGCCGACGTCGCCGCCAGTTGAGCTGTAGGCTCCGCGAATGCCCACTGCGGCATTGCCGAGGTAGGTACAGTTGGTGTCGAATTCGGCAGAGAATCCTGCGAGCGCTGAAGTGTATTCGGCACGGCAAATTTCAATTGGAGTTGCCGAGGAGTCAAACAAGGCCACGCCGTCGCCGTTGGCGCTGAAGGCGGGCTGGGCTGACGTAAAGTCTTCGTTGACCAAAACCTGCACCCACGCGCCGAGGTTCCACGTAGTGCGGAAGGCAGCTTCATTAGCGGCGTCAATTTGGGCCACGACGATGGCTTCGCCCGGAGCAACCGTGATGCTTGGGAACACGACAGTTCCGGCGTTCCACGAGTTATCATCCCAGCTGAATCCGGCGAGGTCAACTGCCGTGCTGCCGTAGTTAGTGACTTCAAACCAGTCGCCGTTCACGGCAGTGTTTGCGTCGTTCGAATTGGCCATAACCTCAGTGATCGCGAGGTCGTAGGTCACAGGTACAGGGTAGATGAAGTCGGCCAAGTAGCGCGGAAGGAACTGGTAGCCGCTGTTGTGCGGAGCACTGTTGTCAAACTGACCGCCGATTCCGACCACGTCAAAGGTTCCGACCGGGCAAGGAGCGTTGTACACGTCGGCCACGTCGGCGTCGATGCGCAGCTGGATGGTGTTCACTCCGTCGGTGACGTCGACGGTGAATCCTGATCCCGCGTTCGTCCACTGCGTGGGGTTGACCACGGTAACGTCGTTCATGCGGATGAGCTGGCTTTCGGTGCTCTCGTCCATTGCAGTGATAACTACCGGGGTAGGAAGCGCGGCGTTCGTGCTGACCACGACGATCGAGTCGGCGTTGATCTGTGCAAGACCGTTGAAGTGGCCGATGGTTCCGATGATGCGAACCACGTCACCCTCGTTGACGGTGTAGCCGAGGTTTTTGTTGCCGGCTCCGAAGACACCGAATCCGACGCTGCCGTCGTGAATGGTGAACGCGACGTTGCCAGTTGATGCAAACGTTTGGGTGTTTACGCCAAGGACGGTGCCCTGAAGCTTGCACATCACATTGAGCGAGTCAGGAATGAAGCTGGCGTCAACACCCTTAACCTGCGGAATCGTATACGTCGGGATGTAGACGTCGTTGTCGGCAATCGTGAAGGTGAACGTAGATGGTGCGCCGATCGTGAGGCCGCTGCTGGCAGCCGTCATCGTGAAGACTACGTTCTCGTTGCCCTCGATGATCTGGTCGTCAAGCACGTTGACCACGAAGCTGACCGTATCGGCCATAGAGGGGACGTTGACGGTAAAGGTTCCGCCGCTCACCGCGGGGGTGGTAGTGGCGTCGGAGCCATACACGAATCCGGTGCCCGGCGTTACGCTCAGGGTTACGCTGCCCGCAGTCATTAGGTGGGGCTGCACGCTCATTTTAATGGTGTGGCTCACGTTGCCCTCGAGCACGGTAGCGGAACCTCCGACAAATCGCACCGTGGGGCTCGTGGCCACGACCGGAATGATGTCGTTGGTGTCGCGCGGGAAAAGCTGGTAGCCAGTGGTAAACGGAGAGCTGTTGTCAAACTGACCAACAAGGCCGAGTACGTCAAAGAGTCCGCTGGGCTGGGGCTTGCCAAACAGGTTGCAGTCGGCGTCGATGCGCAGGGTGAAGCTGTTGGTACCGTCTGAGATGGTCGCGTTTTGGCCCGAACCGGTCCATGCCGCGGGCCATGCCGTTGCGGTCATGTTGTTCATCCGCACAAGTTCACCCTCGTTGGTCTCGTCCATGGTGGTTACGACCAGTGGAGTCGGAAGCGGCTTGTTGCTTCCCCACAGGGCGATCGAGTCGGGAGAGATTTGGGTTTGGCCGTTGAATTGACCTACTGTGCCGTGTACATACAGCGAGTCGCCGCGCAATGGGGTGGTGTAGTTTGCGAGGTCGGTAGCACGAAAGATGTTGATTCCGCCCGTAGCGTCCTGAATAAAGAGGCTATAGCCGGCGTTGCCGTCAAAGTCGATCGACGTGATGATGCCCGTGATACCGACGACGGCACCGAGCGAGTCAGCGACACCGTTCGCATCCACACCGCGCAGGGTGCCAATGGGGCGGAGTGAAGGTGTGGTACCGCCTCCGCCGCCACAGTTTGAGGTATGGCTGCCCAAGAAACTCGTAGTGTTTTGCGGGTGCACGTTCCATTCGGTAGCCCCTACGGTCCAGTTGAGCTGGCCCTGGCTGACGGCCGGTTTGCGCACAAGGGTGAATTCTGAAGTGGCACCAGTGCCGACGGGCCAGTTGGTGCCGGGGTCATTGCCCACTTTACCAATGATGTCCAGCGTATCTGTTCCTTTGAACAAAACGACCGCATCGTCACCGTTGAAAAAAGTAACGGTTGAGGTCGTATCAGACACCCCTAAAATTGAGGCAACAGCTTGAGCGTTCGCGATCACATAGACGTCATGTGCTGCGATTGTTTTGTTGGGCAGCTGCAAACTGTTCGAAATCGTGAGTCCGCCATTGTTGTAAGCCTTGACGCTGTAGGTAGACAGGTTTATGGCCGCATTGGTCGGGTTGTAAATTTCTAAGGCCTTGTTGTTACTGCTTCCTTCGAGGTATTCTGAGAAGTAAAGTTCAGAACAAGGGGCGGTAACGGTGACGGTTCCGACCATGCCCATCGCGGCATGCGGGTCGCACTGGTAGCCATAGACACCCACTGTGGTAAACACAAAGCTGTAGGTCCAGTTGCCACCCGCAACGGAACCGCTGCTGAATCCAACCGGATTGTTGGGGAACGTCGCGAGGCTGCCGTTGACGTTGTGGGTTCCGCTCACCTGGGTCCATGTCACGGTATCGCCGAGGGATACCGTCAGGCTTGAGGGGCTAAAGAAGTTGGATCCCACCTGGACTTGGTGGTTGGTCGCGGCGGCGCTGAGACCGAGGGCTGCGAGGATAAGTGCGTAAAACTGCTTCATGTGCTTAAAATAATTGGCGGAGTAAAGGTACTTTTTAGGAAGTCAACGGGCTGTTAATAAATCGTTATTCGAAGTCGAGGGTGTTTTTAAAGCGGCTGACGCGGCCGTTGCCGGCGTCGACAACGTAGAGGATGTTGCGCCAGTAGCCCACGGCGACGGGGCCGTTGAACTGCATGGGGCCGGTTCCGCGGCCGCCAAACGAGACTTTGGCGTAGCGGGTTTCGCCGCTCGCGGGGGGCGGAGGAATGCCCTCAAGCCCGTTGGCCGTGAACTGGTAGACGGAATCTTTGGCTTCGTCGACGACAAAGAGGTAGCGGCTTTGGTCGCCAGCCATGGCGATGCCCACGGGGCGTTCAAAGAGGCCGGGCTGGCCGATCCAGCGGTCGGTGCGGTCGGGGTTGGGCACGCTGACGACGGGTTTGTAGTCGGCCCCGAATGGAGTTTCTACCAGGCTGATTTGCTGAACTTTGAGTTCTTGGTTGGCGTCCAATGCGGTGAACCAAAAGTCGTCTCCGGCGCGCGCGGTGAACTGGGGCGGCTGGGCAAAGCTCACAATGCCCTGGGGTTGCTTGAAGTAGTTGGTGAAGAGTCCGGCCGAAGTGGTCACACTGACAGGCGAGACATACTGGTCTTGGGCGTCAAACAGGACTACGGCTTGGTCCGGACCTTGGTTGGCGTTGTTACTGATTCCGCCGCGGCGCGTTACGTAGTAGCGGTTGTTGAGTGAAGGATCGGTGCTGGCGAGCACGGCAATTTGACCGAATTCTGCATTTGCATCACCTGTTGAAAACGTGGATTTGAAGTAAAACGGGTGCACCGTTTTGTGCGTGATGCGCGCGTAGCCCAGACCGTAGCCGTTCGAAGCCGTTTGGTTGATGCGGTAAATGGCCGGAAGCGTGTACGCCACTCCGTTGATGGTGGTGTCGTGGGTTCCGATGGCGAGCAGTTCGAGGCTTCGGTCCTGGCGCACGGTTTTGACACCTGGAACGCTAAAGCGCCCCTGTTCGGCGCCCGATTCATCGAGGCAAATAATTTCTTGGGTTCCGGCGTCAACCACATAAATGAGTTCGTCGAATCCGATGCAGAGGTCGGTTGGATGCACAAAACCGTCAAAGGCGGGCTGAATCGGAACGTAGGCGATTTCGCGGATTCCGTAGTTCGGAACCTCAATAAAGTCAAGGTCTGTTTTGGACCCGAAGTAGTCCTCACAGCTGGTCGTGCTGAGGGCCAACAGGCTGATTGCTAACGTCCAGTACTTCATCGAGCAGCAGGTTGAAGGGTGAGGCTCAGTGCAGTCCACGTGCCCATTCCGGCTGTGGGTTGGACGCTGAGGTCGACGGTGGCACGAGCACTTGCAACCGTTTGGGCCACGCCAAGACCGAGGGTCGGGAAGGGTTGGCCGGCTTGGTTGAGCAGGATTCCGCTGCGCACAAAAAGTTGGTCAGCAAACCGGTATTCGAGACCCGCCCGGTAGTTTTCGGCATTGTCGTTGGGGTGAACCAGCTGGGCAGCGACATCGAGGTGGTGCTTGCCCTGGGCCCAGACTCGGTAGTGCAGGCCGATGGCGAATTCGGTGGGTAAGTTGGCGGATTCCAGGGCCGACAGCGAATCGCGGTTGTAGGCCACGGCCCAGTACGAGCCCTTCAGGGACACGGGAGCGCCGAAGTTGCGCAGCACGACGGCAAAGCGAAGTCCCTCTTCTTCAAGGTGGTACTGAAATCCGATGTCAGCGGCAGCGCCCCATCCCGTGTAGCCGGCGCTGTAGGATTCGTTCAACGCTTTAAGCGTCACACCCATTTGAAACTGTTCGGTGAGTTGCTGGGCGTACGTTAGTGTGAGCGCGGATTGGGCGTCGTACAGGAGTCGTCCGGTGCCCTGGGGGCGGAATTCGGTGCGTTCTTCGTACGCGCCGGTCTGAAGGCGCTGGATTCCGAAGCCCCACGCGGCGTTTCGGCCCTTGATCTTGCGGGCGGCAAAGACTGCGCCTTGCTCGAGGCCGCTTCCGCTTCCCATTGACGTAAAGCTGACGCTCGAAGCCTTGGTTCGAGCGAGGCCAGCGGGGTTGTAGCCAAGGCTTCGGGCATCCCCGCCGAGTACGCTGCCTACTGAGCCCATGGCAGCTGAGGCTACGTTGTAGTCGGTTTTCAGAAAGCTAAAGGCCGCCTGGCCTGCGCGTTCGCCGCCGTAGCTGGGGAGCCACTGGCTGTGCGCCTGTAGCCCAAGGGCTAATGCGATGAGGGTCAGCGTCGTCTTCATAGCTTGAACTGAAGGCCAAAGAGGAGTTGACGGGGCGGGCTGAAGCGAGAGGGGTCGCGCGGGTCAAGGCCGCGCTCTTGCGGACCGTTGAATTCGGGTCGCGGATCGCGCCAGGTGTTGGGGACGTCGTCTCCGTACTCGTAGGCACGTCCGGTAACTGGATTGATGAGTTGCCCGTTTAAACGGTTAAGTACGTTCAGCACGTCAAACGAAAACTGTACTCCGCGACCTTTTTTCTTGGTGACGAGGTCATAGGTAATGCGTGCGTCCCAGGTGTGCCACGCAGTGCCTTGGCCCTGTAGGTACTGGTCCACTTGTATGGCGTATTGGGGGCGTCCGAGGTCGTTGGTGCCGACCAAGGTCTGTGGCGTGTAGCGGTAGCCGGCCGAGCCGCGGTACTGCAGAAATCCGCCGAGGCCGCGCAGCGGAATCCCGAACAGGCGCATCGACGTGTCCGCTTTAAAAAACCAGCTGGAATTGATGTTCCAGGGGCGGTCCCAGGCCAAAAACTGCTCGCGGCTGAGCGGAACCTCACCCGTTTGCTCAATCTGCAGCGCCGATTCGCGGGCGGAATTCGACTTGCCCCGCGCCGACTGAAGTGAAACGTTTGACACCCAACGGGTCCATCGGTTGAGCTGCCATTCGAGGCCCAATTCGACCCCCTGAATCCGGGCGTAGTCCTGGTTGATGTACATCGTTTTGGTTACGGGGCGGCCCGTGGCGTCGCGCACAAATACGCGGCGCGAGACGATGTAGTCGAAGCGGTTGGAATTGTAGGCGCTGAGCGTCACCCCAAAGCTGCGGCTGAAGGCGGCCTTATAGCCCACTTCGTAGGCGACGTTGACCTCGGGGTCGAGGTTGGGGTTGCCCAAGAAGCTCAAGAAGCTGCGGTCCTGGTAGACGGGGTCGAGGCCGGCGTACAGAAAGCGGGGGTGGGGCAGGCGCATGCTGTGGCCGTAGTTGAAGTAGAGCACATGGTTGGGCGTCACGGGGAAGGTTACGTCCAGGCGCGGAAGCAGACGGGCCTTCCAGCGAAGTCCGGCCAGACCGATGGTTTTGTCGAGGTAGTCGGAGCGCACGGCGTCGACCACGGGCGAATTCGGGTCGGCGATGGCTTGGTCGGCAAAGGTTCCTGGCGCCCACATGTTGAGGCGCATACCCAGGGTGGCTTGAAGGCCTTTGTAGGTGATCTTGTCTTCGACAAACGCACCGAATTCTCGCGGACGCGCCTTCCAGATGTCGTTCGACGAGCCGATGGAGATGGATTCAGTTGCGGTGCTGTCGTTAAGTTTAATCGGCGCACCTACCCACGGAGCCGTCACGTCCACCCACTGGTACTCGTTCCATTGGTTTTCGGTTCCGAAGGCGACGCGGTGTACGCCCCCCGCTGGGTAGTAGTTGGCCTTGATGCGCAGCGTATACTCTTCGACGTAGTGGTCGTGCCACGTGGGCGCGATTCCGCCGTTGTTGTACAGGCCGTCGCCGGGACGAATGTAGACGGTGCCCGAGGGGTCGCCTGGGTTAAACACGCTGACGGGGTACGAAATAATGTTGGCTTCGTCAAGGATTTGGTCGACGGTCTCTTCGCGGAACGGGCGTCCATTGGCATCCGCGCGCAGGTTGGTGAACAGGCGGCCGGCATTGACACTCAATCCCCACTTCGGCCCAAAAATTTGCTGGAATCCGAGCACGCTGAGGTTCGAATGGTGCGTGTAGGTGGTTGCGCGGTCGAGGTCTTTGCTGCGGATGTACTGGTAGCCGGGGGTCAGAAGCGCGTCGAGGCCGACAATCTGCAGGCTTCGCGTGTTTTGGTTGATGTTGAGGGAGTGCTGGTTACTGAGGGTAAACTTGGCGCCCTTCCAGGCCTTGAGTCCCAGCTTGACCGAATGCGACCACTGGTTGTCTTGGCGCGGAGCCCACAGCGAGTCGTTGGCCTTGAACAGCGACGAGTGCAGCTGGCGCGCTACGGTCGGGAAGTAGGTATCGCTTACATCTACCGAGGCGCTGGTGAAGAAGGTTAAACGTTTTTTAGTAAACGGAACCGGCGTCGCTAGCGTGGCCTCGCCTCGGTCGGTAAAAAAACTCGATGCCGCAGTTGGTCGGCGAAGGTAGTCGCGTTGCCAGCGGCCCGATACCTCGAGGTGGTCGCCGCCTTCGCGAATTTGGGTGCTCACCACCCCGCTGGAACCGCCGCCAAACTCGGCACTAGCTCCACTTGTGGTGACTTGAATGCTTTGTACCGCTGAAGACTGGACATTCACGCCAAATCCGGTGCCGGCCAATGGGTCTTGGGCACTGATTCCGTCGACGAGGTACTCGGTTTCATAGACCCGCGCACCGCGGATTTGCAAGCCGTCTGTCGTTTTGACGACACCCGCCTGGGTGGCTACGGCGTCTTCGACGTTGCGAACGTTCATTTGGCGCAGCTCGTCGTTGCCGATGAGGCGTTCGCTTCCGGCGCGTTCGAGGTCGACGGCGGTCTTTTTACCCACCACCGTAACCGTTTGCAGCTCGTTGATGTCGCTTGAAAGCTTTACGTTGAGTGTTGTCGTTTGGCCAAGGTTGATGCGGACGCCGTTGATTTGCTTGGTTCCGTAGCCCATCATCTGGACCTTGACGCTGAATTCCCCCACCGGAACCTTCGGAAGCACAAATCCACCCTGTACGTCGGTGACGGTGCTGTAGTAGGTTCCGACGATGCTCACGCCGGCGCCGGGAAGCTCTTCGCCGGTCTCGGCGTCGCGCACGGTTCCGCGCAGCGCCCCGATTTTTTGGGCGGAAGCTCCAAAGCCAGCAAGCAGTGCCAGCACGACCAGAATTTTAGAGGCCAAATTCATCGATCAGAACTTTTTGAAGGAGGTTGCGGCGAAGCTGGCCACTTTGGGCGTCAAGTCGGTGCAGGTCAAACGACAAAAACACGGTTTGAACAGCCCCTTGGCGGCGGCGAAGCACCCCGAGAAGGTTGTCGCCCTGCCAGCCCGAAAGCTTGGTGAGCTGACCGCGGTAGAGTACTTCGGCGTCCGCGCTCGACACCATCGGAGTCAGTCCAATCAGCACGTTCGATGCCTTGAGGTTGGGGAATCCGCTTTGCTGGGCGACCACCGCCGAATCGGTGACGAGGCGCACTTGCCCCGAGCTCGTGACGAGGCCGTCGATGGGAAGGGTTCCGACCAAGTCGCTGAGGTCCGAAGTAGCGCTGAACGAGGCGCTTACCAAGAGCTTGCCGCCTGCTTCGCCAAAGCGCTGCAGGGCAGGAGCCATGTGCGCCAGCGGCAACTTGGTCGCTCCAGATTGGGGGTCCAGCATCACCGACGAAGCGCTGTACACGATTAATGCGTCGTAGCCGCGTAGGGTATGGCGGAATCCAGGGTTCCACGACCGCGGACGCTCCAGGCCGCTGTTGCTCAGCAGGTCGAGGATGTCAAAATCCACTCCCAGCGCCGCAAGGTCGGCGGCCCAGGCGGCATCTGCGGCAGCACTGTGGCTGGCTACAACGAGCACGTTGGCAGTAGGCATCTTGACGCGCACAGTCGGCGCGGTGTCGGGCGAAGACCAGGATCCTGCGAGGTCGCGTGCCCTGACCTCTATGAGGTTGGCGACCGACGTGTCCAGAGTGTAGCCCCAGTTCGCGGCCGCAAGTTCCTGGCTGCCGTAGTAGAGTTCGGTCGATCCCGAAGCCGTGAGCACAAGGCTGACTAGCTTTTGGTTGGGGTCAATCGGTCGCCATACTCCGCCGTTGAGGCGAAGCTCAACGTCGGTAATGCTGCTCGCTCCGTCGGGATCGCTTGCGGTCCACTGAAAGGTCAGCGCGTTCCACACCGCGGACTCAGGGAAGCTTCCGTCGATGAATTCCGCACTCGGCGGGCTGTTTTTAATCGGTACCACCAGGCGCGCAGGCGTCGGATCTACGCCCCCTTCGTTGTCGATGCTTCGCACCTCAACGGCCAGGTCGGCCGTGTCGATTCCGGCGGGAATGGCCAGGACCAAGGTGCTGTCGGTGCGCTGGGTGCGCGTCCAGTCGCCACCTGCTACGCGGAGCTCGTAGGCTGCGACGTAGCCGTCGGCATCGCTGCCCAGCCACGAGAGGCGCACCACCGAATTCAGGCGGTCAGGTCCCGAAAGGGCAATCGTGTCGAGTGAAATACGGGTTTCGGGAAGCTCGTTTTCTACGGGAGCCCCAGGCTCACAGCTCGAGAGCGCGGTTGCGGCGACCAATCCCAACGCCACAAGGCGCAGGCTCCCGGCCAAGGACCAGGAACTGCGTACGCGCTTGAAACGTGGGAGCAGAAGCATTTGAATCGTTTACTGCTTGCTTACGCGGTAGGTGGTGGCGCCCATAGCGTGCTCGACGCGTAGTAGGTAGTTGCCGGAAGCGAATCCGCTCAGGTCAAGCTCGCTTCGACCCTCTGCGTGGCGGCCGTGCAGTACGGTGCGTCCCTGAAGGTCAAGTAGGGTGTAGACTGCTGCCGAGCCATCCAGTACCAAGAAGTTCGCTGTGGGGTTCGGGAAGACCATCACGCCGGTCACTCCGCACACCTGCAGCCCAACCGTCGACTGCGGAAGCGCGGTAGAATCAAGCGAAATGTTGATTCCGACAAAGTCGTCGTTGTTGCGCGGCAGTACGCGGAAGTTGCTGAAGCCGTAGAACAGAATGCCCTCCACGGCGTCCATGTTCATCGTGTCGCTGACGACGATCGGGTCCACAAACATCTCGCCGTCTAGGGTATCGTAGCGCAAGTCGGTCACGAGCTGGACGTACAGCGAGCCGTAGGCGGTGCTGGACTGGCGGCCGGCCATGACCAGGGTGCGGTTCCAGTAGCTGGCGCCCACGTTTTGCGAAACGGCAAAGTCGCCGAAGCCGAGGTTGGTGTTGGCCACGTACAGCTTATTCTGGTTGGGGTCCTCGAGGCGGACGTAGCAGCCCTCGTGCTGTTCCCAGCCCCAGTTGGCCTTGCTGGCGCTGTCGCTCGGGTTGAGCACGGTCGGAACCGGCATCTGGCGGTTGCCGGTGCGCGAAACGCTTGAAACGTTCAAACGGGTCATGCCGAAGTATTCCTCCACAGTTCCGCTCACCAAAACTTCTTCTTCTCGAAAGAACTGGGTGATACCTGAACCGGCACACCAGATTCCGCTCCATGGACCACCGTTGGGGTCCTGAATGTAGAGGTAGCCGAGGTCGTGGGGCTTCGTAGACGCCGTCACAATGCCCTTCACGGTTACGTTCTGACCCAAGAAGGGCGAATTTCCGTTGCTCGCGAGGCTGTACTGAATGTCGTAAATCTTCATTCCGCCTGCACGCACCGTGTAGTAGTCAAAGTTGGGCTGGGCCTGACCCACGGGCGTGGTGGGGTAGTACGAAACGTTGCCGTCGTCGTCCTTGGCTTTGATGTAGTAGCGCACCAGCGTGCCGTCGGGGGCGCTGGGCAAGCTGAACTCGTACTCGTCGGTCGACCCGGCGACCAGGGCCATCGTGGCCTTGGTGAACTGCGTGGGCTGAATCGTCACATTGGTGGTGTAGAACACGTGCACGGAATCTACCGTTCCGTCAAAGTCCGTAATTGTACAGATCAAATCGGGGCTTTGGTTGGGCGTCGGAACCATCGGGTCGCGCTCAAACTGGCTGATGTAGGGCGGAGCGTACGCGATCTGGTAGTGCGACGCGTCGAACGGGTTCAGCTCGTAGCCGCGGGTTCCACCGGCCGTAAAGCAACCGTTGCCGTCGTGGCGCACCATGCCTTTGAGGCTGCTGTAAAAAGTTCCCGGAACTGGTGTCGCAAACGAACCCGTCGTTTGCGGCGAAGCAGGATTAACCGTTTGGTAGCTCGATAATTTCTGCGCCAAAAAGCGGTCAGAAACGTTGATTTTGTTGCCGGCTGCGTCGACCACGTTGAAGCTGATGCGGTTTCCGCCAAACGGAATTACCTCGGTCACGGTTACGTTCTGGAACTCGACAAATGCGTTCTCCCACTGCTCGCCAGTGGTTGGTATGTTCACGCGCTGCGCGTCGTTGAGCGCTCCCACGGTGATGGTTGCGGGGGTCGGAACCGGGCGGGTGCCCAAGATCGTCATCGAGCTGGCGCTCGTGGCTTCGAGCTGGGTTCCGTTATTATAGGTGCTGACCTTGCCCACGAACTCAATTAGGTCGCCCGCAACGAGGTACTCGACGTTCGGAAGCGTCACCAACTGGTTTTGCGCGTTCGTGTACACGCCCATGACCTCCATTCCGCGGAATGCACCAGCAGCGCCCTGGGCCGCGGTGTCCACGATAAAGAAGAAGGGACGGTGTCCGCCTTGAACCGAACCCGACGGAACCTCAGAAAGGTTACCCGGAGTAACTACGATTCCGACGGTGCGTACGATTTGGCCTTCGAAGCCGGATGAGTCGTTGCATGCCGCGAGCTGCGACGGCGAAACGTACTGCAGTGTCGTGATGGGGTAGTAGGTCTGTGCCGCAGCCGAAAATCCAAGGGCCAGGGCGATCAAGCGTAGAATGTGCTTCATGATCATTTGATTAGAGTAAAGTGTCCGGAAAAAGTTTCGCCGGTGTCGAGGTTAAGAACGGTATATCGGTACAGCCCGTGGGCTACAATTTGGCGGTCCTTGGACAAAATGTCCCAGGCGAATTCTCCGCCGGGCAGCAGCACGGTCTGCTCACTGGGGTCGGCAAAGGTGCGGAACCAGCGCTGGCTCAATTGATCAGCTCCGCCCGCGTCGTGCTGCAGCACGTCGAGCAGGTCTCCGGCGGGCGAGTGCACACGGATCTCGGCACGCGCCGGCAGGTTGGCAAACATCAAACGGCGGCTTTCGTCCTGAAAACTACTGGTGCCCTCCCAGGCTGCTCCGGCGTAGTAGGGGTTGGGGTAGACGTAGGGAGGATTGCTGGCCATACTCGCTTGGGCCGGCGTACCAGGAAAGGCACGCACGCTGCTTTGGTTAAAGCTAGATTCCAGTGACTCGAGTTGGGTCGCGGGATCACCTTGGTCGAATGCGGTCACGGCAAGGGCGCGCTGCCATCCGTTGGGGAGGTTTTCGAGGCGCAAACCGTAGCGGTAGGTCAGCGTATCGCCTTGAAATTGAACAGGTTCGATTAATCGAATGGCGTCGAGTCCCGTCTCGTAGAACACGCCGTCCCCGGTTTGGTCCCATTCGCCGTACAGTCGAAAATCGTCAGCGTTGCGCTGGGCGTCGTCCACGTCAAATCCGAGTTGGCTGACGTACACGCGGTATCCGGCGAAGTCTTCGCGCTGGCTGATGGGGTCGATGCTGCGCTCGCTGCGGTCAGTCCAGAAGAGGTCCACGTGGCCGTCTCCCGGAATCGCGCGAACTTGGGGGGCGTCGGGCGGACTCGGAAGAATGTAGCGGGTGATTTCGCCGTTGCCGTCCCGGTCTTCGCCGGCGTCAAGTACGCCATTGAAGTTTTGATCCTCACCGTTGTAGCAGGTCTGGGCCCACTGGGCGTTGGCGAGCAGTCGACTGCGCTGTTCAGGGCTGTTGACGGCGTTGGACTGCCCGTCGTCGACCTTTTTCGCAAAGACAAAGGCAAAGGCCACGTTGATCTCGTCACCCGGGGCGAAGTTTTGAAAGGGTCCCACGCTCACGAGGTCCGAACGGTTGCCCGTGGCGTTGAGTTGGGCCTGAATGTTGGCACCGGTACCGGCCGTGCAGGCGGCACCGCTGGGATTCGACCAGCAGGGGTCCTGGTTGAGGCCCTGCGACATCTTGATGTAGCGCTGGTCGTCGGTGGTCGGAAAGAAGTACAGCGACTGCCCCGAGTTGTTGAAGACCCACGCGTTGTAGTGGTCGCCGAGCCCGTCAACCAGCGGGTGGTGGAATCCGAATTTGTCTTCAGCCCCGAGAAACTTTTGGCCGATGTACGAATCTGTCCATCCCGGATCGCCATTGGCGTCAAAGCAGTAGGCCATCTGCAAGCTGTCCACGTAGCCGTTGCCGCCTTGCTGGTAGAACACGGCTCCGCCCGAACCCGCAGGGGTGCGGTTGATGTTGCGCACTACGCTGTTGGCCCACAGCGCGGCGTAGACGTCGTCGTAGGTTTCGATTCCGACATTCTTGAGCGTAACATCCACAACCACAAAGAAGTCGCTAAACCGGTAGTTCCAGTTGTAGGTGTTCATCGTCATGGCGATGCCCATTGGAGTCAGGTGGTTGCTGATCGGAATCGTCGTGCCCGGAATCAATATGTTGGTGTCCACGCAGGTGGCGCTGAAGTCTTGGTGCGAAACCGCGTTCACGCGGTAGTTCGGGTGGTCCTTGAGCGAAGAAGTTTCGCTGAGCGACGAAGCCGGAGTAAACTCAAATCCTCCGCGGCCCGGAGCGTAGCCCTGGGGGGCGTCGTAGGCCGAGCTGCTCACGCGGATTCCGCCGCCTTGGTCGGTTCCGCCGACCCAAATTCCGGATTCAAAAAGGTGTTCGGTGCCCGAGCCGGCTGGGTATTCGCACGAGGGCATTCCGGTTCCGTCGCGGTAGCCGCGAAAGGCATTGCCAAAGGTTCCGACGTTGGTAACCGTAAGTCGCGCTTGGCCCGCCGAAGTGCTTCGCTCCTGAAACGACTGTGCCCAACTCGCCCCGAAGGGTGCAGCACATGCGAGGACGAGTAAAAGGGGCTTCATCGGGGGGAGGCAAATTTAGTCCTTCCGGACGCGTCGGTAATGCGAATCGTGACCCAACCGCGGTACACAACTTCGGAACGCCAGCGAAGCTCGCCTTCAGGCCAGTTACTTCGAGCAACTACGCGCCCTGCAGCGTCCACGACTTCGACGGTCCAATCTTGGTGGGCATCGATTCGCTGCAGAATAACGTGACCGTCAAGGTCTGTGGCGCGCTGTACATGGTCGCGAAATTCTTCAAGTCCAATACCGAGCCGGTCGACCTCGAAGTCGGCAACTACGGGCAAGTGGTCAGAGAGCTCGTAGAGGGCGGTGAGGACTGTGGCGGGTACGGAATTGTTGGTTCCGCTGTTGATGGCGCTGTTGAAGTGCAGGCCATCGTTGCCCACGGGGTGCAGGCTGCCGGGTAGGTAGCGCATTCGCGATGCTGGGGTCAGCGGAGTGCTGTTGACCAAAATGTGGTCGAACCGGTCGTCGAGTCCGCCTCCTGAAAAGCATCCGTCGTTTGTGAGCCCGTCGCGAGTGGATTGGGTGTGCCAGGCGGCGAAGGTGCCGTTGTTGTTCCAGTTGCCCAAGACGTTTTCGGGATCTTTAAAGCGAACTGCGGAATTGCTGTAGTTCAAAAGCTGTTGAAATCCAGCTTCTTGACTTTTATTCATGTTGAGGTCTCCGGCCAAAAGGTAGACGTCGTCGCGCGGATTCACCGCGAGGTAGTTCATTAACGCTTCGCACGCTTTTTGGCGCTCCGTAAGGTCACCTGCGGTGTTGCCAGCCTTCAGGTGTGCTGCAAAAACCGTAAAAAAGATGGTGTCCGGGTTCCACGCTAAAAGCGAGTCCTTGTAGTAAAATCGAACGACGTCGATTCCGCGAACCAACGTGTTGTTTTGCAGGTCGTTGCTAATTATTGACTGCGACTTTAAACCGAGTTTGGTCTGGTCGTAGTAGACGGCGTTGATTAGCGAGCTACCGTTAGTGTAAAGGTCGGTTGCGGCCCAACGCGAGGTTCCGTTCGTGTTCAGGCTGAAGTTGAGAATGCGCCCGTGGGCGGTGGCGTTGCTGCCGTCGACCTCGTTGCAGACCAAAATGTCGGGCTGGGTGTGTGCGACCACGGTGCTCAACCAACCTTCTTTTGCCCCCGGAGGGTTGTTGGATGACGTACAAAAAGAGGTAAATGCCCTAAAGTAGGTGAGGTTGTAGGTCATGACCCGCAAACTCACGGGACTCTGCCCAGCTAATCCACTGGAAATCAACAACAAAAATAAAGCCGACCAAAACCTTTTCACAGCAACAAAGTTAGGGCGCAACCGAGGGGCGCGGCATGTTGTTAAATAGTTAATTTGGTGGTAAATGTTTGTTAAGCGGGTAAAGCGCTTTACCTCTTCACGTACTTTTGACGGAATTCAACACGGGCATGGCCAAGAAACCGACTATTCTTCTCGTAGACGACGACCCGGACATTCGGGAATTCGTGACGTTCAACCTCGCCAAAGAGGGCTACAATGTGGTCACGGCCAAAGACGGAGCTGAGGGTGTGGAAGCCGTAAAAAAGCACCGTCCAGACCTCGTACTGCTTGACGTCATGATGCCAGGTATGGACGGAATCGAAGCCTGCGAGGCCATTCGCACCAATCCCGACATTGCCTCGACGCTGATCGCATTTTTGAGTGCGCGCGGAGAGGACTACAGCCAAGTTGCCGGTTTTGATGCGGGTGCAGATGACTACATCACCAAGCCCATCCGTCCGAAAGTGCTGGTCAGCCGCGTGAAGGCATTGCTTCGCCGCAACGTAAAAGAATCGGAGCCCGTGGGCAGCATTGAGCGGGGTGACCTGCTCATCAATCTTGAAAAGTATCAAGTGTTCCGCGACGGAGAAGTAGTGGATATGCCGCGTAAAGAGTTTGAATTGCTTCACTTGCTTGCAAGCAAGCCCGGCAAAGTGTTTTCACGCGACTCAATCATGGACCGCGTGTGGGGTTCTGAAGTCGTAGTCGGAGGGCGTACCATCGACGTGCACATCCGCAAAATCCGCGAAAAAATCGGGGACGATCGAATCAAGACGATTAAGGGCGTCGGCTACAAATTCGAGGAGTAACTTCGGGGCGTGCTCGACCGTCCAGAACGCATCGCTTTTTTTATTGCGGTCCTCCTAGGGCCCGTGGTTTGGTTTGTCATGTTTGCCATGTTCGAACTAGTGACCACCGACGATGGAGCGTTGCCTTTGCCGCTCGGTGAGGTTCCGTACCTCGAAATCACCCTTCTCAGCATGTTTATTGCGAGCTCGACAGCGTTTTTGACCGAATACTTGATTCGCCGCTTTCTGTACTCGCGGTTGCTGAAGATTTACAAGGTGATTTCGAATCCGGACCGCTACCAGTCGTCCCTTTTGGCCGACGCCGAAGAGGTCGGAAAGGTCGAAATGGAGGTGGCCTCATGGGCCCAGAAAAAGTCGAACGAACTCAACAGCCTTCAGCTGCGCGACGACGTGCGCCGTGAATTCATCGCCAACCTCTCGCACGAGCTGCGCACTCCGATTTTTAACATTCAGGGTTACGTACTGACGCTACTCGACGGAGTCAAGGACCAAAAAGTACGCAAGGACTACCTCAAAAAGGCTTCGCGCAACGTGGAGCGCATGATTCGCCTCGTTCAGGATATGGACGTGCTGGCACGACTGGAATCCAACCAGTTAGTGCTTCAAAAAGAGGCCTACAGCCTTACCGAACAAATTGAGGACGCACTCGAACAGATGTCGGACCGCATCGCGCAGCAAGGTCTGACGGTGGTTCGAGATTTTGATCCGGAATCCGACTGTGCCGCATTTGCCGACCCCGAGCGCATGGATCAGGTGGTGCTCAACCTCATTTCGAATGCCATCAAGTATTCGCGCGACGAGCCAGGTGGATTTGTGCGGGTGGCGATCGAAGATTCCGGCGACAAAGCCTACACCGTCATCATTGAAGACAACGGTCTCGGAATTGCTAAAGAGGACCTCGGGCGAGTGTTTGAGCGCTTTTACCGCGGGGACCGAAGCCGAACGCGTACTAAAAAAATCGGCGGAACGGGCCTTGGTCTCGCGATCGTGAAGCACATCGTCGAAGCCCATGGTCACGCCGTTAAAGTGACGTCAACCCAGGGAGTAGGGACCGCCTTTTCGTTTACGATTTCAAAGGCACAGCCATTGGCCGTTAGCTAATAGCTTTGCGGCATGACCACCCTTGATTCTGAATTGCTCGATCGCCTTGAGGCGCTGCGCACCAAGTACGCCGCTTCTGGCCAGTCGCTGATTGATTTTCTCGACGGACTTCTCGAAGCCGACTACATCACGTACTGGGACTACATTCGGCTCGACAGCCTGCTGAGCCTGCAGCAGCCGCGGACGCCGCACCACGACGAGCCGATTTTTATAATGTACCACCAGATCACAGAGTTGTACTTCAAGCTGGTGCTGCACGAACTGGATGCCGCGGTAGCCGCTCCGATGCCCGGGACCGCCGACTGGACCCCTGCCCAAACCGAGGCGCTCACCGAGCACGTGCGCCGCTGCACCCGCTACTTTGGGGCTCTTGAGAACTCGTTTGCGGTGATGACCGACGGCATGAACCGCGAGCAGTTCCTGCGCTTCCGCATGGCACTGATTCCGGCAAGCGGCTTTCAGTCAGGACAGTACCGCATGATCGAAATGGCCCTCGCGCGCCTGAACGAGCTCGTCCACTTGGACGTGCGGGCGGACTACGCCGACGTGCACGACCCCCTCGCGCTATTGGATAAAATTTACTGGCGCGGAGGCGCAACCATCGCTGCGACCGGTGAAAAAACGCTGACGCTGAAGCAGTTCGAATCCAAGTACGCCAAAGAATTTGCTGAGCGCGCCGTGGCCCTAAGCGGCCAAACGGTCTCGGACCGAGCTCGAATTTTGGCAGATCAGGGAGGCATGACCGACGAACTTCGCGACGCACTCCGTGAACTCGACGCGCAAGTCAACGTCCGCTGGCCGATGCAGCACCTCAAGACGGCCGGCCGCTACCTCGCCAAGCAGCCCAGCGACACACGTGCAACGGGCGGAACCAACTGGCCGAAGTACCTCCCTCCCAAGTTCCAGCTCCGCATCGCGTTTCCGTTTTTGTGGACCGATGCCGAGCGCGAAGCCTGGGGCACGAGTAGCTAGCAGCTAGTTGCTAGTTGCTGCGGAGCGTAGCTCAAGATTTCGCGCACTAGATCCTCGCTGTAGTCGGGCCACCTAGCGGGCTGGGGCGGAGGGCTAGAAAGCCACTTGCTGAGCTTGAGTTTGGCAAGACTTGGAGCGTGCCACGCACCTGCCTTGCGCAGGGCTGCGGCGTTGCACTCCTGTTCGTACTGCCCTTTGATGGGGATTACCGCCAGTCGCTTACCGTGAAAAAGGGCTTCGGTGGGCAATTCAAAACCGGCGCTGCAGAGTACGGAATCCGATTCCGCAAATGCCGTTAAAAACGCTTCTGTGGTTACGGCTTCGGCGCGGAACGCTCCGCGTACAACCGGTTCCGGCAACTGTGGCACAAAAGCGGTGACGGGCACCGGGCAGTCTGCGAGGGCAGCGGCCAAGGCGTCCACGCTGTACGCGGGTAGGTAGACCAGCAGTTGCGGCCGTGGATTCGCCGTGAGTGTGCGGATTTCACTGCGAATCAGGGGCGGACGCACGCCTGGAGCGACCGCCTGAACATTAAACCCAATGGACTTCCGTGAGGGTGCGTAGTTTTTTAAAATCCACTCTCCGAGCGGGTTGCGGTGTTTGGGTCGGGGCGAAAGTGGATGCCGCACGCCCGCTTGGTGGCTAAGCTCGAGAAGGGTTCCGCCCCGCAGCCAGACCGCCCAAGCGCTCACGGGCTCAAAGTCGTTGACAATCAAGTCGTAGCCGTGAATGGGTGCGCGAACTACGTCCCGAACAAAGCCCAGCCAGCGGTTCTCAAAGAGGGTACGGGTGATGCTCAAGCCGCCGTGGGCGTTGTACTTCAAGGAGATTCCGTTCCAAGAGCGCTGCGTCATGCCGGGCAGATTCAGTTGGCTCTCAGTCCCCGAAATCCACACGTCCACTTGGGCGTGCTTCGCGAGCAGCGGAATCAGGTGCCTTGCCCGAGCAACATGTCCGTTGCCCGTTCCCTGGACGGCATAAAGAATGTTCATTCGTCGGAATCGGCTTCGTTCAAGAGCATAGAGAGCAAATGCCGCGCCGAAGCATCTACTTTTTCATCTTCTTCTTCGACTTCGCGCACGTCGGGGTGCTGGTAGAGCGACCAGTCAGAGCCGTCCCACTCAAGCGCGGTGAGGTTTTCGATCCAATCGCCTGAATTCAAGTACTCGATCTCGCGATCTCCTACGTGTATCGTACGCATTTGGGGCTGGTGGATGTGGCCGCAAATCACGCGACCGTAGCCTTTGCGCACCGCCATTTCAGCTGCAGCGACCTCAAAATCGCCGACGTACTTCACTGCTTTTTTGACGGAATCCTTGATCGTCTTGCTCAGCGAGTACTTCTCGCGGCCCATGCGCTCGAGCAGCACGTTGAGCCAGCGGTTCACCCAAATCAGAAGGTCGTACGACCACCCTCCGAGTTTGGCCAGCCAACGGGCGTTCTGGATGCTGGCGTCAAAAATGTCTCCGTGAAAAATCCAGGTTTTGACTCCGCCAAACGTAAACACCATTTTGTTGCGCACGTGGATCTGCCCCAAGTCTGCGTCGGCAAAGCGGCGCAGCATTTCGTCGTGGTTGCCCGTGATGTAGTAGATCTCTGTGCCTTTTTGCGCCATGGTGATTAAGCGCTTGACCACTTTAAAATGGCTTTTAGGGAAGTAGGACTTCTTGAAGTTCCAAATATCAATGATGTCGCCGTTGAGAATCAGGACGTCGGGCTGTATCGATTTGAGGTAGGCGAGAAGCTCGCGGGCGTGGCATCCGAAGGTTCCGAGGTGAAGGTCGCTTAATACGACCGCAGGTAGGTGGCGGCGTGAACTCATTGAAATGCAAATACCTGACTTCTGTGTAACCCCTGCGTTACCGCATTTTTAGGCAATTTGTACTTATCAACAGGGTTATCCGCCGGCTCTTGGCCGTATTTTAGGCCCCTCAATGACAAAAAAGCATCCTAAAAAGCGCGTACTCCCTATCTGGTTGGCTGTCAGCATCGGATTAGGGCTGGTCTTGAGCCTGTGGCTGCTCGCGAAGGTGCTTCCCTCGGCAGGAGATCCTGCGTCCGCGGCGGGCGAAGAGGTCGACCCCGGCTTCTTGTTCGGTTATTCACTTAAGGACTACGACGCCCAGCGCTTTGAAGTTGGTGAGGGTGAAACCTTTGGCGGTCTAATGAATTCATGGGGCGTGGCTGCAGGTACCGTGGACCAACTCCTCAAGTTGGGTAAGGATGACTTTAACCCGCGCAAGTGGAGGGCTGGCGACGCCTACTGGCTGCTCCGCAGCAAAGACAGTTCCCAGCAGGTAACCTTTTTTATTTACGAGCCTTCTGTGGCCAAGTACGTTGTGTTTGGCCTGCGCGATAGTCTCTTTGTGAATAAAATCGAGCGCCCTAAAGTCACTAAGGAGCGTGCAGTCGGTGGCGAAATCGAGGGGTCGTTGTATGCGACGCTTGAGCGGCAAGGGGTGTCACCCGCGGTTGCGGTGAAGCTTTCTGAGGTGTACGCGTGGACCATTGACTTCTTCAGGATCCAGGCGGGCGATCGGTTTGAGGTGATTTACGAAGAGTCGTACGTCGACGACACGGTATTCGTCGGAACCGGTAAAATTCTGGCCGCCCGTTTTTTGCACAACGGCAAGTCGTTTTATGCGTTCAAATTTCAAAACCAAGACGGAAGCGTCCAAGGCTACTACGACCACGAGGGCGAGGGAATGAAGCGAATGTTCCTCAAAGCTCCTTTGGAGTTTGCCCGCATCACCTCGCGCTACACCATGCAGCGCTTTCACCCGGTGCAAAAGCGCTGGAAGGCGCACCTCGGAACCGACTACGCGGCCCCCACGGGCACTCCCATCTTGGCGACCGCCAGCGGAACCGTCATCGCCGCCGCCTACACCTCAGCGAACGGCAACTACGTCAAGATCAAGCACAACGGAACCTACACGACTCAGTACCTACACATGAGTCGCATTGGCAAAGGAATCCGCAACGGATCTCGCGTAGAACAGGGGCAAGTTATCGGTTACGTGGGCTCTACGGGGCTGGCGACCGGTCCGCACGTGTGCTACCGATTTTGGAAGAACGGCAAGCAAGTGGACCCGCTTCGGGAGCCCATTCAGCGGGCAGATCCACTTCCCCGCTCGCTGTGGGCTGACTTTGAATCAGAGATGAAGCCGCGCAAGGCCGTTCTCGATTCGTTGGCAAACGGGTGAGGGCGAGAAGCCTTCAATACCTCTTCGGGTCATTTTGGTCATAAGGTCTCGGTAAATAATCGTACATTGACCTGAAAATCAATGGGGTGTCTCAGTTAATGTCGGTTATATCGGGGCCGTTCACGGCGGATTTCCGCGCCAAGCTCGGCCGGCTTACCCTATATGCGGCTATTTTGAGTTTCTTGGTTCATCTAGGGTTGTTTGCGGCCAAATCGTGGTTCCCCGACCTCATCGTGGGTCCGCTCTTTGCGCATCCGATCAACGCAATTTATACGCCCTTCTCGGTGCTCTTGGTCTTTGAGACCTACCTGCTCGTCTACTATTTGCGCCGCTCGACGACCATTTACGTGGCCAAGCAGTACGAGATCATTGTTTTAATCCTTATTCGAGGCGTTTTTAAGGATTTAACACATCTTGAACTAGGTCGAAACTTTCATTGGAATCCTGGGAACATTGAACTCGTATGGGACCTGCTCTGTGTCCTCGTGATTTATGTGTGTGTACTGCTGTTCTACCGAATATCGGGCTATGTGAGCGACCAGGAATTCCCAAACCAACCTGAGGCCCTCAATCTGCGGCGCTTTGTGTACTCCAAAAATATCCTTGCCTTTTTCCTATTCGTAGTCTTGGCTGGACTCGCGGCTACGACGTTGTTTACATGGCTTCAATCTGGTTCCGCGCTTGAGAATCCGGTGACAGACTTAAATTCAGTCTTCTTCGATCAGTTCTATACTGTGCTGATTATCAGTGATGTATTCATACTATTGCTGTCGTTGCTCTACAGTGACGACTTTCCAACGATCATTCGTAATTCGAGCTTTGTCATCTCGACGATTTTGCTCAAACTCAGCTTTACGGCGGAATCCGGAATCGCGCAGCTCCTCATCGTCGGAGGTGTCAGCTTCGGTTTGGTGATGCTTTGGATTACCAATGCGTACTACAGACTCGGAACTAAGCCTTAGAGCGCTTATCCCACCACGTTCACGATTCGCCCCGGCACCACAATTACTTTTTTGGGACTGCGCCCTTCGAGGAAGTGCGCTGTTTTTTCGTGCGCCATAACTGCGGATTCGACCTCGGCCGCTGACGCGGACGCCGGCATTTCGAGCTGAAAGCGCGTTTTTCCGTTAAACTGCACGGGGTAGTTGATGCTGTCTTTGACCAGGTACTCAGGGTTGAGCGCGGGGTAGGGGGCCAGCACGACGCTTCCTTCGCCACCGAGTTCGGCCCAAAGTGCCTCAGCCGTGTGGGGGGCAAAAGGCTCAAGTAGCACCGCGAAGTCGCGCAACGTGCTTTGTGCGAGTTGCGGAATTCCGCTCCAGGCATTGACCGCAATCATCATGGCGCTCACCGAGGTGTTGAATGAAAGTGTTTCGACGTCACGCTGAAGCTTGTCAATCAGTTGGTGTAGGATGCGAAGTTCGTCGGCGGAAGCTGCGCCGTCGTGGCGCTTTTCCATCAGCCTCACGGACTTTTTCAAAAATCCGACAACACCTGACATGCCTTGGGTATCCCATGGCTTGCTCTGCTCGATGGGCCCGAGGAACATTTCAAAAAGGCGCACGGCGTCGGCTCCGTACTGGTCAGCCAAGGCGTCGGGGTTGACGACGTTGTACTTGGACTTCGACATTTTTTCGACTTCGCGCTCGACCTTGATCGGGCCCTCTGAGGGAATAAACTCTGTACCTGCCCAACTTGGCATCCACGTGCTCAGGGAGTCGCGGTCAACTTCGTTGCGCTCATTGACCAAACTCACGTCGACATGAAGCTTTTGCGTGCTGTACTGCCCGGCCAGCTCGGCGCTGACCACGGTCTGCGTACCCTCGATTCGGTGCACAAAGGCGCTGATCCCCTGAATCATGCCTTGGTTCACTAAACGTTTAAACGGTTCGCGGAACCCAATGTGCCCCAAGTCGTGCAGGGCGTGCGTCCAAAATCGGCTGTACAGCAGGTGGCCGGTGGCGTGCTCGCTTCCGCCCACGTATAAGTCCACTTGGCCCCAGTAGTCAGCAGCACTGCGGTCCACGGGCGCGTTGGTGTTCTTCGGATCCATGTAGCGCAAGAAGTACCACGAGCTTCCGGCCCAGCCGGGCATGGTCGTGGTCTCCAACGGAAGGCCTTCGGCCGAAACCCAGCGCTCCGCGCGCGCCAACGGCGGCTCCCCATCTTCGGTGGGCAAGTACTTATCCACGGCAGGCAACTTGAGCGGCAGCTCGTCCACCGGCAGCGCCTCAGGAACCCCGTCGCGGTACGCAATCGGAATAGGCTCGCCCCAGTAGCGCTGGCGACCAAACACGGCATCGCGCAAGCGGTACTGAACCGTCCGCTCGCCCAATCCGCGCGACTCCAACTCAGAAATGGCGCGATCAATCGCCTCAACCGTAGCCAATCCGTCCAAAAATTCCGACGCCATGGCGCGGCCCGACTTGGCCTCATAGGCCTCCGCCTGCACGTCCACGGGCTCGTTCGACGCCACTACCTGCACAATGGGCAAGCCCATAGCCTTTGCCAGTGCATGATCTCGGCTGTCGTGGCCCGGAACCGCCATGACCGCACCTGTTCCGTACCCCATCAGCACGTAGTCGCTGGTCCACACCGGAATCGGAGCCCCCGTAAACGGATGCTCCACGTAGGTCCCCGTGAACACTCCGCTCACGGTCTTTGTATCAGCTTGGCGGTCGCGCTCGCTCCGGCGTGCCGCCCGCTCGCAGTAGGCCTCCACTTCGGCCCGCTGGGCCTCGGTCGTCCACTCCCCGAGCATGGGATGCTCGGGAGCGACCACCATAAACGTGGCTCCAAAAATCGTATCGGGCCGGGTAGAAAACACTTCGAGTACGTTGGCTCCGCCCATTGGCTCGTTAGTTCGTTGGCTCGTTGGCTCGTTAGCTCCTGAGCTCATGGGATCGTTGGCACCTTGGCCAGCCTTGCCAACCTCGCCAACCTTGCCAACCTCGCCAACCTCGCCGGCAAGCACCGTAAACCGAATCCGCGCTCCTTGGCTGCGTCCGATCCAGTGGCGTTGCGTCTCTTTAATGCTGTCGCTCCAGTTGAGGTCGTCGAGGCCGTCGAGCAGTCGTTGGGCAAAGGCGCTGATGCGCATTGACCACTGAAGCATCGGCTTTTGCACGACGGGATGGCCTCCGCGCTCGCTGAGGCCGTTTACAACTTCGTCGTTGGCAAGCACGGTTCCGAGGGCCGGACACCAATTCACCAGCGACTCGCTGCGGTAGGCGAGGCGGAAGTGCTGCAGCAGCGCTTCGCGCTGCGCCGCATCCATGGCGGCCCATTCGGCCGCGGTGCATTGAGGTTCGCCGTGGCATGCGGCGTTCAAGCCTTCGGTGCCCCGCGCGTTCAAGTGCGCCACAAGCGTTTCGATCGGCTCCGCGCGCTCGCTTTGCTTGTTGTACCACGCTCCGAACAACTGAATAAAAACCCACTGCGTCCATCGGTAGTAGTCGGGGTCGCAGGTTTGCACCTCACGGTTCCAGTCAAATCCCAAACCGAGGCGGTTCAGTTGCTCGCGGTAGCGCTCGATGTTGACCTCGGTCGTCACGGCGGGGTGCTGGCCGGTCTGAATGGCGTACTGTTCTGCGGGGAGGCCAAAGGCGTCAAAGCCCATTGGGTGCAGCACGTTAAAACCCTGGTGGCGCTTAAAGCGGCTGACGATATCGCTGGCGATGTAGCCGAGCGGGTGTCCGACGTGCAGGCCAGCACCTGACGGGTAAGGAAACATGTCAAGCACGTAAAATGGATTCCGATCCGACGGAAAATCAGCGCGATATACATTTAAATCACGCCATAACTGCTGTGCGCGGGCATCCCATTCGGTCGGTCGGTATTCCATGGGCGCAAAAGTAGCCCCGTGCCTTGGATTTCGCGTAGATTTGTCCCATGGCGAAAGCACAGGGAGAAGAAGCCTTTAACAAGCGCCGCGTGCGCTTTTCGTACGCCGGGGTGGTGCTCAGCATCGGGTTGGTGCTGTTTTTAACAGGAATCATGGCCACATTGGCCTACCAATCACGGGTTCTGACCGACGACCTTAAAGAGAATTTTACGTTCACGCTCTTTCTCAAATCCGACGCAACCCAAGAAAAGGCGGACGCCTTTATCAAGGACTGGTCCGACGAACCCGAAATCCGCAGCCTTCGCTTTGTGGGTAAAGAAGAGGCGGCCGAGCAGTTTCAGAAGGACCTTGGCGAGGAATTTGTCGACTTTCTCGGATTCAATCCATTAAGTGATGCGATTGATGTCAAGCTGAAAGCGGACTTTGTCAGCCCCGACCAACTCGCCAAACTGCAAGAGCGCTTTCTCAAGGCTTCGATTGTCGAAAACCTGGTCTACGACCGCGACCTCGTGTCGGTCATTCACCAAAATGTGGGCAAAATCAATTCGGCGATGCTTGCCGCGGTGGCTATCTTGCTATTGGTTAGTCTCATGCTCATCAATAACGCCCTGCGTTTGGCTATTTATGCCCGTCGGTTCACCCTCAAGACAATGCAGCTCGTTGGAGCGACTAAGTCATTCATTCACAAGCCGTTTCTCAAGGAGGGCCTCATTCTTGGCGCTTTGGGCGGCCTGACTGCTGCGCTGCTTTTGGCCGGAACCTACGCCATGCTCATCGGTGAATGGCCACGCCTCGGCACAAGTTTGACCTGGAGCCTATGGGGAGCCTTGGCAGCTGCCCAAATCCTTATTGGCATCGCACTGACCACGGTTTCGACCGCCTTGGCCGTGCGCCGCTACCTCGCATTGAACACCAACCAACTTTACGAACGATGAAGACCACCTTCCTTTTTCAGCGCGCCAACTACGTGCTCATGCTCGCCGGAATTGCCCTAATCATTTTGGGCTTTGTGCTCATGTCGGGCGGAGGCTCTGAAGATCCCAACGTCTACAATCCGGAACTTTTTAGCACCCGCCGAATTGTGGTTGCGCCCTTCTTGATCGTTGTCGGATTCGCGGTCGAAATTTGGGCCATCATGCGCAAACCCAAAGCGGATTAATTTATGGATTGGCTGAGCGCAATCATCCTTGGAATTATTCAGGGTCTTTCTGAATTCTTACCCATCAGCTCTTCGGGCCACCTTGAGTTGGGACGAAGCTTGCTGGGTGTCGAAGTGTCGGGAAGCAGTGGGCTGCTGTTCACCGTCACGGTGCATGCGGCTACTGCGTTAGCCACCGTGGTGGTATTTTACAAGGATATTGTTTCGGTCGTTCAGGGTCTGATCAAGGGGCACGAAGAGGACCGCCGTTTTGCGGGATCCATTCTCGTATCTATGATTCCGGCGGCCTTTGTAGGACTGCTTTTTGAGGATGCCATTGAAGCCCTCTTTGAGGATTCTATACTGCTGGTTGGAGCGATGCTGGTGATTACTGGCCTGCTACTGTTCATGGCGGATCGCGCTAAAAAAACCCACAAGAAGGTATCTGTAGCCGACGCCTTCGCCGTCGGAATTGCCCAGGCCATTGCTATTCTTCCCGGAATTTCGCGCAGTGGAGCCACCATCAGCACGAGTGTTCTGTTGGGCATAGACCGGGAGCACGCAGCGCGCTTTTCCTTTTTGATGGTCGTTCCATTGATCATGGGCAAAATGATCCTTGACGTCGCCGACATGGCGTCCAATCCCGGATCCTCAAATGAGCCCTTACTCCCTTTGGTAGTCGGATTCGCGGCCGCTTTTGTGACTGGTCTCTGGGCCTGCCGCACCATGATTCAACTCGTCAAGCGGGCGAAGCTTAAGTACTTTGCATACTACTGCTTTGCGGTCGGAACGGTAGCCAGCGTGTGGACCGTCCTCAATTAAGCATACCCACGGACCTCGAGGAGGCCCGAGCAGGATTCTGGATTGCGGTCGACAAGCCGCTCGAATGGACCTCGTTTGACGTGGTCGCCAAGGTCCGTAACGCCCTAAAGAAGCGCTATGCGACCCGAATCAAAATTGGCCATGCAGGTACCCTCGACCCCTTGGCCACAGGGATGCTGGTGCTTGCCGTCGGGCGCGCCACCAAAGACATCGAGTCGGTGATGGCGGGATCCAAGACCTACACCGCCACCCTGAAGCTGGGCGCAGTTACCGCGAGCTACGATGCAGAGACACCGGAGCAACCGAGCGGTCAACCGATTCCCGAGCTTACCGAAGAATTAGCTGCGTCGTTAACGGCTAAGTTTACGGGGGAGGTACTGCAGGTTCCGCCCCAATTTAGCGCCGTAAAAATTGACGGAGCGCGGGCCTACGAATTAGCCCGAAGCGGCAAGACCGCCGAGATCAAAGCCCGCCCAGTGCAGATCCACCGCCTAGAAATCACGGCGCTCGCGCCCGACGTGTGGCAACTAAATGTGGGCTGTGGCAAAGGGACCTACATCCGATCGCTCGCCCACGATATTGGGCAGCATTTGGGCTGCGGAGCCTACCTCACAGCCTTGCGCCGCACCGAGGTGGTTCCGTTCTCGGCGATGTCGTCACTTGACGAGGTGCTTGCCGCGGTTCAGTCGTCGTAGCGCGAGGTCCAGAGGTTTTCGCTAAAGTTCTTGGCGCGCGAAAATCCGTACAGCGCAGCCATCGCTGAGGTGGCGAAGAGCAGGTAGAAAAAGAAGATTCCGCGCACAAAGCCTGAATGGGCGCCAATCACCGATTCGGGCACCGCCAATGCCACCAGAGCACAAAAGATTAAGATGCTCTGCATCATGGTTTTGAACGACCGCAGGGGGTACATCACCATGCGGCGCAGCGGATTGACCTCGCCGCCCCACTTGTGCACCAAGTAGTGGTAGCCCCCGCCGAGTTCGAGCAGGAGCAAGGGATCCTTGTCTTGGTACGTCAGGCGAAAGAGGGATGCGGGAGCCACAATTTTGTATCCGTTCAAACGGGTTCCGGCTGCGGCGTCCAGTCGTTCCATTGCGGCTACGGCTTCGTACGGAATCTGTCCCGCAAAGTGGTTGGCGTCCAAAAAGCGCAGTCGGTAGTCCACACAGAGCGACTTTAGGTGGTCTTCGTGAACGATGCGGTCCCGCAGCATTGCGTCCAGCGGAAGCTGTCCCTCGCGCTGAAAGGGTGCTGCCAATTTGCTCCGTTGTGCCTCATCGCTGGCAAGCCATTGTTCCCAAGCCAAGGCGTCGCCCGCGCTGCGGGTCAAGAGTGTGCGTTCTAAGTCCGTTCCCATAGTGTGAAATTAACCGCCAAAAAGCAATTGCGGTTCACACTTGACAAGGCCTAGTTCAAAAGGGTACCTTTGCCCCCTATGAAAATGAAGCTCTCCCACTTTGGCTACGAACTGCCTGAAGCGCAAATCGCGCAGCATCCTGTTGACTTTCGCGACGACGCGCGCTTGATGGTGGTGAATCGGGAGTCCGGAAGCATTGAGCACCACTACTTTCGCGACCTCGCCAACTTCTTCGAGCCTCGCGATCTTTTGGTGATCAACAACACTAAGGTTTTTCCGGCCCGTATGTGGGGCAACAAAGAAAAGACGGGTGCGTTGATCGAGGTGTTCTTGCTTCGTGAACTCAATGCCGAGAGCCGTCTTTGGGACGTGTTAGTGGATCCCGCCCGCAAAATCCGAATCGGAAACAAGCTCTACTTTGGCGACGACGACAGTCTAGTAGCCGAGGTCATCGACAATACGACATCGCGCGGACGCACGCTTCGCTTCCTCTTTGACGGAAGCTACGAAGAGTTCCGACTGAAGCTCAAAGAGATGGGAGAGACGCCATTGCCCAAGTACATCACGCGTCCGCTTGAAGATGCAGACACCGAGCGCTACCAGAGCATTTTTGCCAAGGTAGAGGGAGCTGTGGCCGCACCAGTGGCCTCGCTGCACTTCAGCAAGAATTTGATGAAGAAGCTGGAAATCAAGGGTATCGACACGGTAGAGATGACGATGCACGTGGGCCTCGGAACCTTTCGCCAGGTCGAAGTCGAGGACCTTTCGAAGCACAAAATGGAGTCGGAGCAGTACTGGATTTATCCTGAGACTGCAGAACGTGTGAATCAGGCCAAGGCCGAGAAGCGCAAGGTCTGTGCAGTGGGCACGAGCGTAATTCGCTCACTTGAATCTTCGTCCATTACCGACCACCGGATTAAGTCAGGCAATGGATGGACCTCGAAGTTCATTTTTCCGCCGCATGAATTCTTGGTGGCCAACAGTTTGATTACCAACTTTCATGCGCCCCAGTCGACTATGCTGATGCTCACTGCGGCCTTCGCAGGCTACGAACTCACCATGGATGTGTACAGTACGGCAGTGAAAGAGAACTACCGGTTCTTGAGCTACGGGGACGCGCTCATGTTTATCTGAGTTCACAATGCGCACAAAAAAAGCCGACCCATTGGGTCGGCTTTTTTTATGCTTGGGGCTCTTAGCGGCCGCTTCCCATGAGGTAGCCGACCTTGAGTCCCATAAAAATTCCGATGTTTTGGTATCGGCCGTCGCGGCTTTCGTCGATGTAGGCTTGGTACAACTCTTGACCCGTGACGGGGTCAATGCTGTAGTTGGTCGCTACAATGGGAAAGTTCACGAATCGATTGGACACCCCAAGGCTCAAATCCACCAAAAATCGATCGCTTGAACGAATGTGGTACCCCATCATTATGCCTTGGTCAAAGTTTTGCTTGAAGCTCGTAATGGGGCCATCAATGCCATCAAACACTTTGTTGTAGCGGCGGTTTTGAATGAACGCGCCAATGTAAAACCCGTCGTCGTACGAGTCTCCGCCAGGGAATACCTTGATGTTCAGCGTTTGGCTCGAGCCTGGACGGACCCTGCTGTTTAAGCTGTAGAACGAGTTGTCGCTCCACAAAATGGCCTCATCTATAAATGCGTCGATTGTATTGTGCAGTGTGAGTCCGAGTCCAGCTTCAATGGTGAAGTAGGGACTGAGGCGCTGTTCTACCGAAATGGGGTAGTGGCCTGAGAAGAATGGCGTCACATTGAACTTCACGGCCGTTGGGTAGCGCGAGATCAATCGGTTGCGGTTCCGGGCCGAAGTTGACGAGCTGGGTGCCGTCGTGCCGTCGACGTTGTAGCGCTTTACAGTGACTTGTGCGGTGGTGTCGACCGCAACTACGGCGGCCAGTGCAAAAATGAGCGTGCGAAAATTCATGGCATAAAGATAACGGACATGCTTTCGGCAAAATTCTTGCCACTTTGAAATGCTGTAACTTTGACCAATGAAGCGATTTGCCCTTTTTATTGTGGGAGCTGTACTGCTCTCAGCCACTAGTTTAGCTCAGGATTCCGAAACCGTTGAGGTCCGCTGGAGTCGGGGCTACAAAAACCGCGAAATTCAGCTTGACTATGTGACGAGCTTGGATTCCGCCAATTTTATGACCTACGGAAGCACCTCGCGATCGCTGCTTCGCAAGGCCAAGTACTACTACGCCCGCTACGACCGATTCAGCATGGAACAAGTGTGGCAAGTCGAAGAGACCATCGACAAGTACCGCGATGCGCCAATGACCTTTCACAGTATGGTCACCTTCGGTCCGACCACTTACGTGTTTTACCAGGCCTACTCAAAGACGGACGATGTGCGCTACGTGCTCTTGCGCACCATCGATGCCGACGGCAACATTTCAGAATTCATAGAGCTCGACCGCATTACTGCCAAACGCGCCTACATGGGTAGGTTCAAAGTGAGCTGGAACTACAATGCTACGAGCTTTGCGGTGGTGAGCTTCCCTGAAGAAGACCGCAAAGAAGAGGTTCAGGTTGAGGTCAAGCGCTTTGACCGCGAAGGGAATCCGCTAGGCGGAGCCTCAGTGAAGCTGGATTATGCGTCCCGCAACGTCAGCATGATGGACGTGGACTACGCGATCAATGGCGACGTCTACATTTTGGCTGCGCGCCGCCCGGACCGCGCCAAGAACGAGAAGCGCCAGTTGTTTGCGCCCAACCAGGAGTTCTTCATTTTGCACGCAAATCCCAACGACGAGGTTTTTCAAGAAGTTGACCTTGGCCTCAAAGACAAGTTTGTCGTGGGCGGAATCGGTGTTGAAGCCGACCAAATTCCCGGTAAAGTGGCGATCAGCGGAATGTACTCTGACAAGCGCTACGGTTCGACCAGCGGCATGTTTTACATGACGATCGACCAAAGCACGATTGAGCCGTTGACCTCAGATTTCATGAATCTTCGCGAGTTTGACTACATCAACAACGGCCGCAAAGACGGTTCTGCCCGTGCGCGCCGCAAAGGTGTGGCTAACGAGTCGTACGTATTTCGCGGAATGGTTCCGCGCGAAGGCGGTGGCAGCCTCGTGCTGATGGAGGACTACGACATGGTGGTGGTCACGACCCAAACCCGTAACGGTACTGTTACGAACTACTATTACTACTACGACAACATCTGGGCAATGATGGTCGACGCACAAGGTGAAATCGAGCGCGTTTCGGTGATTCCCAAGCAGCAGTACTCAGCCAACGATGGCGGAGTTAATTCTGGATTCTTGCTAGTGCGCGACGGTGAAAACTTTCAGTTTTTGTTCAATGACACGCGCGGAAACGACCAGCGCTGGGCAAAGAACCAAGCCCCCAAGCGCATGGCGGCTGCCCGTAAGGCTAACCTTGTTCAGGTCACCCTCAAGCCTGACGGCACACTTGTCTACACTCCGCTGATTGAAAACCGCAAGGAGAAGGCGGTGCTGATGCCGCGCCGCGGCCGTTCGTACTTGGGATCCCCAGGAGAGGCAGTGATTCCCGGCGCGAAGCGCGGGAAGTGGGTCTTTATGAGCCTCCGCCCTGAGCGCAACTAATGTCTGCAAAGCCCGATTTTCGAAGCCTTCGGCGCGAGGAGGTTCGCGCACACTTTGCCGCGTGGGGTGAGCCTGCGTACCGTGCTGACCAGGTCTACGACTGGCTGTGGGCCAAGGGTGCCCAAAGCTTTGACGACATGTCCAACTTGCCCAAAACGTTGCGGGCCAAGTTGGCCGAGGAATTTGAGTTCCGCCCCCAGCGCATTGAGTCCGTGCAGCGGTCCAGTGACGGGACGCTAAAGAACGCCGTGCGGCTTCACGACGGATTGGTCGTCGAAAGCGTGCTGATTCCGACCGAAAAGCGAATTACGGCCTGCGTTTCGAGCCAAGTGGGCTGTGCCATGGGCTGCGCGTTTTGCGCCACGGCCCGCCTAAAGCGCATGCGCAACCTCGAGCCCGACGAGATCTACGACCAGGTGCGGGCCATTCACGAGCAGGGAACCACTGAGTTCGGCCGTCCGCTGACCAACATCGTGTTTATGGGCATGGGCGAACCGCTGATGAACTACAAGAACACGCTCGAGGCCATCGACCGAATTACCTCGCCCAAAGGGCTGGGGCTGTCGCCCAAGCGCATCACCTTGAGTACGGTTGGATTGCCGAAAATGATTCGCAAGCTCGCCGACGATGGGGTGAAGTTCAACCTTGCGGTTTCGCTGCATTCCGCGCGCGACGAGGTGCGCGCCCAAATCATGCCGGTGAACGATGTGGCTCCGATTGCAGAGCTTCGTTCGAGTCTGGAGTACTGGTACTCGGTCACGAAGCGCAAGGTCACCTTTGAGTATGTGGTGTGGCGCGACGTCAATGACCAGCCCGAAGACGTGCGGGCCCTAGTGGAACTGGCCAAGCGGGTTCCGTGCAAAGTCAACTTGATTGAGTACAACGCCATTGGGGACGAGCGCTTTCGCCAGGCTGCGCCAGAGGCCCTGCAAGACTACGTCGACGGACTGGCGCGCGTCGGAGTCGTGGCCAAAGTCCGCCATTCGCGCGGTAAAGACATTGATGCTGCGTGCGGACAGTTGGCGAACAAAAAGCTTCCGGCCGAACTTACCTCAATTGACTAATGCCACCTGCGGCGCGGAGCCGTGGGTGCTACCTTTGCAGCTATGACCAAATCAGCAGTTCTTGAGGCGCTTCAACAGGTGACCAACGCTAGTGGCAACGGACTCCTTGTCGAATCCGGACACGTTAAGAATATTCAGATCTTCGGCGGCGAAGTTGAGCTGGATGTGGTGAGCGACAGTGCCGCCCTCGCCCAGAAAAAACGCCTTGAGGTGGACCTCATGAAGGCGGTGCATACGATTGATGCTAAAGCGGCGGTCAAAGTGAACCTTGAGGTGCGCACGCCAGCTCCGGCCGAAAATGCCAATGTGCTTCGCGGCAAGCCGATTCCCGGGGTCGAGCACGTCATCGCCGTGGCCTCGGGCAAGGGTGGGGTAGGTAAGTCCACGGTGACGGCCAACCTTGCGGTTTCGCTGGCTGAAATGGGCTTTAGCGTGGGTGTGGTCGATGCGGACATCTACGGGCCGAGCATGCCCATCATGTTTGACGTACAGAACGCGAATCCGGGCGGAATCGAAGTCAATGGCGTCCGCAAGATGGACCCGGTCGAGGCCTACGGCGTGAAAATCATGTCCATTGGGTTCTTTGCCGGAACCGACCAAGCCGTCGTGTGGCGCGGCCCGATGGCCACCAAGGCCCTCAACCAAATGCTTCAGGAGACCCATTGGGGCGAACTCGACTTTTTGCTGGTGGACCTGCCTCCCGGCACGGGAGACATTCACTTGAGTCTCGTTCAGGCTTTGCCCGTTACCGGTGCGGTCGTGGTAAGCACACCTCAGGCTGTGGCGTTGGCTGACGCCCGCAAAGGAGTGGGTATGTTCCGCATGGACGCGATTCAGATTCCGGTGCTCGGAATCGCCGAGAACATGGCCTTCTTCACGCCGCCGGCACACCCCGACGAGCAGTACCACATTTTTGGTCGCCACGGAGCCCGCAACCTCGCCGAGCAGCTTGATGTGCCCTTCCTTGGGGAGCTTCCGCTGGTCCAGAGCATTCGCGAAGCTGGTGACGTAGGTCGCCCCGCCGCCCTTCAGCAGGACGGTGTCGTTCGCGATGCCTTTATCGACTTAGCCCGCAATGTCGTTTCGGCGTTGGCGGACCGCGTTTCGAACCTACCGCCTACCGAAGCCGTGCGCATTACGACCATGGCCGGCTGCACAACCACCAAGCGCGACGTATGACCCTCGAGAACCGCATTGAAAAGGCGCTTGCCGAAGTGCGACCCTTCCTCGAGAGCGACGGAGGTGGAATCGAATTGGTGAAAATCGAGGTTCCGCGCGTGTTTGTGCGACTCTTGGGAGCCTGCCACGGCTGCAGCGTCAACCAAACCACCCTCAAACTCGGCGTCGAGAACAGTGTCCGAAGTCACGCGCCCGAAATCGAAGAGGTCGTTGCGTTGGACCATGCGTAGCGTCGTCGTTCTTCTTGCGGGCGATTCGGGCGACGGAATCCAGTTGCTCGGAGGCCAAATCGTGCGCGCAGCGGCCCAATCAGGCCGCGACGTTCGGACTTTGTCGGACTTTCCGGCGGAAATCCGCGCTCCACAGGGCACGGTAAGTGGTGTTTCAGGTTTTCAGTTTCGCATCGCGTCCGATGCCATTCACGATCCCGGCGCGCGCGCCGACTGCCTCGTAGCATTCAATGCCGCCGCTTACACGAAGTATGTCGGCCAGCTCAAGCCAGGTGGTCTCTTGCTCGCAGCTACTGAGGGGTTTGACGCGCGAAGCCTTGCGTTGGCGAAGCTCCCAGCTGATGCCGATTTGCTCGCCTCGGCCCGTGAGCGATTTCGGGTGCTCGAGGTTCCGGTTAAAGACTTGACCCTTGGAGCTTTGGCCGAGGTTTCGCTGGGCCAACGCGACAAAATGCGTGCGCGCAACATGCTGGTGCTCGGAATCCTCACCTGGATGTACAGCATGCCCGCAGCAGGCCTTGAGACTGAACTCCGCGCCCTATTTCGCGGAGACGAGACCAACATCTTGGCCTACAAAGCGGGCCTCAACTTTGCAGAGACCCTCGAGGTCCAGGACTACCGCGTCGAACTTGAGCAGCACGGGGTCGAGCGCGGAACCTTCAAGACCATCAACGGTTCGCACGCCGTGGCACTTGGACTGGCTGCCGCTGCCCACCAGCTTGGGAAGCCAATGCTCTATTCGAGCTACCCGATCACGCCTGCTTCAGATATTTTGCACGAGTTGGCTAAGCTTCAGCCCGAGCACGTGACCGTCTTTCAGGCTGAGGATGAGATCGCCGCGGTTACTTCAGCTCTAGGCGCCTCGTTCGCGGGAGGATTGGGCGTGACGGCGTCCTCGGGTCCCGGATTGAGCCTAAAAGCTGAAGGTCTGGGCTTGGCGGTGATGACCGAATTGCCCTTGGTGCTCATTGACGTGCAGCGCGGCGGACCCTCGACCGGATTGCCTACCAAGACCGAGCAAAGCGACCTAGCCCAGGCACTGCACGGCCGGCACGGAGAGGCTCCGCTGCCCGTTCTGGCTGCGCGCAGCGCTGCCGATGCGTTTGATACGACGCTCCTCGCGGTGAAAATCGCGGTGGAATGCATGACGCCAGTAATCATGCTTTCGGACGCCTACATTGCCGGAAGCGCACAACCTTGGCGCATTCCTGAAGTGAGTGAATTGCCGAGCATTACACCGCCCCGCGGTTCCGCTGGAGAAGAACTCTATGCCCGCGACGCCCACGGCGTGCGCCCCTGGGTGATCCCCGGAACCCCTGGCGGAGCCCACCGCATCGGCGGCCTTGAGGGTGAAGTAGGGACGGGGCGCATCAGCTATGAACCGGCCAACCACCAGGCAATGGTTACGGCCCGAGCGGCCAAGGTTCAGGCCGCAGCTCGCCTTTACGGCCCACTCGAAATTGTGCAGTGCTGCCCTGATGCCGACACGCTGGTGCTTGCGTGGGGCTCGACCTACGGTGCGGTACGCAGCGACATGGAACGCCGTGCCGCGGCGGGGCAGAGCGTGGACTACATCCACCTGCGCCACATGCATCCGCTGCACCCTGACCTCAAGGCGACCGCTGACCGCTACCGCCGTGTGGTGGTGGTTGAAATGAACGAAGGCCAGCTGGCGCACCACCTGCAGGGGGAGTGGGCACGCCCGGTCGAGTCGGTCTGCAAAACCACCGGACAGCCGTTTACTACCGAAGAACTCGCTGAGCTATGGAATTGACCGCCAAAGACTTTCAAAGCGCCGAAGAAGTTCGCTGGTGCCCAGGTTGCGGCGACTACAGCATTCTAAAGCAGTTCACCGAGGTACTTGCCAGCACGGGGTCTGATCCCGACCGAACCGTCGTGGTGAGCGGAATCGGCTGCAGCAGTCGCTTGCCCTACTACGTCGACAGCTACGGAATCCATTCGCTTCACGGCCGCGCCCCCGCGGTGGCCACCGGAATCAAGTTGGCGAACCCCGACCTCGACGTCTGGATCATCACCGGCGACGGCGATGCGCTGAGCATTGGAGGCAACCACCTCATTCACGCCCTTCGCCGCAACCTCAACGTGCCCATCTTGCTGTTCAACAACGAGATCTACGGGCTGACCAAAGGCCAGTTTTCGCCTACGAGCAAAGAGGGTCAGGTCACCAAGTCGACCCCCCGCGGAAGCGTCGACCATCCGCTTAATCCACTAACACTGGCGCTTGGAGCCGGTGCGACCTGGGTTGCGCGCAGCATGGACCGCAATCCAGCCCACCTTCGCGACCAGCTCGCCAAGAGCCAGGCCCACCAAGGTTCCGCGCTGCTCGAAATCTACCAAAACTGCAACGTCTTTCACGACGGTGCGTTTGAGGTTTGGACCGACAAATCCACACAGGCGCTGCATTCTGTATTTCTTGAGGCGGGCAAACCCATTGCCTGGGGCGGAACCGAGCCCACCTACGCCCTCGCGTGGAACGGAGGTCGGCCTGAAATCCGTGAGCTCGGATCCGAATTTGGCCTCGCAGACGCTTGGGTACACGACCCCTCAGATCGTCTTAAAGCCTTTGCCCTCGCTGCACTCGAAGGCCCGCTGCGCCCCTTTGGAGTGCTCTATGCCGCCGAACGGCCGGTCTTTGCGGCAAGCCACCAAGCAGGGACCCGCCCACTTCACGATGTACTGCATTCCGGCCGCACCTGGACGGTAGAATAGTCGGCCGCTGCCGTAGGTTTGCAGACCAAATACTACGAACGAACACACATTCCGAATGGGACGCGCATTTGAATACCGCAAGGCTCGCAAAATGAAACGTTGGTCATCAATGGCCAAGGTTTTTACCCGTATCAGCAAAGACATCATCATGGCCGTCAAAGAGAGCGGCCCCAACCCTGAGGCCAACTCGCGCCTCAAGGCCTTGATGCAGAACGCCCGCGACGCCAACATGCCCAAGGACAACGTCGAGCGCGCCATCAAGCGCGCTACGAGTAAGGATCAGGCGGACTACAAGGAGATGGTCTACGAAGGCTACGCGCCGCACGGAATCGCCATCCTCGTCGAAACTGCCACCGACAACGCGACCCGCACCGTGGGCAACGTCCGCTCGTACTTCAACAAGTACAACGGTAGCCTCGGCACCAGCGGTTCCGTCGAATTCATGTTTGAGCGCAAGTGCAACTTCAAAATCCCCAAAGGCACGATCGACCTCGAGGAATTTGAGTTCGAAATGATCGACTTCGGCGTCGAAGAGCTCTTTATCGAGCACGACGAAGACAAAAACCTCGACACCATCTTTATGTATGCCCCGTTCAGCGAGTACGGCGCCATCACCAAGGCCCTTGAAGAGCGCGGACTCGAAATCTTGACTTCTGGATTTGAGCGCATTCCGATGGACACTAAGGCCGTGACGCCCGAGCAGCAGGCCGACGTTGAAAAGCTCCTCGAGAAGATCGAAGAGGACGAAGACGTCCAGGCGGTATACCACACGATGGCTGGTTAACCATTTAATGGTGACTGCGGTCACGCGCAGATTTGGGTAGGTGGCGGAATTTTGCCTCACTTAAAAAATCAAGCAATGACCATCAACGAAGCGATTAACCATCCCAACGCCACCATTATCGACGTACGCAGCGAAGGCGAATTCGCCGGCGGCCACGTGAACGGAGCAGTGAACATTCCACTCCAGACAGTTCCGGACGAAATTGAAGCCATCAAGGCAATGCCACGCCCCGTCGTTCTATGCTGCGCCTCAGGCAACCGCAGCGGTCAGGCCCTGATGTACCTCCAGGCTCAAGGCCTCGACGGCCTCTACAACGGCGGCGGCTGGGGACAGGTTCAAATCCACAAAATGTAATTGGGGCCATGTTTGGATTTTTAAAAAAACTGTTTGCTCCTGCCGAGGACCCCAAAACATGGGTGGCCCGTGGCGCCAAAATCATTGACGTCCGCAGTCCGGGCGAATTTGCCTCAGGTCACGCACCGAGCGCCGTGAATATTCCGCTGGATCAGTTCGCGACCCAGGTTCCGAAAAAATTCAAGGACACCAACCAAGAATTCGTACTTTGCTGTGCTTCGGGCAACCGCTCGGGAATGGCCAAATCGATTATGGAACAGAAAGGATTCACCCACGTACTCAATGGCGGACCATGGACGCGCCTTCGCGCATGGATCGTCGGACTGCTGGTATTCGCGTCGTCGGGCATCATGTCAGCCCAAAACCTTGATGTAGCGTCGTTTGAGCGCGAGTCCAAGAAGGGTATCCTCGTGGACGTCCGCACTCCAGGTGAAGTGGCCGAAGGCATGATTGCCGGCGCCAAGCACATCGACTTTTACGACGCGGCCTTCATGACCAAGATGGCGGCACTCGGCAAGGACAAGCCCATCTACATGTACTGCCGTTCAGGTGGCCGCAGCGGTCAAGCGCTTTCAAAGCTCAAGGCGGCTGGCTTTACCAAGGTCTACCACCTTCAGGGCGGAATGGGCGCCTGGATGGCCGCCCGCAAACCGGTGGTCAAGAAATGAACGCCAAGTTCAACGAACTCGTCGGTGGGGACGACCCCGTCCTCGTAGATTTTTTCGCCGAATGGTGCGGGCCGTGCAAGAGCATGGCTCCCATTTTGGTGGACCTTCACAAACTCATGGAGGGGCGCCTTCGCATCGTTAAGATTGATGTGGACCGCAACCCAGCGGTGGCGCAGAACTACCGTGTTCAAGGCGTTCCCACCCTGGCGCTCTTTCGAAACGGAGAAATTGTGTGGCGCCAGTCTGGCGTGGTTCCCGCCGCCGCGCTTCAGCGGACGCTCGAGCCTTTTTTGAATCGCTGATTCGGAGCCTGGACGGCAAATGCCGTGGGGTATCGGGCGCGCCACTTTCGCAGTGCGTATTCTGCCTCGAGCCGACTCCCATAGATTCCTACAAATACCTTGAATTGGGGCTCGTCGAAGTGGAGCACGACAGGCACTTCAGTCCCCACTGAATCTGTGAGGCGCGCAAAGACGGCATTGGCGTCTGCTCGTCGCCCCGCATAAACTTGCACGCTGTAGCGCTCGGCCCCCTGGCTACCGCTTGCATTTCGTGCCGATTTTTGGGCTGAAACGCTTGAGTCCCAGTAGGACTGAAGGGCATCTCCGCGGCCAGTGATCACCGAATCCGAGGTGTTGAAGTGAAGCGCGAGGATTAGAGCAATCATAACTTCAAAAGTAGCGGATTTTTTTGAGCGTACGCCTGTGATGTGCGCTTGTTTAGAACGGATTTAAATTAAAAATGCCTATGTCGGTAATAATTATGCCCGACCTCGTTCTGTCGTACTTTTGCCATGCCTTAAAAAGCCACAGATTACTATACAGTATGCGCATGCGTTTCTCACCAATTGCTTCGCTGATTCGACGCTCGTTTCTTACGATTCTGTCAATCAGTCTCTTAAGCATATCTGCCTCGGGCGAGGTTAGCGCCGAAGCCGGCAAAAAACTATTTAAAGCGAATTGTGCGAGCTGCCACAAGCTCGACAAAAAACTCGTGGGACCTGCCCTGGGGGACGTTACTCAGCGTCGTTCGGAGGAGTGGCTTCTCAAGTGGATTCGCAACAATGCCGAATTCCGTGCCTCGGGAGACAAAGATGCTAAAGCCATCTTTGAAGAGTACGGCGGCTCAGTGATGCAGGCTTTTCCTGCGTTGACTGACGACGACATCAAGAGCATCCTCGCGTACACCATTGAAGGCGACAAAAAGGCGGCTCCTGCCCCGGCAGCTGACGCGGTTGCCGCTCCGGCAGCAGGTGGGGACACTTCATCACCTTGGCTTGTGTACTTGCTTGGCGGATTCCTACTCATCAATTTGTATTTACTGCTCCGTGTGCGCAACACACTGAAGCAGTTAAATGGAGAGGAGCCTACCAACCTCGTTGAGGATCTTGGTGTGTTCAGTCGCATTTTGGTTGCCAACAAGCGCTTCATGACCTTTTTAACGGTCGTTCTTGCGCTTGGCTTTTTGTACGCGCTGTACAGCTACCTCATGAGCGTGGGCATGGCCCAGAACTATCAGCCAGCTCAGCCTATCGCTTTTAGCCACAAAATTCACGCGGGCGATAACGGTGTGGATTGCAACTACTGCCACAGCAGCGCACGCCACAGCAAGCATTCTGGAATTCCTTCGGCGAACGTCTGTATGAACTGCCACATGTACATCGACGGTTCAGAGATCGTAGATGCTACAGGTAACGCCAAGTACGGTGGTGAGCGGTCACCAGAAATCGCCAAGATTTACGCCGCAATCGGCTGGGATCCTGAGGCCCGTACCTACATCGAGGGCTACGAGCAAAAGCCAATCCAATGGATTCGCATTCACAACCTACCTGACTTGGCGTACTTCAATCATGCCCAGCACGTGTCTGCAGGTCAGATTGAGTGTCAGACATGCCACGGTCCGGTCCAAGAGATGGAAGAGGTGTACCAGTTCAGCGAACTCACGATGGGATGGTGCATTAACTGCCACCGCGAGACTGAAATCAAGGGCGACAACGGCTACTACGCCGGGTCGATTGACGGTTCCGCCTCAATTAGCGACCGCCTTGTCGAGCGCTTCCACGATGAGAAAATCACGGCCGCAAACATCGGCGGCCTCGAATGCGGCAAGTGCCACTACTAAGCGAACAATCCTATGGCAAGTAATAAAGTGTACTGGAAGAGCTTCGACCAGCTCGCGAACACCGAAGTGTCGCAGCGTCTGGCCGAAAACGAATTCGCGCAAGACATTCCGGCCGACGTCTTTTTGGCCGACGAGCGAAGCATGGAAGCTCAAACGAGCCGCCGTGACTTTTTGAAGTTCTTGGGCTTCAGCACCGCCGCCGCCACTTTGGCCGCGTGCGAGCAACCCATTATTGAAAGCGTACCCTACGTGGTGAAGCCGGACAGCCTGACCCCAGGCGTTCCGTCGTTCTATGCCACGGCCTACACCGACGGTCAGGACTACGCGTCAGTCTTGGTCAAGACGCGTGAAGGTCGTCCCATCAAGATTGAGCCTGGTGACGCAGGTCGTTTCAACCGCGGAACCAATGCACGTGCCCAAGCCAGTGTTCTTTCGCTCTACGACTCTGCACGCCTTCGCGGACCCGTTTTGAACGGCAATGAGAGTGACTGGTCGACCGTTGAAGCCTCGTTGAAGAAGGCCGCCGACGCCGCATTAGCTCAGGGCACCCAGTTTGTTCTGTTGACCTCGAGCGTCTTCAGTCCTTCGCTTCAAGCTGCGATTGAGCGCCTGCGCCAAGCGTACGCCAACTTTCAGCACGTAGAACTTGACGCTGTGTCTCAGTCCAACAACTTGGACGTGTGGGAATCGCTTATCGGAGTTCGCGCCCTTCCGTTCGTTGACTTAACCGCTGCCAATTTGGTGGTGTCGTTCGGTAGCGACTTTTTGGGCGGTGGAATGGCCCAGCAACTTAGCAGCGACTACGCAACGCGCCGCAAGCCAGGTTCGGGCATGCTTCGCCACGTGGAGCTAGAGAGCAATCTTTCGCTCACCGGTTCGAACGCCGACAAGCGAGTAAAAATCAAGCCATCTGAAGTTTCAGGCGCCTTGGCCTACCTCGTGAATGAACTTGGAGGCTCCGCCTCTAAGGTTGCCCTTCGCGACGACCTTACGAAGGCCCTGAAGGCACTTGCCGGAGAGCTCAAGGCCTCGAACGGGAAGGCCGTGGTCCTAGTCGGAGGAGACGATGCAAACCAAGCTAAGCTTTCGGCTGCGCTCAACGCATTGGTCGGAGCCTTCGGCGCCACACTGCGCACCGACAAGCCCGTGTACATCCGCCGTGGAAACGAAGCACGCGTCGCCAACCTCATCGCTGACCTCAAAGCCAAGCGCGTAGGCGCCCTTTTGGTGGCCGGAACCAATCCCGTGTACTTCCGCCCCGACTTTGCAGAGGCGATCAAGTCTGCGACCTTTAGTTGGGCCCTGACCGACCGCATGGACGAGACGGCGCAACTGTGTGCGGCTGCTGCTCCTGAGCCGCACTACCTTGAAGCATGGGGAGACTTCCGTCCAGTAGCTGGCGAGTACACTGTTGCTCAGCCAACTATTAAGAATTTGTTCAACAGCAAGGCCCTCCTCGAGGTCCTCGGTGCCCTCTCTGGCGACAGCCGCTCGGCCAAAGACCAAGTTGCCGCTTCAGCCACAGCGATGGGCTTGAACTGGAACCAAACCCTACATGATGGTGGTGCTTCCGTTACTTCTGGTTCGGTAGCTGGTGCTTCAGCTGGATCGGCAGCAGCACTTGCATCAAGTGCCAAGGTTGCCAAGCCTGCTTCAGGAATGGAGCTCGCGTTCTACGAGAACGCCGTGGGCGCTGGTTTCCAAGCCAACAACCCTTGGCTGCACGAGCTGCCAGATCCTGTGACCCGCCTCACGTGGGACAACTACCTAACCATGGCCGCCGTAGATGCGCTCGCCCTTGGTTTTGAGAACGAAACCAACAGCGACGGTTCACTCGATGGAAGCTACGCGACGGTTAAAGTGGGCAATCACGTCCTCGAAAACGTTCCGGTATTCATTCAGCCGGGACAAACTGCTGGTACCGTAGGCCTGGCCTACGGATACGGACGTACCGCCGCAGGTAAGGTTGCTGATGCCATGGGCGTCAATGCCTATGCCCTCGGGGTAACCACCGGTTCCGCAAACGTTGAAATCACGAAGGCTGAGGACATGCACGAGTTCGCCACGGTGCAGCTCGGCAACACGATGATGGGCCGCCGTATTGTCAACGAGGTTACCCTCGCGGACTTTGTCGCCGACCCGAGCGGTGCAAGCTGGAACGAGAAGCCGACCTTCCATACCATCGACGGCCACAAGACTTCTGAAGAGGCCAATTTGTGGGCCGACCACGACCACGAGACGATGCACATGTGGAACATGAGCATTGACCTCAACAGCTGCACGGGCTGTGGAGCCTGTGTGGTGGCCTGCCACATCGAGAACAACGTTCCGGTCGTAGGTAAGCAAGAGATCCGCAACCTTCGCGACATGCATTGGCTGCGCATCGACCGCTACTACAGCAGCGACATGAGTAAAGAGCGCGCTGAAGATGAGAACATTGGTGGAATCGAGATGTACGCCAAAATGGAGGAGCCTTCAGAGTCACCTTCAGTTGTGTTCCAGCCTGTAATGTGCCAGCACTGCAACCACGCTCCATGTGAGACCGTGTGTCCGGTTGGTGCGACAGTTCACTCGCGCGAAGGTTTGAACCACATGGCTTACAACCGCTGCATTGGTACGCGCTACTGCGCCAACAACTGTCCGTACAAGGTTCGCCGATTCAACTGGTTCAACTACATGGCCAACGAGCAGTTTGCCGACGTGAACCCTTCGCAAGACGACTATGGCCGCATGGTCCTCAATCCCGACGTGACCGTTCGTTCGCGCGGTGTGATGGAGAAGTGCACGATGTGCATCCAGCGCGTGCAGTACGCCAAGCTCGAAGCAAAGAAGGTTGGCCAGCCGGTTGCCGACGGAGCCTTTACCACGGCCTGTGCCGAGGCATGCGACAGCGGAGCCATTACGTTTGGCGACGTCAACAACACGAAGAGCGCTGTGCGTGCCGCAAAGGCGGACGCCCGTGCGTACCACCTCCTCGAAGAAGTGGGCACTCAGCCTTCGGTATTCTACATGACTAAAGTTCGCAACGCCTAACCTGTTATGCACTACGAATCACCTGTACGTCAGCCGCTTATCCTAGGTGATAAGAGCTACAACCAGATCACCGAAGACGTTGTACGTCCGATTGAAAATCCAGCCCCACGTTCGTGGTGGATGGTGTTCAGCATCGCGCTGGTCATGTTCCTCTGGGGCGTGGGCTGCCTTGCGTACACCGTCGGAACCGGTATCGGTGTCTGGGGTCTCAACAAGACTGTCGGTTGGGCTTGGGACATCACCAACTTTGTATGGTGGGTCGGAATCGGTCACGCCGGAACCCTTATTTCTGCCGTACTTCTGCTGTTTCGCCAACGTTGGCGCATGGCCATCAACCGTTCAGCAGAAGCGATGACCATCTTCTCGGTCATTCAGGCAGGTTTGTTCCCGGTATTCCACATGGGTCGTGTATGGATGGCCTACTGGGTTCTCCCCATCCCGAACCAGTTCGGCTCGCTGTGGGTGAACTTCAACTCACCGCTTCTTTGGGACGTGTTTGCGATCTCTACCTACCTGTCGGTTTCGGTGGTGTTCTGGTACGTCGGACTCATTCCTGACTTCGCTATGGTTCGCGACCGCGCAGTGAACCCTGTTCAAAAGCACATCTATAAAATCCTTTCGTTCGGATGGGGTGGTAAGGCCAAGGCGTGGCAGCGCTTTGAAGAGGTGTCGCTGGTACTCGCTGGCTTAGCGACTCCGCTGGTACTTTCGGTGCACACCATCGTATCGATGGACTTCGCGACGTCGGTGATTCCGGGATGGCACACCACCATCTTCCCTCCGTACTTCGTTGCGGGCGCCATTTTCTCTGGCTTTGCCATGGTACAAACCCTGCTGCTCATTGTGCGCAAGGTGTTCAAGATGGAAGACTACATCACGGTGCAGCATATCGAAATGATGAACATCGTTATCATGGTGACGGGTTCTATTGTAGGCGTAGCCTACATCACCGAGCTGTTCATTGCATGGTACAGCGGTGTGGAGTACGAGCAGTACGCGTTCTTGAACCGTGCTACGGGGCCCTACTGGTGGGCCTACTGGTCGATGATGACCTGCAACGTATTCAGCCCGCAGTTCATGTGGTTTAAGAAGCTACGCACCAACCTGGTGTTCACGTTCGTAATCTCGATTGTCGTGAACATCGGAATGTGGTTTGAGCGCTTCGTCATCATCGTGACTTCGCTGCACCGCGACTACCTGCCCTCGAGCTGGTCGATGTTCTCGCCGTCGTTCGTCGACGTGGGCATCTTCGTGGGTACGATCGGATTCTTCTTTGTCCTCTTCTTGCTGTACGCCCGCACCTTCCCGGTAATCGCGCAGGCGGAACTCAAGACTATTTTGAAAACTTCGGGCGAAGCCCAGAAAAAACACCACAGCGACCATGGCGCACACCACTGAGCCTACCCCGGTAGTCCGCGCGTTGTACCACGATGACGACGTGCTCATCTCGGCCGTGAAGGAGATCCGCGCGGCTGGATACAAGATTTCTGAAGTCTACACTCCATTCCCAGTGCACGGACTCGACAAGGCCATGGGCCTCAAAGAGACGCGCATCGCGATGGCTGCGTTCATGTACGGATTGCTCGGTTTGACCGTGGCCGTTACGTTAACCTGGTACATGATGATCAGCGACTGGCCACAAAACATTGGCGGTAAGCCCAACTACAACTGGGGCATGAACATGCCGGCCTTTGTGCCCATCTTGTTTGAGTTGACGGTGTTCTTTGCGGCCCACTTGATGGTGTGGACCTACCTTGTAATCAATGGTTTGTACCCTGGAGCTGACGCCCAGAATCCAGACCCACGTACCACTGACGACTACTTCATGGTTGAACTTCCCGCAGCTGACGGCCTTGTGGATGTGCTCAAGAAGTCGGGTGCTGTAGAAATTGCTGAAGCTTAAGCGATATGCGTATTAATACTCTTCTTTGGGTTGCAGGCAGTGCGGTAGTGCTGACCTCGTGCAACTGGGACAAGTCCACTCCGGGCTACACCTACATGGACGACATGTACCGCAGTCCGTCGCACCAGACGTACGAGCCGGGTACCGCAAAGGTTCCGGTAGAGGGCACTGTACCCCGCGGCTACGTTCCCTATACGATTCCAAACAGTAACGAAGGTTACGCTGCGTCGCGTGCGAACACGGAGGTTCCGTCAGTGTACGCGGCCTTAGAAGCCGAGTCAGGAAAGGATTTGTACAATCAGTTTTGCTCGCACTGCCACGGTGAAAAGGGCGACGGCAACGGAATCCTGATGCAGCGTGAAAAGATCTTGGGCATCCCTGGATACGGTGCAGACAAGCTTCCAGACATCACTCCCGGAAGTATTTACCACGTCATCATGTACGGTAAAAACAACATGGGAAGCCATGCCTCACAGCTCAACTACGAAGAGCGTTGGAAGATTATCAAGTACGTATGGAAGCTTCGCGAAGATCAAGCTCCTGGCGCAGCGGCTCCTGCTGCAGACGCATCAGCTACTGCTCAACCTGCTGCCTAAACAATTAGCCTAAGAAGACATGTTTGTATTCACTTCAAAAATGAAATTGCTCGCGGGGTCACTGACTCTTGTGGGTTTGGTGTTCTTGCTCATCGGCTTTAATACAGACTACTCGTCGCACGCGACAGAGGGTCATGCCGATGCGGTTGCTGCGCATTCTGAAGACCATGTAGAAGCGGTTGAGTCGGCGCCCGTAGCTACCCATGCTGAAGCTACCCATGCTGAAGAGGTACATGCCGAAGAAAACCACGCGGCCGAAGGCCACGATGCTCACGCTGTCGAAGGGCACGATGATCACGCTGCCGAAGGCCACGAGGATATGGGCCACGAAGCTGAAGGTCATGAAGCTGCTGGCCACGATGGCCACGGTGCCTCGCACGACTTGAGCGCTAACCGTCCATGGGCGGCCTTCTTGGTCAACAGTATCTTCTTTTTGGGCATTGGTATCGGAACCCTGTTCTTTCTCGCCATTCAGTACGCTGCGCAAGTGGGCTGGTCTGCCGGGTTGATTCGTGTCTTTGAGGCGGTTTCGATGTACGTCGGAATTCCGCTCCTCGGAATCCTATTCTTGGCCGTAACCGGTGGTATGCACATGCACCACCTGTGGCACTGGATGGCAGAGGGCATCATGGACCCCGCCAGCGCCAACTACGACCCCATCATTGCGGGTAAGGAGGGCTACTTGAACGTACCGTTCTTTATCATCCGCACCTTGGCCTACTTGGTGATTTGGGCTGGAGCCGCCTACCTGCTTCGCCGCAATAGCCTTCGCGAAGATGCGCTACCTGCTGGTCAAAACTTGTTCTTCACTCAACGTAAGCTAGCCGCCACGTTTGTAGTGCTCTACGCCGTGACCTCGTCTACGAGTGCATGGGATTGGGTGATGTCGATTGACGCACATTGGTTTTCAACACTCTTTGGATGGTACACTTTTGCGGGAATGTTTGTAACGGCAATGACGGTACTGAACCTTTTGGTAATGTACCTGCGCATTAACAACCATCTTCCTTGGATTAATGCCAACCACCAGCACGACCTCGGAAAGTTCATGTTCGCATTCAGCGTGTTCTGGACCTACCTGTGGTTCAGCCAGTACATGCTGATTTGGTACTCGAACATTCCTGAAGAAGTAACCTACTACCTTCCACGTTTCAAAGGCGAATTCAAGCCCCTGTTTGTGGCAATGGTCGCGATGAACTTCATCTTTCCCATTTTGGTGCTGATGTCGCGCGACGCGAAGCGCATCTTTGGTTTTATCGGTTTGGCTGCATTCTTTGTCCTCGCAGGCCACTGGCTCGACCACTACATCATGATTATGCCTGGTGCTGTAGGCTACGACTACGGATTTGGTTTTGCTGAACTTGGCGGAATCTTGTTCTATGCCGGCCTCTTCTTGTGGGTTACGCTGAGCCAGTTATCAAAAGCTCCTCTCAAGTTGAAGAACCACCCAATGCTCACCGAAAGCGAGCACTTCCACCAATAATCGGACGCCCGAAAAGAAACGTTTATGTCTGGAACTATGATCCTAATTGTCCTCGTGCTGGCCGTGCTTACGGCACTTCAGCTCATCCGCATTTTTGAACTTTCGTCGAAGGCTCGCAAGCGTGCCGAATATGAGGTGACCGACAAAGACAACAACAACCAGGGATGGTTGATGCTGCTCTTTGGAATTGGCCTCATGGTCGCGTTCTTTTGGATGCTGGCCACGTGGAGCAAGGTGATGCTTCCGAAGTCCGCATCAGAGCACGGCAATGACATTGATAGCCTGTTTAACATTTCGATGTACGTAATCATGGCCATGTTCATGGTGGTGCAGCCCATCCTGTTCTACTTCGCGTGGAAGTACCGTGGCGCATCTGACCGCAAGGCGACGTACTATGAGCACAACAACCGTTTAGAGTTCATCTGGACCATTGTACCCGCACTCATTCTTGCTGTACTGATTATTTATGGTATGACGACGTGGTCAAAGACTATGAATCCGAAGAACGAGCAAGAGCCGATGGTGATCGAAGTCTACGCCCAGCAGTTTAAGTGGACCGCGCGCTATGCGGGTGCAGACAACAAGCTCGGCTTTGCAAACGTTCGCCTGATTAAGGATGCCAACGTCTTGGGTGTGGATACCTTAGACGTATTGGCTGCCGACGACAAGGTTGCTACTGAAATTCACCTTCCCGTTGGGCGCCCGGTACTCTTTAAGTTCCGCTCACAGGACGTGATTCACTCGGCATACATGCCGCACTTCCGGGCTCAAATGAACTGTGTTCCTGGAATGACTACTCAGTTCCAATTTACGCCCACTGTAACCACCGCTGAAATGCGTCAAGATGCAGAAGTTGTGGGTAAAGTGAAGCGAATCAATGACATCCGCACCGCGAAAGGTGAGGAGGCATATGCTTACGACTACATTCTTTTGTGCAACAAGATCTGCGGTTCCGCCCACTACAACATGCAAATGAATATTGTAGTAGAGACCGAAGCAGAATACCAGAAATGGCTTGCTGAACAAAAGACTATTGCTGAATTGTTGTAATACCTGAAACGAACGACGAATATGGCTGACCACGCACACGACCACGCTCACGACGAACACCACGATCACGAGCACCACACCGAGAACTTCTGGACGAAGTACGTGTTCTCGATGGACCACAAGATGATTGGGAAGCAGTTCCTAATCACTGGTATGTTCATGGGACTCATCGGGGTGTTTATGTCCATGCTCTTTCGCCTTCAGCTTGCATGGCCGGGTGAAAGCTTCCCCATTCTAGAGACATTCTTGGGCAAGTGGGCTCCGGGTGGAGTAATGGATCCGAACATGTACCTCGCTTTGGTGACCATTCACGGAACCATCATGGTATTCTTCGTACTAACCGCTGGTTTGAGCGGAACGTTCTCGAACCTGCTTATTCCGTTGCAAATCGGTGCGCGCGATATGGCGTCAGGCTTCCTGAACATGCTATCGTACTGGTTCTTTGCCGCATCGTCTGTGGTGATGGTTGTGTCACTGTTTGTTGAGACAGGACCAGCTTCGGGCGGATGGACCGTGTACCCTCCGTTGAGTGCGCTCCCGCAGGCCATGCCAGGTTCGGGTGCAGGTATGACCTTGTGGCTCGTATCAATGACGTTGTTCATCGCGGGTTCACTACTGGGTTCATTGAACTACATCGTCACCGTAATCAACCTTCGTACGAAGGGAATGAGCATGACGCGCCTTCCACTGACGATTTGGGCCTTCTTTGTGACCGCCATCCTTGGTGTCCTTTCGTTTCCAGTTCTTTTAAGCGCTGCGTTGCTTCTTATGATGGACCGCATGCTCGGAACCTCGTTCTACCTGAGCGATATCATGGTAGCAGGCGAATTGCTCGGCAACCAAGGTGGTAGCCCGGTACTCTACGAACACTTGTTCTGGTTCCTTGGCCACCCTGAGGTATACATCATTCTTTTGCCAGCACTCGGAATCACGTCTGAAGTTATCGCAACCAACTCGCGCAAGCCGATCTTCGGATACCGCGCTATGATTGGCTCAATCCTCGCGATTGCCTTCTTGTCGTTCATCGTGTGGGGTCACCACATGTTTGTAACCGGCATGAATCCGTTCCTTGGCTCGGTGTTTACGTTTACGACCCTTTTGATCGCGATTCCTTCTGCGGTAAAGGCCTTCAACTACATCACCACGCTGTGGAAGGGTAACATCCAATTCACTCCAGCGATGCTCTTCTCGATTGCCCTTGTGAGCACATTTGTTGCCGGTGGACTGACGGGTATCATTCTGGGTGACTCTGCCTTGGACATCAACGTGCACGACACCTACTTCGTAGTAGCACACTTCCACATTGTAATGGGTCTTTCGGCCATCTTCGGAATGTTTGCTGGGGTGTACCACTGGTTTCCCAAGATGTACGGCCGCATGATGAACAAGTCAATGGGCTACCTGCACTTCTGGCTCACGTTTGTGAGTGCATACGGGGTATTCTTCCCGATGCACTTTACCGGCTTGGCTGGTCTGCCACGCCGTTACTACAGCAATGCGGAATTCCCCATCTTCGACGAGCTCCAGGACATCAACGTGATCATCACGATGTTTGCCATCGCAGGCGGTATTGCTCAGGTGATCTTCTTTTTCAACTTCTTCTACTCAATGTGGCGCGGCCCGAAAGCTCCGCAAAACCCATGGAAGTCGAACACCCTGGAGTGGACGACCCCAGTGGAGCACATCCACGGCAACTGGCCAGGTGCCTTGCCTGAGGTACACCGTTGGGCCTACGACTACAGCAAGCCTGGTCACGACGAGGACTTTGTGGTGCAGACGACCCCGTTGAAGGACGGAGAGCACGCCCACTAAGCGTTTATAAGTTCGTTGAACGGCCGCCCGGAATCCCCGAGCGGCCGTTTACATTTGTGCTATGGTGGATTTTCTGCACGACGCCTCTACGGCGGGAATGGACGATCGCGAGGCGGAACAGCGGCTGCGCCCTGCGCGCTTTGACGACTTTGCCGGCCAAGCCAAAGTGCTCGAGAACCTGAAGGTATTCGTTCAGGCCGCGCGCCAGCGCGAAGAGGCCTTGGACCACGTGCTGCTCCACGGCCCTCCGGGCTTGGGCAAGACGACGTTGGCGCACATTATTGCGGGTGAACTGGGTTCCGCCCTTAAGCTGACGAGTGGGCCGGTACTTGATAAACCTGGGGACTTGGCGGGACTACTCACGAGCCTGGATGCCCACGACGTGCTCTTTATTGACGAGATTCACCGATTGAGTCCCGTAGTTGAGGAGTACCTCTACAGCGCGATGGAGGACTACCAAATCGACATCATGCTCGAATCAGGGCCGGCTGCGCGCTCGGTGCAAATTCGCTTGAAGCCGTTTACGCTGATTGGTGCCACCACACGCAGTGGGTTGCTGACGTCTCCGCTTCGTGCCCGCTTCGGAATCGCTGCGCGCCTCGAGTACTACAGCGTCGAGCTGCTTTCGACAATTGTAGAGCGCTCCTCAAACATTTTAAACGTCGGAATCGAGTCCGATGCCGCTATTGAAGTTGCCCGACGCAGCCGCGGAACCCCGCGAATTGCCAATGCCCTGCTTCGCCGCTTGCGCGACTTTGCACAGGTTCGAGGTAAGACGGTGATTGACCTTGAAGTGGCGCGCTTCGGAATGGATGCGCTCGACGTCGATGCCCACGGCCTTGACGAGATGGACAACCGCATTTTGACGACGTTAATCGATAAATTTCGCGGTGGGCCCGTGGGCTTGAGTACGCTGGCCACGGCGGTGAGCGAGCAGGCTGAGACCCTCGAAGAGGTCTACGAGCCCTACCTCATTCAAGAAGGTTATTTGGCGCGCACCCCGCGCGGCCGAATGGCCATGGACAAAGCGTACAAGCACCTCGGCCGAACTCCTTCCGGAGGTCCTGATTTGTTTTCATGACCCGTACCGAAGCGACGACGCTGCTCAAGTCCGAGGCCAAGCGCTTGGGGTTCATTGAGGCGCGCGTTGCGCGGGCTGATTTTTTGACCGATGAGGCTCCGCGTCTAGAGGAGTGGCTCAAGCATGGCTTTCACGGTAGCATGCGCTACATGGAAAACCATTTTGACAAGCGCTTGGATCCGCGCAAACTGGTTCCGGGGGCCAAGTCGGTGGTGAGCTTGGCGTTCAACTACTACCCTGAGCTTTCGGACCTCGAGGGGGATGACCGCCCGCGCGTGGCGCGCTATGCCTACGGAGAAGACTACCACCGCGTGGTCAAGGACCGGCTGTTTGAGCTGCTGGACGTGCTGCGCACCGCTCTAGGTGACCTTGACGGGCGTTGCTTTGTCGACAGCGCCCCCGTGATGGAACGGGCATGGGCCGAGCGTAGCGGCTTGGGATGGATCGGCAAAAATTCATTGATACTGCGCAAGAACACAGGATCGTACTTCTTTTTGGCCGAGCTGATTTTGGATTTTGAATTCGTCGCGGACCTCCCGGTGGCCGACCATTGCGGAACCTGCACCCGCTGCATTGACGCCTGCCCCACGCAGGCCATTATGGCCCCGAAGGTGGTCGACAGCAAGCGATGCATCAGTCATGCTACAATTGAGTTGCACGGTGCGCTTCCGCGCGAAATGGCCGAAGCACTTCACCCTTGGGTGTTCGGATGCGACATCTGCCAAGAGGTGTGCCCGTGGAACCGACACGCTGAACCCCACCAAGAGCCCTTATTCAATCCCGGATCCTGGGTGGAATGGTCGCTCGACGACTGGCGTGAAGCCAGCCAATCCGCATTTGATGCAGCCTTTGGGAAGTCCGCAGCCGCGCGAACCGGGTTAGAGCGTATTCAACGAAATGTCGTCGCTGCCTTTGGATCCAAAGATCTACTTACTTGACGTCGATCTGCACGGCCTGCAGAACCCGATAGGTGCTTCGGTCGTAGGCAATGGCCACCCAACGCATGTGGTGGGCATCCCAACCGGCATCAAGCGTAGCCGAAACGTCGTAGGTTGCCGTGCTTTGGGCCGTTGTAGTGCCCGCGGCCCAAACTTCTTGCCCAAATGGGCCCCATGGGGCACTGCGAAACACGTTGTAGTGGACGTAGTTGGCGTCGCGGGTTTGGTCGGGCATCAACTGGGGTGATACAATTCCGGATTCCTTGAGGTAGACCGCAAGGCCTACAGCGTTAGACTGGGTGGTCTGTGCCGCAAGTTCGAGGCGCACCGTCGCCACGCGTGAAGTACTGTCGTAGCCGCTGTAGGCATTGAACAGCACCTCGGGAGCCAACGAAAGTTCAGTCGCTGCCAACGCCGTCCACGAGCTGTACGTCTTGAGTTGGGCGTTGGTTGGGTAGTCCAGGCGGTTTACCATTCCCAGCGGCAGGCCCCAAACGGTAAAAAAGCTCGCGAGGTCGTCTCCGTCGTCGGTGGTAAAGTCCGTGGGGTAGTCGGCCGAAACCGCCGTAAAGTTGGCGGGTCCCGCATGAATAGCAAGGCCTACTACTTTGGCCGAACCGTACAGACTGTCCAGCTGCTTGAGCACTTTGGATGCTTTAGGGCAATTCTTGCATTGGTGGCCGGTAAAGTCTTCGACGAGCACGGCACGTTCGGTTTGAAGTACCGTATCGCCGTTGGCTTCGGTAGATCCACCTCCGTTGGGGTTGCGAAAGGGTTCGTCGATGTAGTCGCACGAAGCGAGGGCCGCGAGAGCTAGGGCAGTGAGTACGAGGTTCCGCATTAGAATTGAGTCGTTAGCGATAAACTGAGGCCGTTGGACGGCGGAACCACGCGGCACACGCCACCTACGCAAAAAATGCCTTGCTGCTGGCGGCCGTAGCCAAGCTGCACGCGGGTTGGACCGTCAAAGTGGACCACCGACAATAGGGGGTAGTGAATGCGGCGGGACTCCGACGGATGGCCGTAGTTGTAGATGTCCTGAATGGCGAGCACCCAATGCTCCGATACGGTCCATTCAGCGAGAGCCATAGCTAAGCCACCTCGAAAACCTTCGCCGCCCGACCACTGGAACTCCGTGCGCAGCGTCTGATGGCGGGGTAGGGCAAACTGCTGCTCCCACACGACCGCGGGCACTACCAGCACGCTGTCGCTATCTGGGGCATTAATTATGGCGTAGTCGTTTACACCGTCGGCGAGCACCGACTTGTTGTAGACGAATCGGTAGGCAGTTAGCTGGGTTTTGTACTTCGAGCTGAACTTGCGGCTGATGCCAAAATTGACGTCGCGGAAGTAGGGTATTTCTCCCCACATCAGGGCATCGCTGAGGTAGCCCTGCGTGCCTTTGTCGCCAAAGCTACCGTCCTCGAGCGGACGGCGGTCAATGCTCTGCGAGGCGGCGATGCTGAGGGCGAGTTTGGTGCCGTACTTGCCTCCGAGTTTGGTCTTTTTCGGAATCAGGTAGTTGACGTCGAACTGGTAGCCCATCTCGCCGTTGATTTGGGTGGCATAGGGGTAGAGAGCGGGCAGCGCGTAGGTGTGCAGGTTGCCCGTAGGCGGAATAAAATTCACCAAAGCATCAAACTGCTGGGCATTGCGGTCGCTACGAAAGCTGAAGTTGTCAATGCGCTTGACGGTCCCAAGAACGCCCAAGCCTTTACGGCTGTAGGTGGCAGTGGCAACGAAGGCTTCGCCGGGCTTGTAGATGTACCCGTTGTCGAAGTTTGGGTCGTTGATTTTGTAGGCGTATTCGGCCTTGAGGTCAATTCCGCGGTAGTTTGCTCCGAGACGGTACGCCCACGACCCCACGTTGGCTGGCAGGTTCAGTAATGGGTCAAAGCCGCGCTGGAATTTTGAGACAAAGCTTGCCCCAAGGTTGATGCCAAGCCCCATCTTGTCTAGGACTGGAACTGCTTCACGAAGTGCCCACTCCGCGTCGGTTCCTCGAAGGATTCCGTCGCTTTTAGCGAAGTACACGCGCTGGCGACCAATCACACCTTTGAGCGTAAGCCCTTTGGGGAGGCGGGCGATGATGCGGCTTCCGTCCATCGCGTTGTCAAGGCCCAATCCGCGCTCTTCGTAGGCGCGAAACACTAAGCCTTGTCCGAATTGCTCAAAAAAGTTGCCGACGGTAATGTCGAATTTGCCCTGCTGCCATTGGGCGTAGCGGTAGGTAATGCCCTCGCCACGGTATCCGGTCGGGAAGCCGAGAATGGCATTTTGGTAGTTCTCGTAGCGCATGCCCATGCGAAGGTTGCCGCGCTCGTAAGTAAACAGCGCCCAGCCCTGGCCCAGCGCGCGTTCGTCGGGGTAGTAGTCACCTGCGGGGTCAAGTACCGAGTCGCGCACATACAATTGCGCGTCCATTTGAACGACGGCACGAAGGGTTCCTCCAAAGGCATCGGTCTGCCCCATTTGCGCTGCGGCGGAACCTGCGGTTGCCAGCGCCACAATTACTGCAATTCGGCGCATGGCTTACTTGAGCTTGCGAACCTCAGCGACGAGAACCTCTTCTTCGCCCGGTACGTACTTGTTGGCTTGCCACACGACTTCACCCGCTCCATTGAGTAAGAAGGTGTGGGGAACGTTGTTGACGCCCATCGCGCGGCGAAGGTCGCTGTTCGGATCGAGGACGACCGTGTAGTCCCAGCCCTGGCCGGCGACAAAGGGTCCAACCTTGGGGCTGGTTCGTGAATCGTCGATGCTCACCGCGACCAACGTGACACCCGTCTCTTCGTGCAGGTCGTCGTAGTATTCGGCCATTGCATTCAGTTCGTTGATGCAGGGTTTGCACCAGGTTGCCCAAAAGCTGACAATCATGGGCTTGCCCTCTTCGCGGAGGCTGCTCAGCTCGGTTTTGCTTCCGTCGAGCTTGAGTACGGATACGTTCGGAAGGGACTGCGCAGATATAAGAGTGGCCGAAGCCACCAAAAGGGCGGTGAGCAAGGTTTTCATGTGCTCAAGGTACGCCAGGGCGCGGGGCTTGGCCAAGTCTGAAGGACCCACAAAAAAAGCGCCCCGGCCAAACGGCCAGGGCGCTCCATTTCTATAAGCGAATCGCTTAGTGCTGTACCGTAAAGCGCAGGTTCTCAACACGGTCGCTCATCGCAACTTTTACAGTGTAGATTCCGTTGGCAAGGCCAGCAACGTTAAGGTTCAGTTCGTTCGTTCCTGCGGCCACGGCCTCAGAAGCTGAAAGCACGAGCTGTCCGTTCAGGTTGAATACTTCAACGCTTGCGTCTCCTGCCTCAACTGCGGCTACGAGTACCTTGACGGCATCGCGAGCAGGGTTGGGGTAGAGGTGCGCGCGTCCAAGCTCAAGCTCTTCACCGCCCATCGCGTTGGTTCCAACGTGAATGTTGTCCAACCAAAGGTTGTTTCCGTATGCGGAATTGCACTC
>JAURGG010000050.1 GCA_030833905.1 Schleiferiaceae bacterium
AACCGAGCGTTTGAGCTGCCAGCCCTGCAGTATTTTAGGTGCGGATTCATGCCGTCGCAACGACTGGGCCTGCCGAATTCCGCTTCGTGCCGCACTCGTGCGCGAGGCGCTGCAGCAATTGGGAGTTTAGTCTGCAACAATTACGCATACAGTGGGTTAACATGGTATGCAAGAACAGCGCTACCGACTTCGTTTTGGCAACCGTGTGGTGGGATACCTGCGCCGTATCGACGGCACACAATTTTATTCGCCCGACGGATTTTGGTGGACCGGTCGCGAATTAGACTACGCTCAAGTTGACGAATCGGTCGGAATTCGCGACAAGCACCGCGTCCATCTGTACGAGTGGGACATTGTGCGCTTTCGCCCGGTTCCCGAGGGCGCTGATGAGTTGGGCGTGTTCTTGTGGAACACAAATCAAAAGCGCTGGATCCTTCGGAGCATCGAATCTGAGGTCGACTACCACCTTGAATTGGACGGGTTTGCGCTCTTTCAGAGCTCGGACCTTCAGCTGCACAGTCACGTCTTTTTGAACCCGGAGCTGCAGCAAGCTTGGGGTCTAGAGGAGTGAGGGGTTAGCGGGCTCCCGACAAACATTTATAGACGTTTGGCAACCGACTAGGGGCAGTAGTGCGTCGTTGGTTTGCCTCATGGTAGCATCTCTCAATACATGGGCATGGGCTGACGGCCGTTGGCACAGCCTGCGCGTAGACGTCGCTGCGACGTCGGGCTTCTCGTTTCACATGGTCGGAACCCGCGACCCTACAGTCCGCGAAGCCCCGAGCCGCATCCACGCGGCCTTCATGGCGTCAGGATACAAGTGGCCCGGTAAGCGCATCACGGTTTCGTTTCAGCCCACGCGACCCTGGGCATTGGGCACCTCGATGGACCTACCTATTGCCCTTGGTGTACTGATGGCCTCAGGGCAAATTCCCATGCGCTTTGCGGCGCTGGCGATGGGAACGCTGGACCTCAAGGGCGCCCTGAGTATGGCCGAGTCCGATCGCCCCGCTCCGCCCCACGAGTCCGAAGATCCCTTTGTGTATCCCGCCAACGCATGGTGGCGGCCTGCGGCTTCCAACTGGGTAGCCGCGGCGAGTTTGACCCATGCCATTGCCTACCTGACGCACGGCGAGGTTCCGGAGTTGCCTACTGAAGAACTTCGGCCCGCAAAACCTGAGCCTTGGCCCGAACTTCGTTTTGATCCCGATGTAGTGATGGCCTTGGGGCTCGCTGCAGCAGGCAGGCATCCCGTGTTTTTATGGGGGCCTCCCGGGGTTGGCAAAACTGAATTTGCGCGGGCAGTGCACCTAATCCGTTCGACGGTTGAGCCCAACTTGCCCTTCGTCGAGCCGTCTTCGGTGCTGTCTCCAGTACAACTCGTCGGAGCCCACGGCGCATTTTGGGCTGCCGGCAACGGAGTCTTGTTTCTGGATGAGCTCGGCGAACGAAACCTGCGCAGTCTCGAAGTCCTGCGCAAGCCAATGGAGGCGTTGTGGAGCAGAGAAGGGGCGATGGCGCCGCAGACGATTGGGGCAACCAATCCCTGTCCCTGTGGTTTTTCGGGTCACCAGCACTTGGATTGCAGCTGTTCTGAGGGGCGCAAGGACAAGTACCTCGCACGCTTTTCAGGACCCTTTCTCGACCGCTTTCAGATAGGGATTCCGCTCAATGCATCAGAGCACACGATACCTGTGCCCTGGGAAGAGATGCGCTACAAAATGAAAAGGGCCGTGGAGCTTCAAAAGGCAAGGGGACCCTGGCTGGGAAACGCGGGAATGCCGCTCGAGGCACTTGCCGCCTACGGCGATTTTTCGCAAGAAGCCAACGATGCCGTTCAGGAATGGCACCGAAAGAGCGGATTTGGCTTGCGGTCGATGCACCATACCATGCGGGTCGCGCGCACTGTCGCGGATTGGGGTGATCGCGTGCGGGTAAGTGCACACGACATCTGGGTGGCGGTGTCGCTGATCCCGATGCGGCTACGACCTACTTCCAGGATCGGTCCTTCGGGTCCGGAGCGTTCTTTGTCCACATGAGTGGGCCCTCGCAGCCCTGGACTTCGACCACTACGGCGGACGCACTGCCAAAGTACGTAAGCATGCGCTGCCGCCAGTCCCGAAACGACTCGAGGTCAAACTGGCTGCAGCTGAGGGTGAGGACGGCAATGCTGGTTCCTTCGATGATGACCACAGAAGGGTCTACATTCGGAACATTCTTGACGTCGCGCCCTGGCCGCACCGCGCTATGGTCAATAAAGTCCGGGAGCCAGCGCTTCATTGCCCAGTTGAGGTCGTCTAGCGATTCAAAGGAGAATATTTGTACGTGAACGCTGCGCTTTACGGACCGGCCAAGGTTGTCTTCGCTCTTTTGGCGTGCCTCCATTTTAAAGTGGGTGTGCGTCGCGGTTTCTTCGGCTTCGAGCGCTCCCAAATTCTCACCCTTGAGGTTGAGGGTCTTCACCACGTAGCCTTCTTTTAGGTCGTTTTGAAATCCTTGAATCCGCTGCTGTAGGTCATCAGATTGGGCACAAATGCCCGTAGTAGCGAGTGTGGCGAGAATAAAAAATAGGGTGCGTAGCATACTGCAAACATACGCGCGGCATGATTTCGGTACTTTTGAACCCGTGAAGCACGTTGTATTTGCCCTCGCCTCCTTATTGACCACGTCGGCGTTCGCCCAAATCGTTAATGTCGAGGCGATGCGTGGGGCTGCAGAATCCGACACTACGCAAGACGTTCACGGTCGTGTTGACGGCGGGTTCTACCTCGGAGGAACCCAAGCCCTGCTGTTGAAACTCAACGGGTCGGTCAACATGAGCCGCCGCACTGGGGACCACGTGTGGTATGGCATAGCCAGCGCCAACTGGGCCACCCGATTGGGTGACAACCAATTTGACTTTGAGCGCAACGGGATGATGCACGTGCGCTACAACCGCATCTACAGCGACAAGTTGACGGCTGAATACTTTGTAGAATGGCAGAGCAATCTGCCCATGCGCATCGCGCGCCGCTTCAACATGGGGGGTGGTCCTCGCTACACGGCGATTTCGGGTCCGGGGATAAAGCTATTTATCAACCCATTGCTGATGTACGAATACGACGTCGAATCCTTTAACGGCAAAACAGAGAACAGTCTTCGTCTGAATACCTATCTGTCCCTCGACCGCCAGTGGGAACAATGGCGTTGGACCACTGTGGCCTACTACCAGCCCCGATTTGGTCGCTTCGAGGACCTTCGTGCAATGGCCAACACTCGGCTTTCGGCACCCCTTAGACCCGACTTAAGCCTCGTGGTTATCGGCCAATTGAACTATGATGCCTATCCGGCGGGAACCGACGTACCCCAATTCACTTTGTACAGTACAACGGGCCTGAGTTGGAAGTTCTAACTGACACGGCACATTGTTTGGTAAACACGGCGCCATGGCACATACAAAAGCAAACGAAGCATTTAAGAGGCTGTTCTCACTCCTGAAGTGGGATCAGAAGGACATCTTTCGCATCTTGTCGTTTGCCGTACTGAGCGGAGCATTCAGCTTGATGCTGCCCCTAGGGGTTCAAGCGCTCATTGGTCAACTCATGGGTGGACGCCTCTCTTCCACATGGTTAATTCTAACCTTCTTGGTTGTGGTCTCCAGCTTCTTGATGGGGATTTTTGGGCTCTTCCAGATGCGCCTTTCGGAATGGGTTCAGCAGCGACTTTTTGTGCGCAGTGCATCCTACTTCTTGGCATCGATGCCCAAAGAAGTGGCCGAGGGAGAACGTCGGTACTGGTACGAGCGCGTCCACCGATTTTTTGATACGATCACGATTCAAAAGGAGCTGCCCAAGATTCTGGTAACCTCTTCTGCGGCGCTGCTGCAGCTCGTTTTTGGCTTCTTGCTCTTACTCCTCTATGACTTTTCTTTTGTGGCCGTATCATTTATGATTCTGGCAGTTGCTGCGGTAATGCTCCGTGTTGGATTCTCGCGCGGACTCGGATACAGCATTGACGAAAGTTCCGAGAAGTACCACGTGGTGCGCGAACTCGAGGAATTTGCCCAGCGGCGAGCCAAAGAGGGCGCCTATGCGGAACCGCCCTACCGTCAGGTGACCTACCAACTGACGGAGTACCTGAAAAATCGCCGCGACCACTTTAGAGTCCTGTACCGCATGAACGGTATTATGGTCGGACTGCGACTCGCGCTCACGGCCCTTCTTCTGATTGCGGGCGGATGGCTCGTGGTCGACCGAAGCGTATCAATTGGCCAGTTCGTAGCGGTTGAAATTATCTTTTTGACCATCCTCACCAGCCTCGAGAAAATTGTCGCGAGCGCGGAGGCACTTTTTGACATGCTGACCTCCATCACCAAGTTGGACAAGGCGTTTTGGACGGAATGGTCCAAGCAAAGCACCTTCAGTGACTTTGATATTGAGAATTCGGAGGTGCCGAATGAGTTGCGTGAACTCTACCTGCAGACCCGCGCTACGGACCAGTGGGTCAAGCCCCGTCGTTGGATCATTGCGGTTTCAGTGTTTATCGTGCTCGCATTTTTCTTGCCCTGGACCCAGACGGTGGCCACCGAGGGAAACCTCGTATTTGATGACCCAATGGACCGCATGATGCCCCTCGCAATGGCCGAGGATGGGCGACTCGCATCGTGGCAGGTGCGCGAAGGAGATCAAGTGCGCAAGGGCGATACGCTCGCACTACTCGAAGAGACCAAGACCGAGTACATGGATCCCAATGTGCTTAGCAATACCGAATTAGGTCGCGACGCAAAGTCTGATGCGGTAGTAGGCTACCGATCCAAGATTTTGGCCCTCGACGAGCAAATTCTGCAGGCGCAGCGGGCGATGCCGCTTCAAATTGCGGCGGCATGGCGAAAGGTGAGCGCAGACAGCGCCAAGTATCAAGCTGCCAAGCTCGAGGCCAAGTTTACCAAGCTTCAAGCGCAGCGTGCAGATAGCCTATTTCAGTGGGGAGCCCTTTCTCGCCTCGAGTGGGAGCAGCGCCAGACCAAGGCCCAGGAGGCCACGTCAAAGGCGGAATTCACCATGCAGGACTGGCAATCGTCTCGCCTCAATGCGCGCAGCAAGGTGGCCGAGTGGAAGGAGAGAGTCGCCAAGCTTCAGAGCGATCGAGCTACGGCCGCTGCCGACCTTGCCTCTGCCCAAGAGGGTCTCGCAGATGCCGACATTAAAGTGGGCGGAATCCAACGTCGCCAATCCAACCGGGCCCTGGTTGCTCCGCGCGACGGTTTTGTCGTGCAGCTGAGCTACGTAGCCCCGGGCGCTTCGGTCAAAAAGGACCAGCCGCTGCTCTTTTTGGCGCCTGAGGGTGCTCCGGTGGTGGTGATGACGAAGGTGCATCCGTTTGACATTCCGTTGCTGAGCATCGGAGATTCCGCGCTCTGTGCCCTCGACGGATGGCCCATTTTGCAAATTCCCGGCTGGCCGCGTTCAAGCGTCGGATTGTTTGCCGCCAAAATCCGCTACATCGCCTCTCAGGCTGATGCCGATGGGTTGTTTGCAGTGGTGCTGGAACCGACCGAGGACTGGCCTACAAATGCGCGGCCGGGTACAACTGTGCACGCCACGCTGCTGCTCAACGACGTCCCCTTGTGGTACGAGCTGTGGCGTCAGTTTAACGGATTCCCGGCCAATGGCCCGGGAGAGAAGTCCGATAAAAACACGGCTTCGAAGTAATGCGGGCGCTGTTGCTTTGGCTGGTGGCGGTTCCGGCGATGGCGCAAACCATGGCCTGGAGTGAGTTTGTCGCCACGGCGGTCGAACGCGCTCAAGATGTACGCGTCGCTGAAGCCAAGGTCGATGAGGCGCGAGCCAAGCGAATGTCTGCGTTTGCTGCTTTTGAGCCCAGGGTCAACCTTTCAAGCGAAGGCAAAGACTACGGCAACGACTTGCAGTACCGTCTCGATCGCGCTGAGGCGCGCGTGGGGCTTCCCGGCGGAATCGACCTTGTGGGCGGAGCCGCCCAGGGCACGGGCGCCTTCATTAACCCCGAGCGCAAAACCCCCATTGAGGGTCTGGTCAATCTAGGTATCTCGGCTCCCTTGGGCGGTGCAATCATTTTTAGCGACCGCCAGTATGAGTGGGGTGCAAGTACGCGAAACCTCGAAATCGCCGAGGCGAAACTCGACCGTACCGAGCGTAAGGCTATTCTAAACGCTGTAAAGGTCTACACCTTTTGGCAGGCTCAATCAGAAGTTCAGGGAGCTGTCGACGAGGCCCTTGCGGTGGCAGCGGAGCGGCTACGGTTGGTTCGCGAAGCCTTTCGCCTAGGTGAGCGCAGCGAAATGGATACGCTCGAGGCCTACCTGTCGTGGGTGGACCGCAGGGCAGACGCTGCCAAGCAGGCCAACTTCACTGCGGGCGCCATCGCTGATGTCGAACAACTGCTCCGCGGTGCAGACACCACAGGTGTCGACCTCACGGGAATGAGGCCACAGTCGCTCCCCGTCGTGCTTGGAACTTCACGGCTCGAGGCAAGTAGCATCCCTGAATTGGCGATGGTGAATTCCGCCCTGCGCCGCGAACGCCTGGCCACGACCACCGCGTGGGCGCAGTGGCTGCCGGCTCCGTACGTAGACTACCGCATGCTGCAGTGGGGCGGAAGCGCCTGGAACCCCGAATCCGTGCAGTGGAAGGTCGGCCTGACCGTGCCGCTGTTCAACCAAAAGGCCCGTGCCGAGCTGGCTGGTGCGCAAGCGCGCCTTCGTGCCGCCCAGGCCAATGCGACGGCCACCCAGAACCAGTTTGACATTATACGGGTCCAACTTGCCCAGCAGGTGCAGGCACTGGATTTCGAACTCAAGGCTCTTACGGCCTCTGAAACAGCGTCCTACGCGCTGCTTCAGCAGGAACGCCGTCGTTTTGCTCTCGGAGAGAGCACCATGTTCATTTTGGCAAGCCGCGAAACGAAGTACCTCGAGGCCGTTCAAAAACGAACGCTCACTTCGGCCAAGCTTCAGTCCCTTGAGGCTGAGCGACGTCTGCTGACCAGTCCGTCCCTGTAGGCTGCCAAGACGTCGGCGACGACGAAGCTGGATCCCCCCACGTAAATCGCTTGAAAACCGTCCGCTTTGGCGCGGTTAATGGCGTCGGCGACCGAGTCGCATTCCACGACCTTTCGTCCCGCGTCGCGCAGCCGTGTGGCCCATTCTGCGACGGGCAATGCCCTCGGAATCGCCGGCGCGCAGGCATACACCGTACAGGCTTGCGGCACATTCGCTAGCATTTCGTCGGTGTCTTTGTCGCTGACGACTCCGAGCACCATCGCGGAACGCAACCCAGCGCGCACCCTGTTCCACTGCTTCATCACCGGAACCCATCCGTGCGCATTGTGCGCGGAATCAGCGACGACGAGCGGATTCCCCTCTTCGAGGACGTCCCAGCGGCCGCGAAGCCCCGTATTGGCAACCACCCGAAGGAGTCCGCGCCGAATCTGGTGGTCGTGAATACTGGGCTTGGCAACTCGGGCAGCCATAATCGCAGTACGCGCGTTGCTCACTTGGTAGTCGCCCTGAAGATCCGTGGGAAAAACTTCGTCGTACGGACCAATCGGGTACACATAGCACCGGTCAAGCGAGGCTGCCACTTCTTCAAAAACGGGCAAAATCTCGGGATCGGACTCGCCCACGATCGCCATCACTTTGGGCTTGAAAATTCCGGCCTTTTCGCGCGCGATACTGGCGCGGTCTGGTCCCAAAAAGGCCATGTGGTCAAGACCTACGCTGGTCACCACCGATACGAGTGGGGTGATGACGTTGGTAGAGTCGAGGCGTCCGCCCATGCCCACCTCGATGATGGCTATGTCGACTTTGGCGTCGCGAAAGGCGGCAAAGGCCATTCCGACGGTTGCCTCAAAAAAACTCAGTTCAAGCTCAATGATGTCGGCGCGGTGGGCATCGACAAAATCCGCTACCCAGCGCTCGGGAACGAGGCGTCCTCCCACCCGAAAGCGCTCGCGGAGGTCGAGCATGTGGGGCGAGGTGTGCAGTCCAACGACCTTGCCCGTTTCATGAAAAATACTCGCCAGCATGTGGCAGGTTGAGCCTTTTCCGTTGGTTCCGGCCACGTGGATGCAGGGGTAGGCGAGCTGGGGGTTGCCGAGCCGCTCAAGCCAAGCCTCTGTTTTGCTGAGGTCCATGCGGTAGGTGGCCGGAGTGCCACCCTGCCGCTGAAACATGGGCAACCGCTGGACGAGCCAGTCGCAGGCTTCGTCAAAACGGTTCATTGGTTACGTCCGCTGGAAGTTGTAGCGAATGGTCCCGACCTGAAGCTCGAGGGCCGCAGCGTCGCCCTGCCAGCGGGTCTTAAGGGCCGCCTCTTCTGCGCGCTTAATGAGGCATGCGTCCGCCGTAGTTGAACCTTTTTGGCCACCTTCGACGCGGCGTACCACACCGCTGCGGTCCACGTAGACTTTTACGACCACGACACCGTCACCCTCGCAGTCGTAGCGGGGCTTGGGGCGCTCGAGTGCCGAACGGTTGCCCAGCTGATAGTCGCCGCGGTTTCCTGTTCCGCCCGTCCCGTTGCCGTCGCCGGAGCCGTTGGCGGCTCCTTGGTCGCCTCCGCCGGTGGTACTGCCTTGGCCGCTTCCGGTTCCGGTGGGACTGCCGCCCGCCTTACCAAAGTTGCTCAGGCGGTTCGACAGTTCGTTGGAAGGCTTGGGCTTCTCAACGGGCTTTTCGGCCGGCTTTTCCACGGGTTTTTCGACCGGCTTTTTGGGCTTTTCGCTCGAAACCGAAGGGGCATCGATGACGTCCTGCGTGGTGGCCTCGGATTCTGCCGTCACGGCTTCGGTCGGAGCCTGCGGCTGCTCCGCTCCCTCGGGTGCGGCGGCATCGTCACCGGATCCGTCGAGCGAGTTGCCAAAGTTTACGGGGATTCCGTACTCGGGCGGGGGGTCTTGGTACGAGATGCCGAAAAACGCGAACAGCAGCAGCAAGAGCGCATGCACCGAAAACGTCGTAATGACGCCTCGGCGCTGGTCTTTTTTGTCGTGCTGGGGTGCGTGAGCCATGGGGTCCCTAGCGTGGGTCGGTGGCGAGCACCATTTTGAGGCGGTTGCGGTAGGCCATATCCATGATTCGCACGGTTTCGCCGGTCGGAACCGATTCGTCCGCACGCAAAATGATTACCGATTCGGGATCTCCGTTGGCGAGTGCTAGGATGCGCGCCTCGACTTGATCGACGGGAAGTACGTCTTCGTTGACGCTCACTTCGAGTTCGGGCGTGATAGTCACAGTGATTTGGGCCTTATTGACACTCTGAGCTTTGCTCTTGGGCAAGATCACGTCAAGGGCGCTGCTGGTTACGAGCGTCGAGGTAAGCATGAAAAAGATCAGCAAGAGAAACACGAGGTCCGTCATGGACGACATGCTGAACTCAGCGGATACTTTGCTTCGGCTTTTGAGGTTCATGGCTTAGATCGGTTCGTGAAGCAGGTCGAGGAACTCGGTAGCGCTCACCTCCATTTTGTAAATCACTGCGTCCACGCGCATCACGAGGTAGTTGTAGCCAAAGTAGGCGGCGATGCCGACGATGAGGCCCGCTACCGTCGTGGTCATCGCGACATAAATACCTTCAGCGAGCATGTCGATTTGTACTCCAGCACCGGCGTTGGCCATTTCGCCGAACGAGAGGACCATGCCGATTACGGTTCCGAGGAACCCGATCATCGGAGCACCACCCGCAATCGTCGCGAGGTAGGGCATGTTGCGCTCGAGGAGTTGGATTTCGAGCTTGCCTTGGTTTTCAACCGAAGCAGAGATGTCGGATAGGGGCTTGCCGATGCGCTTGATGCCCTTGAGGATCATTCGGGCGACCGGGGTATCGCTGCGCTCGCAAGTGTTGAGGGCCGACTGCATGTTGCCGCTCGCGATGTAGTCCTTGATGTCGCGCATGAACTGAGCGTCGAGCTTGTCGGCACGGCGGATCGCAGAGAGGCGGTTCACAAACAGGTAGACCGCGAGTACGGACAGCACAAGCATGGTGCCCATAATGAGCTGCCCGCCGATTCCGCCTGAAAGCATCAGGTCGAGAATACTCAAGGTTTTGGTAGTGACCTCAGGGGCCGCTGCGACAGGGGCCGACTCGGCCGGAAGTTCAATTTGAAGAAAAGGCATGTTCATGGCACTAAATTCCGAAGACTTCGAAACAAATTCAGTGCCGAAGTCTGCGAGTTATCAACCGAAGATAATCCAGCGCTGGATGGCGTACACTGCAATCCCCGCGAAGTAGCCCAAAAGGGCTAAAAACGAGATGCGCTTGAGGTACCACCCAAACGGGATGCGTTCGAGTCCCATTACGGCAACGCCCGCAGCAGAACCGATAATCAGAACCGAACCGCCGGTACCGGCGGTGAACGCGAGGTACTTCCAAAAGAAGTCGTCGTGGGCAAAGAAGGTTCCGGGAATCATGTCGTACATGCCCATGGCGGCTGCTACGAGGGGTACGTTGTCGACAATGGCGCTCAGGAGGCCGATAATGCCGCCCACGAGGTAGATGCCGGACTCGGTTGAGGTTCCGATCGAGGTGTCGAGGATTCCGGCTAGGTCGCGGAGCTGGCCGGCAGTCTGTAAGCTAGCCACGGCCAAAAGGATTCCGAGAAAGAAGAGGACTGATGGGGTGTCAATGCGGCGAATCACCCCGAGTACACCGAATTCATGGCGAGTTTCAGCGTTTTTGCGACGGTGCAAGAGGTCGGTTACGACCCACATGATTCCGAGGCTGAGCATCATACCCATAAATGGAGGTAGGTGGGTAACCGTTTTAAATACCGGAACAAAAAGGAGTCCGCCCACCCCAACAAGGAGCGCCGTGGTTTTTTCGCGTTGCGAAATCGAGTTGTGGCTTGAGGTAGAGGCGACCTCGTCAGGGCGGTTGATGGTGCCCTTGAGCGTGAACGTGAGGTAGAGCAGAGGCGCGAGGAGCACAGCTACCGAGGGTAAGAAGATGTAGGAGATAATGTTTCCGGTCGAAACGTAGCCGCCAATCCAAAGCATGGTGGTGGTGACGTCACCGATGGGAGACCAGGCTCCGCCCGAGTTGGCCGCAATAACGATCACACCGCCAAAAAGCCAGCGCATGTGCTGGTCCTTGATGAGTTTGCGAATGAGCGAAACCATGACAATTGAGGTCGTCAAGTTGTCGAGAATTGCAGACATGAAAAAGGTTAGCCACGCAAGAATCCACAGCAGCACGACTGGCTTGCTCGTACGTATGCGGTCGGTAATTACTGAGAAGCCCTCGTGGGCGTCGACGACTTCGACGATAGTCATTGCTCCGAGTAAGAAGAAGAGGATGGACGCGATTTCACTCAAATGTTCGAGGAGGTGGTGCTCGGTGTCGTGAATGTCGGCTCCGCTGAAGACATATACCGCCCACAAGACGACCCCGGTGATGAGTGCAGAGGCTGCTTTGTCGATTTTAATCGTGTGCTCAAAGGCAATGGCGGCGTAGCCAAGCACAAAGAGGGCAATCATCAGGGTGTACATGGGGAGGAAGTTTATTCGGCGGCCAATTTAGGCGCGAATGGTTAAGTATTTAAGTGACTTAGGTTAGGTT
>JAURGG010000051.1 GCA_030833905.1 Schleiferiaceae bacterium
TGGGGCTGTGAAAGGCGTCAAATTGCAGCGCGGAATGCTTGTACACGCGGTTTCCGCGAAACAAACGATTCTCAAAAAACACAGCGACCTCGCGAAGCTGGGCCTGGTCGTCGCCGCCGCGCAGCAGCGCGATTTCGAGGCTGGTCAGCAGGTTGTCGCGGCCGTCGCTGCGCAGCACCCCAAGCGGAACCTGACTGCCGGTCAGCACCACGGGTTTACCGAAGGTTCCGCCCAGCATAAAACTCAGCGCACTGGCGCTGTAGGCCATGGTGTCGGTGCCGTGCAGCACCACAAAACCGTCGAATTCGTCACGGGCAGCCCACAGGGCGTCGGCCATCGCAACCCAGTCGTCGGGGCCCATATCTGACGAGTCCTTGGGCTGACCCAGCGAGCGGCAGTCGACCTCAGCCTGAAGGCGAGCCAAGTCGGGCACGTTGGCGCGCAGGGCGTCGGCGTGGAACGGGACCAGGCTTCCGTCGCGCTGGGCCACCATGCCGATGGTGCCGCCGGTGTAAAGGATCAGGAGTTTCACAGCCCGAAGATATGCTGTGCGTTGCGGGTGGTCACCGCAGCCACTTCGGCGAGCGGAATTTCGAGCTCAGCCGCCAAATGCTCGGCCACGCGCCGCACGTAGGCGCTCTCGTTGCGCTTGCCGCGAAACGGTACGGGCGCCAAATACGGCGAATCGGTCTCGAGGACTACGCGGTCGAGGCCGGTTTCGCGCAGCACGTCGACCACGCCCGCCTTAGGGAAGGTGGCGACGCCCCCGATTCCGAGGTGAAGGCCCATGTCGGTCAGTTCCGCCGCGATTTCGCGCGAGCCCGTGAAGCAGTGCAGCACGCCGCGCAGTCCCCGACCCTTCCAGGCCCGAAGCACGTCCATGGTGGGGCCCCAGGCCTCACGCACGTGCATGCTGAACGGCTTGTCCCAGCGCAGGCACCATTCGAGCTGGCGCTCGAGCGCGGCTACTTGCCAATCAAGCGTCGTTTTGTCCCAGTAGAGGTCGAGCCCGAGTTCGCCCACGGCTACAAAGGCCTCGGGCGTTGCCGTCCAGAGGGCTTCATAGCGGTCGAGGACCTCGGCCCAGTCCGCGCCCACGTGGCAGGGATGGAGTCCGACCATCAAGCGCACCGCCTCAGGGTACTGCGCCTGCAGCGCCTGCATGCGCGGCCAGCTCTCGTCATCGACGTTCGGAATCAGCGCTAGGCGAATGCCTGCTTCGCGCATCCGCGCGAACACCTCGGCCCGGTCGGCCTCGAGCTGGGGGTTGTCGAGGTGCGTGTGGGTGTCGATGAACTGCATTCCGCAAAAATAGGCCGAAGGCCCGGAGTGCAGACCGGACTAAAGCTTGTAGCTGTAGCCCACGCTAAAGCTCACGCCCGGAACCAGTCGGCTGAAGACCTGGTCCTCGGCTTGGTAGGACTTGTAGACCGACAGCACGTCGTCGTTCATCAGGTTGCTGACGCGAAACTTGAGGCTCCCGCGGTCGTCCTTGCCCACCGTGCGGTTGAAGCTGGCGTTCAGGCTGTGGAAGGGCATCGTGTACACGTCCGGAAAAAGGCCAAGGCCTACAATCTGAAGGGTCGGGCCCTTGACGTTGTAGAAGATTCCGAAGCTGTTCTGCGCGGCAGTGTATGTAAGGCCACCGTTGAGTACGTAGGGCGACTGGCCGGCCATCTGGCGGGTATTCACTATGGTCTGTCCAGTGCGTTCAAAGGCCTTGCGGTCGTTGAATTCTTGCGAGGTCATGGTGATTTGCGACTGAATCAAGGTGATGTTTCCGTTGAACGACAGCGGGCGAAGCTTGGGACTGATGAAGGCGAAGTTCTTGTTCCACTCGATCTCGGTACCCAACATGGTGCCGGTACCCACGTTGCGGGGCTGGAACTCAGTCGAAGTCTGCTGCTCGGCGATGCGCACCAGTTCAATTGGGTTCTGGAACTGCTTGTAGAATCCGCTCACAGAGAACACTTGGCCGTCTTTGAAGAAGCGCTCCCAGCGCAAGTCGGCGTTGCTTACACGCGTTTCTACGAGGTTGCCGTCCCATGAGGAGTACGGGAAGAAGCTTCCGTTAAAAATGCGGTTGGTGAGCGGATCTAGGATCTGCGCAAAAGACAGTTCCTTGAACGACGGGCGGGCGATGGTGCGGGTGGCAACCAAGCGCAGGTTGGTGTTCTCGTTCACCGAATAGATGAGGTTGGCTGACGGAAAAAGGTCCAGCGAATTCAGCACCACGTCGTTGTCGAGGTTGCGCCCGTTGATCACGTCGCCCGAAGCATAGGCCTGGTCGCGACCCGTGTGGCGCTGAATGAAGTGCTCTGCACGCAGACCAAGTACGGCCTTGAGGCGCACGCTGAATGCGAGCTCAGTCGACACATACGCAGCAGCGGTGTTCGAGTTTGACTGGTACTGATTGGGATTGGGCTTGCGGTTGCCTGATTGGTAGTAAATGGTGCCACCCTGACCGTTGCCGTAAATGTTTTTGGGATTTAGCACGTCATTTAAATCGTACGGAGCCTGCCAGCGGGGCTGAAGCCCAAAGAACTGCATGTCGTAAAACAGCACCTCGTAGCTGCGAAGTTTAAAGGTGTTGCTCGCCCCGTACTGAAGCTTGCCTGGAGCGCGGTTGAAGAGGAATTTCTTGGTGTAGTCAATGCGCAATGGCACGTTCACCTCGGCAAGCGAGCGCCAAATGCGCGACGGATTGCCCCCTGCCCCGGCATTGAACGACTGCTGCCCCCCTGCAATGGTAAAGGCGCTACGGCGCATATCCGGGTCGTACGAAAGCGACACAGTTGGAGCGATGCGCCAGTCGAGCTCTTGGTTGGCATCGTTCCACACGCGGGTACCGTTGAGCAGTAGGTTGGTCAGCGAGCGTTGGTTGTACTCGAGGTTGTTCGAACGGGCGATGTAGCCCGACTGACCCACAGCAGCTCCGTCGTTCTCAACCAAGAATTGGCCGGCGCGCTTCTCACCATTTTGCAGGTGCATGAGCGTCATGCGGAACTTGCGGTTGCTCGTCTTTTTGGCAAAGCCTCCGAGGAGTCCGACCAGTACATTGTGCTCGCCCAATGCGCCATCTTGAGTGGTGGCGTAGCGAAGTTCGTTAATCGACGGATCCGCATAGCGCTGGTATTCACCATAGAATACGTCGCGGTAGTTGGTGAACGACGACTTGTAGGTGGCCGAAAAGATGTACCCCAATTTCGGAACCTCCCCAAGCTTGTTGGCCTTCTTGGCCTCCCACTGGTTGCCTTTGGACACCCCAAAGCTGAAGTCCATCGGAATAAACGTTTCAGTCGCCGCAAGCGTTTTGTTGAACGAATTCACAAAGTTGTTGGTAGCCTGGGACCCGAGGCCTGAAATCGGGGTCGGGATGACTTGAGCATCTGCTCCGGCGGGCAAGCGGCGGGTTCCGCCATCAAAACCCAAAAAGTCGGTTGCACTGCCGCGGTAGCTCAAGTAGTCCGAGCGAAAGTGCATACTCGGCGTGTAGCCGCCCGACACGTTGACGTTGAAAATTTTGCGCTCCGGGAAGGCCTTGGTTTCGACGTTCAAAAGGCCGCCCGTGAAGTCTGCAGGCATATCCGCGGTAAATGCTTTACTCACTACGATGTTGCTGATCAAATCGGTCGGAAAGATGTCCATCTGGATCGTGTTTCGGTCGGGGTCGAGTCCCGGAATGTCCATGCCGTTGAGCGTAGTCTTTGAGTAGCGGTCGCCGAGGCCGCGCACAAAAATGTACTTGCCGCCTTCGATGGAAACGCCCGTGACGCGCTTGGCAGCTTCAACGGCCGTAGCGTCGCCCGTTAGGCCGATTTTGGCGGCCGAGATTCCGTCCATGATGACGGTAGATTTTTTCTTGAGGGTCAGGAGCGAAGCTTCGCTGTTGCGGGTTGCTTCAGCCGTAATCACGACCTCTTCAAGCTTGACGTCGTCCTCGCTTTCGAGTACGATGGTTCCAAGCACCGTCGCGTCGCCGGGCTTTACCACCACACCGGCGATCTTCTTGGTCTTGAACGTAAAGTAGGCCACACTCACCGTGTAGGTACCCGGAGCCGCCTTAAGGCTAAAGTTGCCGTCGAGGTCGGTCATTCCCGCCACCGTGCTACCCTCAATTTTCACCGCTGCGCCAATGATGCTCTCTCCCGTGCTGCCGTCGACGACGGAACCGCGGATGTAGGTCGCCTGAGCCGAAGCCACAAGCGTGAAACCAAGAGCCAAAACAAAGGATAAGAAGGATTTCATGAGGATATAGTGCGTTGAGTGTGGGTAAAAGAAAGTGCCCACGGAACTGATTCCGCGGGCACCTCTTTGGTTGGAGTTTATATCAGATTCAAGAATTACTTGATTACGTTAGCAGCATTGGCCCACGTCCAGCCGAATACGCTGATGTTGGCTTTGCCTGTGCTTCCGGCAGTTACGCCTGCTGGGATTGCACCGTTTACGTAGGCTTGAAGAGAATCGCCTGCTGCTACGTCGAGAACAATTCCGGTGTAGGTCACGCCAGGGTTTCCTGATACGCGGTTGATGGTGCCGTGGCCGTTCACCAAATCGGTGAAGTAGATGTCGATGAGGTCAACGATCGAGTTGGCGTCGGTGTTGATCAGGTCGTGCGAAATAACGTCGGCGTTCGACATGATTACGTTTCCGTTCTTGATAATGTGGCCAGCTGCGTACGAACCTTCGGGCCCGTCAAGTTCCATGGCGTGGTCGGCAGTGGTGATTACTACGAAGTTGTCAATGGTTCCTCCAAAAGACTGGTCGGTATCGAGGCCGTCGTCGCCGGTGTTCCACACCACCACGTTTTTCGTGGTCACGGTTCCGCCGAAGTACTCAATACCGTCGTCTTGGTTGGCTACAATCTCGATGTTTTCAACAACGGTTCCGCTACCTACGCCGCCAAGGGTTAGGCCGTTGATCTCGTTGCCGCTGCCGATGTTGGCACCGCCGTGGCGGATTGAAACGTACTTAATTACACCGCTGTTGTCGGCGTCGTCGTTGCCACCGTAGAGGCCGTTGGGATCCGAAGTCGGAATTCCTTCAATCTGAACCTCAAGTAGTTCACCTGCAGTTCCAGGCTTTGGAGACACTTTGGCGTTGCCGAGGACCAGCACACCACCCCACAAACCGTTTACGGTCGGATCGAGGTTGGGCGAAGAAATGTTGCCTGCAGCTACTTGCACTGGAGTGAGTTCGTCAGCAACTGAAGTGAAGATGATGGGCAAGCTAGCGGTACCTTCAGCCATCAGCTTACCGCCGCGGGCGATCAAAAGTGCTGTAGCGTTTGAGCCGGTTCCGGCTTCGCCTTTGATGACGGTTCCAGGCTGGATCGTCAGCGTAGCTCCACTCGTTACGGTGATTCGGCCTCCGAGTTGGTACACCGTGTCGGCGTACCACGTAGTGTTCGACGTAATGTTGGTCGAAACGATCTTGTTTGTTGCAGGCGTTGGAATCGGGTCAATGGGGTCACCTCCACACGCAGCTACAGCAGCAGCGGCGAGTACAAAGGCTCCGAATTTGGCGAAATTGGTCATGTTGTTGTTTGCGTGTTTGTTTGATGCAAACCTAGACCCTCAATGTTACCTGTTTCTTAAATCTGCATGAAGAAACACGCAGCGATGGTTTTGTAAATTGCTGCTAAACATGCGTTTAGCAAGCGACGAGTCGCAATAAGCCAAAACCAAGAAACCAGAAACGCGCTGAACCCTGGCCGAAACCCTAGAGTCCCAGACCCGACTTCACATCGCCGCCCATCAGGAGCTCCACGGGATTTTCGAGGGCTTCTTTGATGGCGACCAAGGTTCCGACCGACTCGCGGCCGTCAATAATGCGGTGGTCGTAGCTCATGGCCACGTACATAATGGGACGCACCACGATTTGGCCGTCGCGCACCACAGGGCGCTCGACGATGTTGTGCATTCCGAGGATCGCGCTCTGCGGTGGATTGATGATCGGAGTCGAAAGCATCGAGCCGAACACGCCGCCGTTGGTGATGGTGAAGCATCCGCCCGTCATCTCGTCGACGCTGATTTTGCCGTCGCGCACTTTGGTCGCGAGGTCCTTGATTCCGGCCTCGACGTCGGCGAAGCTCATTTGGTCGGCGTTGCGCAGCACCGGAACCATCAGTCCCTTCGGGCCGCTAACCGCCACCGAAATGTCGGTGGTGTCAAACGAAACCATGTCGTCTCCGTCGATCATGCTGGCCACGGCCGGGTACATCTTGAGCGCGCGCACCGTTGCCAAGGTGAAAAAGCTCATGAATCCCAGTCCGACGCCATGCTTGGCGGCAAAAGCATCCTTGTATTCCTTGCGGAGGTCCATGATGGGCTTCATGTCGACCTCATTAAAGGTGGTCAGCATCGCCGTCTCGTTCTTCACGCTTACGAGGCGGGTGGCGAGTTTGCGGCGCAGTGCGCTCATGCGGGTGCGGGTTTCGCCGCGTCCCGATACGGGGGCGGAACCCATCGAAACCTTGGCATTCACCGCGTCTTCTTTGGTGATGCGTCCGTCCTTGCCGGTTCCGGCAACCTGTGTGGCGTCCATGCCTTTTTCAGCGAGGATCTTTTTGGCGGCGGGAGAAGCGGTTCCGGTCGCGTAGGTCGCGGCGGCCGGAGCCTGAGAAGCTGCTACCGGCATCGGGTTGGGGGTTGAGCTCACGGCAGCAGCAGGCTTGGATCCGCCTTCGGGCGCGGCGGCCGAGGTGTCAATGCGGCATACCACTTGACCTACGGCCACGGTGGTTCCGGGCTCGACCAAAATTTCGATGACCCCAGCAGCCTCAGCCGGAAGCTCGAGGGTGGCTTTGTCTGAATCCACCTCGGCAATGGCCTGGTCCTTTTCGACGTAGTCGCCCGTGCTGACGAGCCAGGTGGCGATTTCTACTTCGCTAATCGATTCGCCCGGAGAGGGCACCTTCATATCGAGGATCATGAGTACGTGGTTTTAGCAGTCAAAAGTTTGGGCGATCAGGCGGTGCTGAATGTGGTGAGCGGCTTGGTGCGATCCGCTGGCCGGTGCAGCCGAGGCCGCCGGCGACACGCGGTGCAGCTTAAGGTCGCAGTTCGCGAGCAAGAAGGTCCAGGCGCCCATGTTGGCGGGCTCTTCTTGGGCCCACACGAGCTTGGCGTCCGCGGGGTACTTGGCGAGTTCGGCCTCCATTTGTGCGGCCGGAATCGGGTAAAGCTGCTCCAAACGCACGATGGCGGTGTCGGTGAACCCGCGCTCTGCACGGGCCTCTTCGAGTTCGTAGTAGAGCTTGCCTGAGCAGAACACCACCTTGCGCACGTCGGCGGGATTGACGGTCGTGTCACCAATGAGCGGCTGAAAGCTGCCCTGAGTGAGTTCCTCGACCGCCGACACGGCCTTGGGGTGGCGCAAGAGGCTCTTGGGGCTCATCACCACCAGCGGCTTGCGGAAGCTCCAGTGCATGCTGCGGCGCAGCAAGTGAAAGTGGTTGGCTGGCGTGGTCGGGTTGCAGACGACCATGTTGTCTTCGGCGCAGAGCTGCAAAAAGCGCTCTAGGCGTGCCGAGGAGTGCTCGGCGCCCTGGCCTTCGTAGCCGTGCGGAAGCAGCATCACCAAGCCGTTCTGAGTCTTCCACTTGTCTTCGGCGGCGCTGATGAACTGGTCGATGATGATTTGGGCTCCGTTGGCGAAGTCTCCGAACTGGGCCTCCCAGATTACGAGGGTCTCGGGGCTGGCCATGGCATAGCCGTAGTCAAATCCGAGCACCGCGTACTCTGACAGGTGCGAATTGTAGATGGCAAACCGGCCTTTTTTGCCCGGAACCGAATTCATCGGGATGTACTCCTCTTCGCTGTCCTCGAGTTTAAGCACGGCGTGGCGGTGGCTAAAGGTTCCGCGCTCGACGTCTTCACCTGAGATGCGCACGTTGAAGCCATCTTGGAGCAAAGTGGCGTAGGCCAAGTTCTCGGCCATGCCCCAGTCCATCGCGTTGCGGCCAAAGACCATGTCGTGGCGGTCGGCGATAAGGCGTGCGGCTTTGTTGAGGAATTTCTTGCCCTCTGGAAGCGTCGTGAGTGCCGTAGCCGCCGATTCAAGCTGGCTGCGCTCGACCCCCGTGTTCGGAAGCTCAAAAATTTGCCCGCGCTTGGCCGCAGGGTAGGGCGCCCACTCGTCTTCCATAAACGGAACAATCACGTTTTTGGCAATCTGCTTGGCTTCGCCAAAGTGGCCCTCGAGCATGTCCTTGAACTCGACTTCTAACTCTTTGACCAAGTTGGCGTGGGCCGCGCCCTGGGCGAGCAACTTGGCGTGGTAGATTTCGCGCGGATTCGGATGGCGTGCAATCGCCTTATACAGCAGCGGCTGGGTGAAGCGGGGCTCGTCGCCCTCGTTGTGGCCGTACTTGCGGTAGCAAAGAAGGTCGATAAATACGTCGCGTCCAAAGTGCTGACGGTACTCCATCGCAAAGCGCATGGCGTGCACCACGGCCTCGACGTCGTCGCCGTTCACGTGCAGTACCGGAGCCAGCACCACCTTGGCCACATCTGTGGAGTACGTCGACGAGCGCGCGTCGAGGTAGTTGGTCGTGAATCCGACTTGGTTGTTGATGACGAGGTGAATGGTTCCGCCGGTGCCGTAGCCGTCGAGACGCTCCATCTGCACGACTTCATAGACGATGCCCTGGCCGGCCACCGCCGCGTCGCCGTGAATTTGAATCGGAAGCACCTTGGAACGGTCCATTCCGTAGTTGGTATTGCCCTTGGCGCGGGCGATGCCCTCTACGACTGCATCTACGGCTTCAAGGTGCGAGGGGTTCGGCGAAATGTTTAACTTCAGTTGGCGTCCGTTGCGGAGCTGGCGCACCGCCGTGTAGCCCAAGTGGTACTTCACGTCGCCGTCAAAGCCCTCTTCGTCGTCGAATTCTTTGCCCTCGAATTCGCTAAAGATTTGGCGGGCAGGCTTGCCAAATATATTGGTCAGCACGTTGAGGCGTCCGCGGTGGGCCATGCCGAGCACGACTTCTTCAACGCCGAGTTCTGCGGCGCGCTGCATCATAAAGTCGAGGCCTGGAATCAGCGCCTCGGCCCCTTCAATCGAGAAGCGCTTTTGTCCGACAAACTTGGTGTTCAAAAAGTTCTCAAACGCAACTGCTTCGTTCAGCTTGTGCAGAATGTGCTTTTTGTCGTCTGCGGCAAGAACCGGGTAGTTGTCGTTCGGGTGAATGTAGTTTTGAATCCACTTAATTACCTGTGGATCACGAATGTACATGTACTCCACCCCGATAGACCGGCAATAAATGGCCTTGAGGTGCTCGACGATTTCGCGAAGCGGAGCCGGGCCGGGCAATCCAACTTCTACCGCCGCTTGAAAGACGATGTCGAGGTCGGCCGCTGAAAGACCAAAATTCTCAAGGTCCAGCGTGGGCTTGTAGGTGCGGCGCTCGCGAACCGGATTGGTCTGCGTGAACAGGTGGCCGCGGCTGCGGTATCCGTTGATCAGGTTGAGCACCATGAACTCTTTGCGGAGTTCTTCGGGCACTTCGGGGCCCACCGGAGCCACTAGGGCCTCGAGGTCGTCGCCGTAGGGACTGCGCGCGAAGTCATAGCCTTGAAAGAACGCCTTCCACGAAGGCTCTACAGAATCGGGATTCTCGACGTACTGTTGGTAGAGGTCATCTAAGTACGCTACGTGCGCACTGCCGAGAAAAGAAAAGCGGTCCATACAGGCTAAATTCCCTGCAAAATTACGGCCAAAACGCCTAGGATTCGCGGGAAAAAAGCCAATCGGCGAGCTCGTGAAGATCTTGGGTTCGGGCACCGAGCGAACCCGCATACTCGAGGGCTTCAAGTGCTAAGTCAAAGTGGGCCCGGCGGCGCTCTTCGACGTAGGCGCGAACACCTGTGGTTTCGAGTGCCTCAGTGAGGTACGCAACGCGTTCTTCGCCGCGAAGCGCGAGCGCTTCGTGAATGTGTTCGGGGCTTCGGCGCTCCAGTTCGATCCAAAGCAGTGTCTTTTTGCCTTGAATGAGGTCTCCGCCTGATTGCTTTCCCGTTTTATCGGAATCCCCAAAGGCGTCGAGCAGGTCGTCGTGGATTTGAAACGAAGTTCCAAGTTCAAGGCCAAACGAATACAGCGCCTTAGCCATCTCGACCGAACCGCCACCGCTCAGCACGCCCATTTCAAGTGCACAGCCAAGCAAAACGCTGGTTTTGTAGCGAATCATGCGCAGGTAGGCTCCCTCTTCGACGCGGTCCTCGTGCTCAAAATCCATGTCCCACTGTTGGCCTTCGCAGACTTCGAGGGCAGTTTGGGTAAACACCCGGTAGAGGTCGGGCAGCACCTGCTTCGGCGCGGATTCAAGTGCCTTAAACGCCAAGGCAAACATCGCGTCACCGCTCAATATTGCCGTATTCACTCCCCAGCGCTCGTGCACAGTGGCCTGACCGCGGCGAAGCGGAGCCGCATCCATGATGTCGTCGTGAATCAGCGAAAAGTTGTGAAACCGCTCTACTGCATGCGCCGCGGGCAGCGCAAGATCTGCTTTGGCTCCGACCGCCTCGGCTCCCATCAGAGAGAGAACTGGACGCAGGCGCTTACCGCCCATTGCCAAAATGTAGCGCTGGGGGGCGTACAGCCGGTCGGGCTGGCGACTCCATTCGGGTTCACCCATGGACGCCTCTAGGGACTGAAGAAAAAAGCGCTGTAAACGTTCGACGGACTGCATAATCGGGGTTGCTCGTGCTCTGGAATCAGAGCAGGGATTGAAGGTACGCTCCGTAGCCGCTTTTGACCAATGGAGCCGCAAGGGCCTCGAGCTGCGCCGCGTCAATAAAACCTTGGCGGTAAGCGACCTCTTCAATACAACCCACCTTCAACCCCTGGCGGCGTTCGATGATTTGTACGAACTGGGCAGCCTCCATGAGGCTTTCAAAGGTTCCGGTGTCGAGCCAGGCCGTACCTCGGTCCATAATCTGGACGCTGAGCTCGCTGCGCCGCAGGTATTCGCGGTTGACGTCGGTGATTTCGTACTCGCCGCGGGGCGAGGGCTTGAGGTTGGCGGCGATGTCGACGACTTGGTTGTCGTAGAAGTACAGGCCGGGCACCGCGTAGTTGCTCTTGGGCTGCGCGGGCTTTTCTTCGATCGAGAGCGCCTTGCCCTGCGCGTCAAACTCGACCACGCCGTAGCGCTCGGGATCGCTCACCGGGTAGGCAAACACGACTCCGCCCTGGGGGTTGGCCGAGGCTTGGAGGATGCTGGGCATCTGGGTTCCGTAGAAAATATTGTCGCCCAAAACGAGGGCCACCGCGTCGTCGCCGATAAAGTCGCGACCCAGCACAAAGGCCTGTGCTTCGAGTTCGCGTTGCAGCACGATGCCCGACAGCGGGTGGGCACCCATGGCAGCGTTGTGGGTGTCGCCGTGCCAACCCTCAAGGGCAGCGGCCAGGCGTTCAGGATCTTGCGG
>JAURGG010000052.1 GCA_030833905.1 Schleiferiaceae bacterium
CCAACCTTGCCAACGAGCCAACCTCGCCAACCTCGCCAACGAGCCAACGAGCCAATCTCAGCCAATAAGAACCAAGCGGGCTCCCCGTGGTTAAACCTAAGGTTCCGCTTTTATTCCCGAACTTTGTACCATGATTGATTTTGCTGCGCTCCGCAAGGAATTTCCTATTCTTCACCAAGAGGTGCACGGCAAGCCCTTGGTGTACTTGGACAATGCGGCGACGACGCAGAAGCCGCAGGCGGTGATTGATGCGATCGTGCACTACTACGGGCAGATCAACAGCAACGTGCACCGCGGGGTGCATACGTTGAGCCAGCGTGCGACGGATGCCTTTGAGGCGACGCGCGGCAAGCTTCAAAAGCTGGTCAATGCGGCCCACGAGCATGAAATCATCTACACGACCGGCACAACGGGGTCCATCAATTTAGTGGCGCACGGGTTCCGCAGCCTTTTGGGTCCGGGCGACGAGATCGTGGTGAGCCAACTGGAACACCACAGCAACTTGGTTCCGTGGCAGATGCTCGCCCAGCACACGGGGGCGACGCTGCGCTACATTCCGATTGTGGCCGACGGAAGCTTGGACCTCGAGGAGGCCCAGCGGTTGCTGACTCCGAGCTGCAAGTTGCTGGCATTCAATCACATTTCAAATGCTCTAGGCACGGTTAACCCGGTCAAGCAGCTCACGGAATGGGCCCACGCGGTCGGAGCCTGTGTGGTGGTGGATGGCGCCCAAGGACTGCCCCACCGTCCGGTGGACGTGCAGGATTTGGGTGTGGATTTTTACGCAGGTTCCGCCCACAAAATGTACGGCCCGACGGGCACCGGCATGCTGTACGGACGCACCGAGTGGCTCGAAAAACTGCCCCCCTACCAGGGCGGAGGCGAGATGATTTCGACCGTGACCATGGCGCAGAGCACGTACGCGGGCTTGCCGTTTAAGTTTGAAGCGGGCACGCCCAATATCGAGGCCGTTGTCGGTTGGGGCGCCGCGCTCGACTGGATGAATGCCATTGGTATGGACGCTCTGATGGCCCACGAGGCCGACCTAATGGCCTACGGAACCGAGCGCCTGAAGGCGATCGACGGGCTAGTGCTGTTCGGAACTGCACCCGAGAAGTCCGCCGTGCTCAGCTTCGGCTTTGCCGACCTGCATCCCTATGATTTGGGCACGCTGCTCGACCAGCAGGGGATTGCCGTGCGCACCGGACAGCACTGCACCCAGCCCATTATGGATTACTACAGTATTCCCGGAACCGTGCGGGCCAGTTTTGCCGCCTATTCGAACCGCGAAGATGTCGACCGACTCGCGGTCGGGGTGGAACGCGCCCTGCGCATGCTCCGCTAACCCATATTTCGCCATGAGTACCCTCGAAACCCTCAAAGCCCGCGAGGCCGAAGTCGTCGAAGAGTTCGAATTTTTTGACGAGTGGATGGACCGCTACGAGCACATTATTGCTCAAGGCAAGTCGCTTCCGCCGGCTGACGCGGCCATCAAGACCGACGACAACATTATTCGCGGTTGCCAGTCCAAGGTGTGGATTACCGCCGAAAAGCGCGACGGATTGGTCTACTTTACGGCGGATTCCGACGCGATTATTACCCGCGGACTGGTGGCGCTGCTGCTGCGCGTGTGCAACGGACTCGAGCCCGAGGTGCTGGCCAAGGCCGACTTCGAATTTTTAACGGCGATTGGGCTCACCGAGCACCTCAGCCCGACGCGCGCCAATGGCTTGCAAAGCATGATGAAACAAATGCGCCTGTACGGCGTTGCATTCCAAGCGGTAAATTAAGAATGATGCTAAGCGACACAGAGATGCAATCTATGGGAGAACAGGCGGTGGACGTGCTGCGCACGATCTATGATCCTGAAATCCCTGTGGACATTTATGAACTCGGGCTGATCTACGACGTGCAGGTCAGCGACGAGGGCGATATTCATGTACTCATGACGTTGACGTCTCCGAACTGTCCGGTAGCGGAATCGCTACCTGAAGAGGTGAAAGAGAAGGTGGGAACGCTTCCGGCCGCCCGTCAAGTGGAAGTAGAAATTACGTTTGACCCTCCCTGGACTCGCGACATGATGAGCGACGAGGCCAAGCTAGAACTGGGAATGCTATGAGTAAATCTGTAGGCATTGACGCGCTGGGCTACGCTCTGCCGCGCTTGGTGCTTCCGATGCAGGCCTTTGCCGAGGGCCGCGGAATGGAATACGAAAAACTGCGCTTTGGACTCGGCCTCGAGGCCATGGCAGTTCCCGACACAGACGAGGACTGCGTCACTTTGGCCGCGCAGGCCGCGTGGAATCTGCTTTCGCAGCACGGCATTAAGCCCCATGAACTTGGCCGAATTTACCTCGGAACCGAATCGGCCGTAGACGCCGCCAAGCCATCTGCAACCTATGTGCACGGACTCCTTGAGGCGCGCTTTACCGCAGAGTTTGGCCCGCGTTCCTTGGCCCACTGCGACGCGCTTGACATGACCTTTGCCTGCGCCGGCGGGGTGGATGCGCTGCTGAATTCCGCCGACTGGGTGCGCGCAGGCCGCGGCCGCAAAGCACTGGTAATCGCCGCCGACGTCGCGAAGTATGCCCCCCACAGTCCCGGCGAGTACACCCAAGGCGCGGGAGCCGTTGCTCTGCTCGTGACCGAAGACCCGCGCATTCTCGTGCTTGACGACGCCGTGGGCGTGAGCGTGGAGAGCGCCGCCGACTTTTTTAAGCCGCGCCGCAGCTTTGGTAAAGCCGAGCTCGCCGCCGCCGTGGGCGGAACATTAGATGCCGGAAGCGACCACCCCTTTTGGGCCACGCCCGATGCGGTGATTGAGCAGTTTTTGGAGTTCCCGGTGTTCGACGGGCCCTATTCGAACGACTGCTACGTCGGCCGCGTGCGCGAGGCCTTGGGCCGCTACGAAGCCGAGTCGGGCCTTCGAGCCATGAACGACTGGTTTGGCATGTGCTTTCACCTTCCGTACGCGTTTCAAGGCCGCCGAATGTGGCCAGAAATCGCCCTTGACCTCTACGCCGACCAAGGTCTTTTGTCGCAGGTCGAGGCCGAAGCGGGCGTGACCGAGGCTGAAGCCGGAGGCCGTAAAGCCCTTGCCAAGGCGTGGAGCAAGTCCGCCGCCTACAAGGCCTATGTGGCTGAAAAAATTGGACCTGGCGAAGCCGCCTCGATGCGCGTCGGAAACATGTACACCGCATCCATCTTCATGGGCCTGGTGAGCGCGTTGGTGGGCTATGCCGACCGCCGCGACCTCGGGGGCAAGCGCCTCGGATTTTTGAGCTACGGTTCCGGATCCAAGTCCAAAGTATTCAGCGGCGTGCTGCGCGCGGACTTTGCTGCCCAGCTGCGCGGTTTGAATTTAGAGACTGCCATAGTGGACCGCCGCGAAGTCAGTTTCGCGGAGTACGAAGCGCTGCATGCTCGCACCGCTCAAGGTCCGTTGGCGCCAGGCTTAAAAGGAGCCGTGCTTGACCGCATCGAGACCGAGGGCAACCTCCTCGGATACCGCCGCTACCGCTGGGTTCAGAACTAATTTTGTGCTGTGAACGAAGCGCCCATCACCAACCGCGTCGCCCAAAGTGCCCTGGTCACCTTTGACCTTGAGGACTTGTGGCCCAAAGGCGGAATTAAGAGCATTTCGCTTCTCGAACTCGCGCCCGAAGGACTCGTTCGTGAGGCCTTTGTGCGTGAATACGTACGAAATTTAGAAAAGCATACGTACGACCGCTCGGTCGTCTGCCTTGAGGGTGCCCAAGACGTAATTGTTCCGCAGTGGTTGGGCCCAATGCTGGCCAGTGCGCTGGCGTCGCATGCCGCGTTTGTGGGCTTCGGAACCTCATCGGAAGTGCTTTCGGCGTACTACGCTCAGGCCTTGGCGACCCACGATTGGTCGGCCTACCGCAGCGCCAAAGTCCTGCTCAAGGGCTGCGGAACCCACCCCGTCCCTGATACCGCCTACGCCGCCGCGGCACAGCACCTCACTAAGGTGGTCGACAAACTCATGTACGGCGAGGCGTGCAGTAACGTACCGATCTTTAAAGTTTCTGGTTCCTAGGTTCTAGTGACCTACGCGACGAACAATGAACAAGAAACCAGAAGCCAGAAACAAGTAGACATGGAATTTAGAATCCTCTCCCTTCAGCGCCGCATTGAGCCCCTGCGCCAAGCGATTTTGAACCACGAGCTGTACCCGATGATGCAGAGCATGAACGAGGTGCGCACGTTTATGGAGCACCACGTATTTGCGGTGTGGGATTTTATGCGGCTCCTCAAGGCGCTGCAGCGGGATCTTACGTGTGTGGATGAGGCATGGGTTCCGACCGAAGACCGCGCCTCGCGCCGGCTTATCAACGAAATTGTGGTGGCCGAGGAGTCCGACGTGGACGTCAACGGGCGCCCTGCGAGCCACTACGAACTCTACCTCGACGCCATGCGACAGGCCGGAGCCGACACGCGCACCATTGTGCGCTTTGTGAGCAAGCTGCAGAACGGATTTAAGGCTAAGGACATGCTGCGCTTTAACCTCGCCGAAATCGACGAGGCCACGATGGACTTTTTGAAGGCGACCGACCGCATCCTCAAGCGGGGTAAGCTGCACCAAACGGCCGCGGCCTTCACTTTTGGGCGCGAGGATTTGATTCCGGACATGTTTACGGCCCTCATTAAAAAACTCTACGCAGAGCACCCCACAGAGCTTAGTGCGTTTGTGTACTACCTCGACCGCCACATTGAGCTGGACGGAGACGAGCACGGCCCCATGGCGATTCAGATGATGAAGAACCTGTGCAAAGAGGACGACGAGCTGTGGCTCGAGGCCGAAGACGCCTGTGTTGAGGCCCTAGAAGCGCGCTTGAAGCTTTGGGACGCCATTGCCGCCAAGGTGCGTACCGGGGAGTTGGTCAGCTGATTGCCGCGCGGGGCGTACTTTAGCGTCCTATGAAAAAATTCATTGCACTTGTACTGGCGGTGGCGCTTGCGCTGCCGACGAGCCTTCGCGCCGACGAAGGCATGTGGATTCCGTTGCTGATTCAGAAACTGAACTACGCCCAAATGAAGAAAGAGGGTCTAAAGCTTTCAGCCAAAGACCTTTACGACATCAACCACGGTTCGCTCAAGGACGCTATTGTGTCGTTTGGCGGATTTTGCACTGGCGAAATCATTTCGTCGCAAGGCTTGCTGTTGACCAACCACCACTGCGGATACGACGCCATTCAAAAGCACTCTACGGTAGAGCACAACTACCTTGAGGACGGATTTTGGGCGATGGAGCGCAGCCAAGAATTGCCCAACCCCGGACTGTTTGCCAACTTTTTGGTGCGCATTGAAGACGTAACCGCTGCGGTCAACGCATCGCTAAACGACCAAATGTCTGAGGCCGAGCGGTCTAAGACTATTCAAGCCAAGGGGGCGGAATTGGCCAAGGCGGCCACCGCGGGAACCCACTACGATGCGTCGGTCGAGACGTTCTACCACGGCAACGAGTTCTACCTTTTTGTGTACGAGAAGTTCAACGACGTGCGCCTGGTCGGAACTCCGCCAAGCAGCGTAGGCAAGTACGGCGGCGCCACCGACAACTGGATGTGGCCGCGCCACACGGGCGACTTTTCGATGTTCCGCGTCTATGCCGGCAAGGACGGCAAGCCCGCGGAGTACAGCGCCGACAACGTGCCGCTCACGCCCAAGCACCACCTGCCGGTGAGCACCAAAGGGGTGAAGGACGGCGACTTTACCATGATTTTCGGCTACCCAGGTCGCACCGACCGCTACCTCAGCAGCTGGGGTGTGCAGCAGGCGATTGACCTGTACAATCCGACCGTGGTGAAGATCCGCGACCAAAAGCTGGCGGTTCTGCGCACGTACATGGAGTCGGATCCCGCACTCAACATTTTGCTGGCCTCGAACTACGCATCGACCGCCAACTACTGGAAGTACTACATCGGCCAGACCGAGCAGCTCAAGAACAACAAGGTTTACGACAAGAAGCGCGACCTCGAGAAGCAGTTTGAGGCGTGGATTGCCCAGTCGCCCGAGCGCCAAGCCAAGTACGGCGAGTCACTTAAGCTTATGGCTGAGTACTACGACGCCACCAATGCATCGGTAGTGAACAACGTCTTTTTGATGGAAGGCATTGTGCGCGGACCCTCGTCCGCGCTGTTTGCCTACCGCATGGGCCGCACGCTTGAGCGCGCCGTGAAGGACCGTGATTTGCTTAAAAAGAACATTGCCGGCATCGAAGAGATGGCGCGCGAGAACTTTGCTGAGTTCCACGCGGGTGTGGACCGCGACTTGATGATGGCGCTTTGGAAGCTGTACATGAACGACGTACCGAAGGCACAGCAGCCCAAGTTTTTGCAGGACATGAACGGTGACGCTTCGGCACTTGAGGCCTTTGCCAACAACGCCTACGAGAACTCGATCTACATGGACGCCAAGCGTTTTGCGGCATTCCTTGAGAACCCCGATTCCGCGACGCTTGCCAACGATCCGCTGACCAAGGTGGCGAACGACTTCCGCACGACCTACTTCGGCGGTCAGGATGCTTCGCTCGCCGCCAAAAAGACCAAGGCCTACCGTCTGCTGACAGCGGGTGTGCGCGAAATGGATCCGACCCGCACGTGGTCGCCCGACGCCAACTCGACGATGCGCATGACCTACGGCCACGTGGGCAGCTACGAGCCCCGCGACGGCGTGAAGTACGACTACATCACCTACCTCGACGGCGTGATGCAAAAGGAGGATGCTTCGAATCCTGAGTTTGTGGTTCCGGCCCGACTCAAGGAGCTGTACAAGGCCAAGGACTTCGGGCCGTACGCCGACAAAACGGGACGTGTTCCGGTCGGAATTATTTCAGGCAACGACATCACCGGGGGCAACTCGGGGTCGCCGCTGATCAACGCCAAAGGCGAGCTGATCGGTGTGGCCTTCGACGGCAACTGGGAGGCGATGTCGGGCGACATTTTCTTTGAAACCGAGCTTCAGCGCACGATTTCGTGCGACATTCGCTACGTGCTCTTCATCATCGACAAGTACGCCGGCGCCGGCCACTTGGTCAAGGAGATGACGCTGCGCTAGTCGTTGACTTGGTTGAATGCAAAAGCCCGCCGTAACCGGCGGGCTTTTTTGTTGGGTGGCCGCGTTGAGCTTCTTAAAATCCCAGGTTTTTGAGGGCCTTTTGAAGCTCTTCTTCGCTGCGGAACTTTAAGGTGACCGTGCCCGAACCCTGGGCTGTTTTGGTCACTTTGGCGGCCAGTCCGAGGATGTTTTTAAACGCCTGGGCCGAGGCCACATCGTTGATGCTGCGCCCGCGGGAAGGGGCGGCAAGGGCTTCGGGGGTTTCGGAACCGGGGATTCCGTCGGGGTTTTGCACAAGGCGTACGGCCTCTTCAAGTTGGCGCACCGACCACTGCTGGGCCACGGCGTCCATGTAGAGTTCGTCCTGGGCATTGGGGTCTTCGAGGCCCACAAGTGCCTTGGCGTGCCCGGCGCTGATGGTTCGGTCGCGAAGACCCGCCTGAATCAAGGGCGTCAATTTCAAGAGGCCGAGAAAGTTGGCCACCGTCGAGCGCTGTTTGCCCACGCGCTCTGAAACCTGCTGCTGGGTGAGGCTGCACTCTTCCATGAGGCGCTGGTACGAGAAGGCAACTTCCATGGGGTCGAGGTCGCGGCGCTGAATGTTTTCAACCAATGCCATTTCAAGCATTTGCTGGTCGTCGGCGAGGCGCACAAACACGGGGACTCGCTCCAATCCGGCGAGCTGCGCGGCGCGAAAGCGACGTTCGCCAGAGATGATTTCAAAGCGGTCGGCCTCGATGCGGCGCACCGTGATGGGCTGAATGATGCCGAGTTGGCGAATGGATTCGGCGAGTTCTTCGAGCGGACCCGGCTCAAACTGGGTGCGGGGCTGCTTGGGATTGGCCTGAATTTGGCTCAGCGCCACCTCAAAAATGCTCGAAACGACGTCGCGTGCGCCGGGGTCTTGCGCCGTCACGGCGGCGTTGTCGTTCAGTAGCGCGGAGAGTCCGCGGCCCAGTGCTGGGCGTTTCGGTGTGGCCATGCACAAATATCGGAAGTTCCGAAGAACAAGAGGCTACGCGCGAGGTTACCTTTGCATCCTTCATGAACGACATTCGGAACTTCTGCATCATCGCCCATATCGACCACGGTAAGAGCACCTTGGCCGACCGCCTTCTCGACGTAACCAAAAGCGTAACGTCGCGAGAAAAGATGGACCAGCTCCTCGACAACATGGATTTGGAGCGCGAGCGCGGCATCACCATCAAGAGCCACGCCATCCAAATGGACTACCAGCGCGGAACCGAGAAGTTTCGAATCAATCTGATCGATACCCCGGGCCACGTTGACTTTAGCTACGAAGTGAGCCGAAGTATCGCTGCCTGCGAGGGCGCATTGCTCGTTGTGGACGCGGCACAAGGCATTCAAGCACAAACGATTAGCAACCTCTACCTCGCGATCGAGCACGATCTAGAGATTGTTCCGGTCCTCAACAAAGTGGATCTGCCCAGCGCCAACCCTGAAGAAGTCGAGGACCAAATCATCGACCTCATCGGATGCAAGCGCGAAGACATTTTGCGCGTATCGGCTAAGACGGGATTTGGCGTCCCCGAGTTGCTTGACGCGCTCGTGGATCGGGTTCCGGCCCCGAAAGGCGATGCTAGCGCGCCGCTTCAGGCGGTCATTTTTGACAGCGTGTACAACTCGTTTCGCGGAATTGAGGCCATCTTTCGCGTGAAAAACGGTGTCATCCGCAAGGGTGAGGCGGTTAAGTTCATGGCCACGGGCAAGACGTACTTCGCCGACGAAATCGGAGTCTTGCGCCTCAACAAAGAGCCGCGCGACTTCGTTGCTGCGGGTGACGTGGGCTACATCATCAGCGGAATCAAAGAGGCCAAAGAGGTCAAAGTGGGCGATACCATCACCTCGGTGGCCAACCCTGCCGAGGCCGCCGTTGCGGGTTTTGAAGACGTGAAGCCCATGGTTTTTGCCGGAATTTATCCGGTAGAAACAGAAGAATTTGAGGAGCTGCGTGGAGCCCTCGAAAAGCTTCGCTTGAACGACGCCTCACTGACGTTTGAGGCCGAAACCTCTGCAGCGCTCGGATTCGGATTTCGCTGCGGATTCCTTGGAATGCTGCACATGGAAATCGTGCAGGAACGCCTTGAACGCGAGTTCAATATGACGGTGATCACGACGGTTCCGAACGTGTCGTACTTCGCCTACACCAAGGCGGACGTCGACAAGGCCCTCTTGGTGACCAACCCGTCGGACTACCCCGATCCTTCTGGGCTTGACCGCATCGAGGAGCCCTTCATCAAGGCTCAGGTCATCACCAAGTCTGACTTTGTCGGAGCCGTAATGTCGCTGTGCATCGACAAGCGCGGCGTCATCACCGGCCAGAACTACCTCACTGCCGACCGCGTCGAGCTCAACTTTGATATGCCGCTGGCCGAAATCGTTTTTGATTTTTACGACCGACTCAAGACCATTTCACGCGGATACGCTTCGTTTGACTACCACCCCATCGGTTACCGCGCTTCGCATCTGGTTAAGGTCGACATCATGCTCAACGGAGACCCCATTGACGCCCTTTCGGCCTTGATTCACAAGGACAAGTCCTACGACATCGGACGCCGTTTGTGCGAAAAGCTAAAGGAGCTGATTCCGCGCCAGCAGTTCGTAATCGCGATCCAGGCCGCCATCGGAGCCAAGATTATCGCCCGCGAAACTCTTTCAGCTCTGCGCAAGGATGTAACCGCTAAATGTTATGGTGGTGACATCAGCCGCAAGCGCAAGCTCCTCGAGAAGCAAAAAGAGGGCAAGAAGCGCATGCGCCAGTTGGGCAATGTGGAGATTCCGCAGACCGCGTTTTTGGCGGTGCTGAAGCTGAACGACTAGGTTGGCCTTTGGCGCTTCGCGCTGGGGCTGCTGCGCAGCTAATGCCGCGTTGCGGCTAATTTTACTAAACGCATTTTACGGCTAACGCTCTGATTTATAATGATTAAGCGCGTTTAGGCTTTTTGAAAAAAAGTAAATCCGGTTATAACCGAACAGAGTGTGGGGGCTCCGTGCCTTCGGCACTCCGCGCTAAAGCCCCTTGCGGGGCTAGGTCTGCTTCGCGGCCAGGGCAAGTTGCTAGTGAATAGTAACTGGTTCGGCGCTTCGCGCCTGTCGCTAACTTCGCGGTATGGCACAATCCTCTTCCAAAGCATTTGAAACGCTTGCAGCTAAGCGCGCCGAGGCGCAGCTCGGCGGCGGACAAGCACGTATTGACGCCCAGCACGCCAAAAAGAAGTTGACGGCGCGCGAACGCCTTGAACTGTTTTTTGACGAGGGTAGCTTTGAAGAACTGGGCGCCTTGGTGACCCACCGCAGTACCCTGTTTGGGTTGGACAAGCAGCAGTTTTTGGGCGACGGGGTGGTGACGGGCTACGGAACCGTCAACGGCCGCCTGACGTATGCCTACGCACAGGATTTTACGGTGCTTGGGGGTTCGCTGGCTGAGGCACATGCCGAAAAGATTTGCCGCGTCATGGACTTGGCGATGGACAATGGGGCTCCGATTGTGGGCCTCAACGACTCGGGCGGAGCCCGCATTCAAGAAGGCGTCGTGAGCTTGGGTGGCTATGCGGACCTCTTTTACCGCAATACGTTGGCGTCGGGAGTGATTCCGCAGCTGAGCCTGATTATGGGCCCTTGTGCGGGCGGAGCCGTGTATTCACCAGCACTCACCGACTTCATCGGAATGGTGGAGGGCAATTCGTACATGTTTGTGACGGGTCCCAACGTGGTCAAGACCGTGACGCACGAAGAGGTGACCTCTGAAGAGCTGGGCGGAGCCTCCGCGCACGCCAGCAAAAGCGGCGTAACCCACTTTACCTACCCGAACGGTGTGGCTGCAATTGAGGGATTCAAGACGCTCTTGAGCTATCTGCCGCAGAACAACATGGATGGGGTTCCGCACCTGCCGTACGCGGCCGGGGGAGACGAGCGCCGCCCGAAGCTCGACACGGTGGTGCCCGAGAGCGCCCAGCAGCCCTACAGCATTCACGACGTCATCACTGAGGTCGTAGAC
>JAURGG010000053.1 GCA_030833905.1 Schleiferiaceae bacterium
GGGCCGTGAGGGTCCACTGCGCAGATTCGGACTGTGCCGAAGTCAATTCCCATCCGCGGGCGCTTTGCGCCACGGTCCAGAAGGCCTCGGCCTCGGGAACACTAAAGTACACGTCGGCGTAAAGAGTGTCGCGCACGAAGCTTCCGCTGCCCAGGGCGTACGACCGCGACTCCGTGAAAATGTAGGGCGGGCTCACCGTCGAAGGCCACACCAGCGAATCCTGAAGTGCGCCCGTTTGTGCGATGGTGATTTTGCCGGTGGCGTCGGGCCACAAGGTATCACCTTGGTTGTGCCAGTACACGTACTCCACGCCGTACATCATGGCCGACGAAGTATCAAACATTGCGGTGCCACCCACTCCGCCAAAGCGAATCAAAAGCTGGATTTCGGCGCGGCTCACCGAGGGGTATTCAGGGTTGAGCACCCACAGTCCGGTCTCGATGTCGCTCACCAAAATGTTTCCGCTGGGCAGGTACGGGTACGCGCCCCAGGCACCGTTGTAGCCGGTTCCGCTAAACTGCGGCGAAGTATCGTAGTACGCGACCAGCACCGGCAACTCCGGAAACTCGACGTCGAGCACGTGGCATCCGAACGTGTAGTACGACGTCACCAAGTGGTTGCCGTCCACGTGGGCGTTGTGCGGAATCAGCCCGGTTCCCGGCTGCACCTTATGGCGAAACAATTCATCCACATTGCTCAAGTCGTTGACATTGTACGCCGCGACGAATCCATTGGCCACTTCGTCGGTGGTGTAGAGCGTATTACCGTCGTCTGAAAGCCAGCAGTTGTGCGCAAAGTGGTCGGGTGAGTCAAAGCTGGCAAACGTCACAGGCTGGCTGGGGAGCGCGACGCCCACCACCTGAATGTCTTCCCACAGCGCGGCCCCGTACAGTGTGTCGTGGCGCGCAAATCCGTCGTGGAGGTAGTACGTCGAATAGTTTCCAAGCACGACTGGATTCCACGGATCCGTGGCAACGTCAACAATGACGGCACCGCCCCCACCGGCATTCGATCCAAACGCATATAGCTTGCCTTCTTCGTCAATCCAGAGGTTGTGGGCTCGGCGAAGAGTATCTACTCCTCCACTGCTCAGCGGAACAGGGAGGCGAACCTTTTTCGACACCATGCTATCCAAATCAATGATTAGCAGGCCATCAGTTTGGTTGGTCCCCGTAGGTACGTCGTGAACCACATAAGCATAATGGCTCCAGGTTTTCATGTCGCGCCAAACCGAGGGAGTTCCAGGCACCCAGAGTTCATTAACTATCTGTGAAGGATTCGTAACGTCCGCTACTAGAGTGCCATTGCGATTGCCAATAATGGCAAACTCGCGCAGACTCGCTGAGTCATAATATCCCCAAATGTCGCTGCAAAACGGCGAGGCCGCCAGCGGCCCCCACTGGGACACGGGGTAGTGGCCGACCCGCTGCAGGTTCAGGCTGTCGTTGCTGGGTTGGGCCCACGCGGTCACCGCAGCCACCATAAGGCTGAACGCTGCAAAAATTCGTTGATTCATGACTAAAAGTTAAGCGTAATCTGGCCGTCGTCTTCGGTGCCAAAATCCACGTCGGGTTCTGATGCGCCTTCGGTGATGCTGGGCGCTTGAGCGAGGTCAGACCACTCCACGGTGGTTCCCGGGGCGAGGCCTTCAGTTCCGGCGGGTAGCGCAACCTCTTCGGCCACGGGTTCTTCAACCTCGGGCTCGTCGCGTTCGGCCGAAACCAGCTGCACGTGCAGCACCGGCCCGGCGTGCAGCATGTTGCCCAAGGCCTTCCAGCCCTTCACGGCGATGAATTCTTCGAGCACGAGCTGCTCGTCGTCGCGCTCTTTGCCCTTCACCTTGCGGAACCGGATCGACACCGTCGACCGGTCGGCCGCCGTCAGCACATGCAGTGCAGACTTGGCGTGTTCGGTGATGAAGCACTCCCATCCGTCGCCGCGGGGCTCCAGCTCAAAGCGCTTGACCATGAAGCGCTCTTTGATTCCGTCAAAGTACACGGCCGAAAGGGCGCGCTTGGCGTCCCAGCGCTCGAGGTAAAACGGCACCTCGTTAAAGTGCAGCAGCAGGTCGGGCGTCACGATGCGGTAGTTGCCCTTGGCGTCGACCTCGAGCAGCTTGTCTTCGCCGCGGAACCGACCCAGCGATCGGCCACGGCCCTGATCGTTGAGCTTGAGGACCGTCTCGTCAAACCAGATTTCGCGCGCGGCGAGCGTGCTGACGCCCTCGGACTTGAGTTCGATGCGCTTGATCGTATTCTTGGTGACGGTGTTGCCCCGCGCTGCCCGTCCGCGCACCGTGAGCTCGGTAAAATCAAAATCAAACCTCAGCTTTTTCAGCGAAGGCATGGCGCGCAGGTGCACCGTGACCACTTCGGCCTCTCCGTTGGGGTTGACACTGAGGTAGAGCAATTCAGAACCTTTGGTGCCCTGCGTAATCGGGTATTCCTTGTCCCGCGTCACACCGCTCACTGGGAAGCGCTTGGCAAACGACGCCCCACGGGCCCCGTCGCGGTAAATCGCATTGTAAATCGTGCGCTCGTCGCCCTTTTTGAACACCGAAACGTGCACGATGTCGGTTCCCACAAACTTCTTGTCGCCGACTTTGGTCACCAGCATGGTTCCGTCGCGGCGAATCACCACCACGTCGTCGATGTCGGCGCAGTCGCCTACAAACTCGTCTTTGCGCAGCGAGGTTCCGACAAAACCCTCAGCGCGGTTCACGTACAGCTTGACGTTGGCCATGGCAACTTGCGTCGCGACCACCTGCTCAAATCCGCGCAACTCAGTTTTGCGCTCGCGCCCTGTTCCGTACTTCTTTTTTAGGTTTTTAAAGAACTCTACGGTGTAGTCGATCAGGTGCACAAGGTGGTGCTTGATCTCTTCAATCTGGCCTTCAAGAGCGCGCAAGTGGTCGTCGGCCTTGTTTGAATCAAACTTCGAAATCCGCTTGATGCGAATCTCGGTGAGGCGCACAATGTCTTCGTCGGTGACGGCGCGCAGCAGGTGCTTGGTGTGCGGAGCCAGTCCCACGCGAATGTTTTCCATCACGGCTTCCCAGGTCTCGGCCTCTTCGATGTCGCGATAAATGCGGTGCTCGATAAAGATCTTCTCGAGGCTGGCAAAGTGCCACTGCTCCTGAAGCTCGTGCAGCTTGAGCTCAAGCTCTGCCTTGAGCACCGCAACGGTCGTGTCGGTCGAGCGGCGCAGCATGTCACGAACGCCCATGAACACGGGCTTGTCGTCGATAATCACGCAGGCCATGGTGCTCACCGACGACTCACAGGCCGTGAATGCGTACAGGGCGTCGACCATTTGGTCGGGCGACACGCCCGGCAAGAGGTGAATGACGATCTCGACGTGCTCCGCCGTGTTGTCTTCGATCTTCTTGATCTTGATCTTGCCCTTGTCGTTGGCCTTCACCACCGACTCGATGAGCGATGTGGTGTTGGTTCCGAACGGAATTTCCCTGATAATCAGGGTCTTCTTGTCTTCAACTTCAATCTTTGCACGAACCCGTACCCGACCGCCGCGTTCACCGTCCTGGTAGCCGCTGACGTCGGCGATTCCGCCCGTCGGAAAGTCGGGGTAGAGCTGAAAACTGCGGCCGCGCAGGTGCGCCACCGAGGCGTCGATCAACTCGTTAAAGTTGTGCGGCAGAATCTTGGTGCTCAAGCCAACCGCGATGCCCTCGACGCCCTGGGCCAGGAGCAACGGAAACTTTACCGGTAAAAAAATAGGCTCCTTTCCGCGCCCGTCGTAGCTGGCCTGGTACTGCGTGATTTTGGGAGCAAACGCCACGTCGAGCGCGAACTTGCTCAGGCGCGCCTCAATGTAGCGGGGCGCCGCTGCGCTGTCGCCCGTGTAGATGTTGCCCCAGTTACCTTGGGTGTCGATGAGCAGGTTCTTTTGGCCGAGCTGCACGAGGGCATCCCCAATAGATGCGTCACCGTGCGGGTGGTACTTCATCGTCTGCCCGATGACGTTGGCGACCTTGTGAAAGCGCCCGTCGTCCATCTCGTGCAGCGCGTGCATCAGGCGGCGCTGTACCGGCTTCAGTCCGTCTTCGAGGGCCGGAACCGCGCGCTCCAAAATGACGTAGCTCGCGTAGTCCAAAAAGTACTCGCGGTACATGCCCCGCACGCGGGATTCCACAGGCTTAATCACCTCGCCTTCGGGCGCGGGCACGTCGAGGGGGCCGCTCAGCTCGAGCGACTCGTCCGGAATCAATGCGTCCTCATCCGACATAAGCGGGGTCGTCTTTTTCGATTTTCAGGTGGTCCATGATGAACTCCTGGCGCTCGGGCGTGTTCTTGCCCATGTAAAACTCAAGCAGCTGCTCGATTTGCTCCTTGCCGAGCATCACCGGCTCCAGGCGAATGTCCGCGCCGATAAACATTTTAAACTCCCCGGGCGAAATTTCGCCCAAGCCCTTGAATCGCGTGATCTCGGGCTTGCTTCCGAGCTGATCGATGGCGGCCTGCTTTTCGCCCTCGTCGTAGCAGTAAATAGTCTTTTGCTTGTTGCGCACGCGAAACAGCGGCGTCTGCAGAATGTAGAGGTGGCCTTCCTGCACCAGCTCGGGGAAGAACTGCAAAAAGAAGGTGATCAGCAGCAGGCGAATGTGCATGCCGTCCACGTCGGCGTCGGTCGCGATCACCACGTTGTTGTAGCGCAGGTCCTCGAGGCCGTCTTCGATGTTCAGCGCCGCCTGAAGCAGGTTGAACTCCTCGTTCTCGTACACCACTTTTTTGGTTAATCCGTAGCAGTTCAGGGGCTTGCCCTTGAGGCTGAACACGGCCTGGGTCTGCACGTCGCGCGACGCGGTGATTGAGCCTGATGCAGAATCGCCCTCGGTAATGAACAGCGTGGTCTCGAGTCGGCGGTCGTGCTTGATGTCGCTGTAGTGCACCTTGCAGTCGCGCAGCTTGCGGTTGTGCAGGTTGGCTTTTTTGGCGCGTTCGCGGGCCAGCTTCTGAATGCCCGCCAGGTCCTTGCGCTCGCGTTCGGCCCTGAGGATCTTCTTTTGAATGGCGTCGGCCACCTCGGGGTTGCGGTGCAGAAAGTTGTCGAGCTCGGTCTTCAGAAAGTCGAGCACAAAAGCGCGCACCGACGGCCCCTCGGGCCCCATGTCTTGGCTGCCGAGCTTGGTCTTGGTCTGCGACTCAAACACCGGCTCAATGACCTTGATGCTGATAGCACCGATGACGCTTTGGCGAATGTCGGCCGCGTCGTACTGCTTGCTGTAGTGGTTGCGCAGCACCGTCACCAAGGCCTCGCGAAAGGCGCCCTGGTGGGTTCCGCCCTGGGTCGTGTGCTGACCGTTGACAAACGAGTAGTACTGCTCGCTTTGGCTGCGCTCGGCGTGGGTCAGCGCCACTTCGATGTCTTCGCCCTTGAGGTGGATGATGTCGTGCATCACCTCTCCGCTCAAGTTGTTGGCCAACAGATCCTTAAGGCCGTTCTCCGAATAGTACTTCTGGCCGTTCAGGTAGATGCTCAGCCCCGGATTCAGGTAGACGTAGTTCCACACCATCCGCTCGACGTACTCCATCTGAAAGCGGTAGTTGTGAAAAATCGTCGCGTCGGGAGTAAACACGACCTTGGTGCCGTGGCGGCCCGTTGAGGCTTCGAGCGGACCCTCTTCCTGCAAAATTCCGCCCACAAAACGGGCCGTCTTGGTCTGGCCGTCGCGAAAGGCTTGCACGCTGAACGCCGACGAAAGCGCATTCACCGCCTTGGTACCCACGCCGTTGAGGCCGACCGACTTTTTGAAGGCCTTTGAGTCGTACTTGGCGCCCGTGTTCATCTTTGACACGACGTCGACCAATTTGCCGAGCGGAATTCCGCGTCCGTAGTCGCGCACCGTCACCGAGCCGCTCTGCACACTGATTTCAACGGTTTTACCGCCGCCCATGACAAATTCGTCGATGGAGTTGTCGACAACCTCCTTGATCAGGATGTAGATTCCGTCGTCGGCGCTGCTTCCGTCGCCGAGCTTACCGATGTACATCCCGGGGCGCAGGCGAATGTGCTCCTGCCATTCAAGGCTGCGAATGTTGTCTTCGGTATACTGGACTTCTTGCGACATGATAACGTGCGAATCTAGCCCAAATCCGAGCACAAAACCCTTGCTAGCAAAGGGAGTTTTCAACAGGGTAATCCCCCGTTGAAGCAGTTAAAACGCCTTAAACGTTAAAGCGGAAGTGCAGCACGTCGCCGTCCTTGACCAGGTACTCCCGGCCCTCCACGCGCAGGCGTCCGGCCTCGCGGCAGGCAGCCTCAGAACGGTACTTCACGTAGTCGTCGTAGCTGATCACCTCCGCGCGAATGAAGCCCTTCTCAAAGTCGCTGTGGATCACGCCCGCGGCCTGCGGCGCCGTGCATCCGCGCGGAATCGTCCACGCCCGAACCTCCTTAACGCCCGCCGTGAAGTAGGTCTGCAGCTTGAGCAGGTTGTAGGCCTCGCGAATTAGGCGGTTCACGCCCGGCTCCTCGAGGCTCAGGTCGTCGAGGAACATGCGGCGTTCCTCATAGGTTTCGAGCTCGGCGATGTCGGCTTCGGTCGCGGCGGCCAAGTGCAGCACGCCCGCGCCCTCTTCGGCGGCCATGGCGCGCACCTTTTCAACCCAGTCGTTGCCGGTCTTTGCCGAGGTCTCCTCGACGTTGCACACGTACATCACGGGCTTGTCGGTCAGCAGCTGGTAGTCGTCGATCCATGCGGACTCTTCTTCGGTTCGGTCAAAGCCGCGCACCGACTTGCCCTGCTCAAGGTGCTTTTTGAGGCGCTCGCCCATTTCTACCTCGCGCACCGCCTCGCGGGTTCCGCTCTTGGCGGCCTTGCGGGCGCGGTCCAGGCGCTTTTCGAGGGTTTCGAGGTCCTTCAGCTGCAGCTCAAAATCAATCGTTTCCTTGTCGCGGAGCGGGTTCACGCTGCCGTCGACGTGAACAATGTTGTCGTTTTCAAAGCATCGCAGCACGTGCAAAATCGCGTTGCACTCGCGAATGTTGCCCAAAAACTGGTTACCCAGGCCCTCGCCCTTGCTCGCGCCCTTCACCAGGCCGGCGATGTCGACGATTTCGACCGTGGCCGGCTGCACCCGCTCGGGGTTGACGATTTCTGAAAGGGCTTCGATGCGCGGGTCCGGAACATTGACCGTGCCCACGTTGGGCTCAATCGTGCAGAACGGAAAGTTGGCCGCATGGGCCTTCGCGTTGCTTAAGCAGTTAAACAGCGTCGACTTGCCGACGTTGGGGAGACCTACGATTCCAACCTTCATAACTCGTTAATTACTTCTTTTTTGGGCCGCAAAGGTAGCCGAACAGAGGCCGTACTTTTGCGGTAAATCCGCTACTGATGGCCTCAATCTACGACTACCCCTCGCAAATTCGCCGCGACATCCTGCGCATGGTGCACAAACCGCAATCGGGCCACCCGGGCGGATCCATGGGGTGCACCGAGTTTTTCACTGCCCTGTACTTTGACGTGCTGCGCCACAACCCCGCCGCCTTCACCATGGACGGCCGCGGCGAAGACCTGTTCTTTTTGAGCAACGGCCACATTTCGCCGGTGCTTTACAGCACGCTGGCGCGCTCGGGCTACTTTCCGGTGGCGGAACTCGCAACGTTTCGCCTGATCAACACGCGCCTTCAGGGCCACCCCACGACCCACGACGGCCTGCCCGGCGTGCGCATCGCCAGCGGGTCGCTCGGCCAAGGCCTTAGCGTCGCCGTCGGTGCCGCCCAAGCCAAAAAACTCAACAACGACCCCCACCTGGTCTACACGCTCCACGGCGACGGCGAGCTTCAAGAGGGCCAGATCTGGGAAGCCGCGATGTACGCCGGCGCCAAAAAGGTCGACAACCTCATCGCCACGGTCGACGCCAACGGCCAGCAGATTGACGGCAGCACCGACGAAGTTCTGCCGATGGGCGACCTCGGCGCCAAGTTCGCCGCCTTTGGCTGGGACGTCATGCACCTCGCCCAGGGCAACGACCTCGACGCGGTACGCGCTGCGCTTCGCGAGGCCGGAACCCGCACGGGCAAAGGCAAGCCCGTCGTGATCATCATGACCACGGCCATGGGCCACGGCGTCGACTTTATGGCCGGAACCCACAAGTGGCACGGCGTAGCGCCCAACGACGACGAGCTCGCCCGCGCCCTGGCGCAGTGCCCCGAAACCCTCGGCGACTACTAAGCCCACCGCTGATGCTTCGCCGCGGACTGCTCGCACTCCTCTTGCTCGCCAGCTCCTTCGGGGCCTGGGCGCAGGGCGTGCTGCCTCCGCCCGAAAAAAAGCCCGAGCCGCTCACGCGCATTTTATTTGTGTTTGACGCGTCGAATTCCATGTACGGCCGGTGGCAAACCGGAACCCGCATGGAGGTGGCCCAGCGCCTGATGCGCGAGCTGCTCGACAGCCTGGGCCGCGTTGAACAACCCAACTTTGAGCTGGCGCTCCGCGTGTACGGACACCAAAAACCCGTTCCGCCCCAGGACTGCAACGACACGCGGCTCGAAGTGGCCTTCAGTCTTACCTCGATTCCGCGCATCCAAAAGACGCTTGCCGGGCTCCGCCCGATGGGCACCACGCCGATTGCGCGCAGCCTGATCAAGGCGGGCAGCGATTTTCCGGAGTGCGCCGACTGCCGCAACGTCATCATTTTGATCACCGACGGCGTGGAGGCCTGCGACGAAGATCCGTGTGCGGCTTCGCGAATCCTGCAGCAGCGCGGCGTGATTCTCAAGCCCTTTGTCATCGGGATTGGCCTCGAAACCAACCTTGCCAAGAGCTTTAGCTGTGTGGGCACCTACTACGACGCGGGCGACGAACAAACGTTTAGCAAGGCCCTCAACGTGATCATGACCCAGGCCCTCGACAACACGACGGCCCAGATCAACCTCCAGGACCACCTGGGCGTGCCGGCCGAAACCAACGTGCCCATTGTGCTCCACAACGCGACGAGCGGCATCACCGAAGAGGCCATCGTCCACACCATGAACTACGCGGGCCACCCCGACACGCTCAACCTCGATCCGCTGGTGACCTACCGGGGCACGGTGTACACGGTTCCGCCCGTGGCCATTGCGCCCAGTGAGGTGCACGCCGGCAAGCACAACCACCTCGGAACCAACGCGGCCCAGGGCGCGCTTCGCCTCAACATGTTTGGCGTGGCCAACCGCCAAAGCATGCCGCTCGCGGTGGTGCGCAAGCCCGGCTCGACCGAAATCGTGCACGTGCAGCCCTTGGGCAGCGAGCAGCGCTACTTGGTCGGAACCTACGAGCTCGACATTCTCACCCTGCCGCGCTACCGCAAGACGGTGGCGGTCGAGGGCGGAAAGGTCACCGAACTCAGCATCCCCGCCCCGGGCAACGCCAGCCTTACGCTCAAAATTGCCAGCATCGGCGCGCTGTTCCTGCGCGAGAACGAGGACTGGACCTACGTGGTTCCGCTCGACGACAGCCAAACGCGCCAGTCGTTTGCGCTGCAGCCCGGAACCTACACCGTGATCTACCGGCCCAAGTCGGCCCAGCAAACGGCCTACAGCAAGAGCCAAACCTTTACCGTGACGTCGGGCGCCACGGCCATCGTTAACCTTCAGTAATTTGACCCCCATGCACCCCTACACGAACCAAGGCAGCCAAGACACGCGAAGCGGATTTGGCGCAGGACTTTTGGAACTCGGACGCCGCAATCCCCACGTCGTCGCGCTTTGTGCCGACCTCACGGGCTCGCTCAAGATGGACGCCTTTGCCAAGGAGTTTCCCGACCGCTTTTTTCAGACCGGAATCGCCGAGGCACACATGATGGGCATGGCCGCCGGCCTCACTATTGGCGGCTGGATTCCGTTCACCGGAACCTTTGCCAACTTCTCGACCGGACGCGTGTACGACCAAATTCGCCAGAGCATCGCCTATTCAGACAAGAACGTCAAAATCTGTGCGTCGCACGCGGGCCTCACCTTGGGCGAAGACGGCGCCACCCACCAAATTCTCGAAGACATCGGGCTGATGAAGATGCTTCCGGGCATGACCGTCATTGTTCCGGCGGACTACAACCAAACCAAGGCCGCGACGATCGCCTTGGCCGACCACCACGGCCCGGCCTACCTGCGCTTCGGACGCCCCAAGGTGGCCAACTTCACCCCGGCCGACAAGCCCTTTGTGATCGGCAAGGCCGACGTGCTGCTCGAGGGCAGCGACGTGACCATCGCCGCGACCGGCCACCTCGTGTGGGAGGCCCTCGAGGCCGCCAATACCCTGGCCGCTCAAGGCATTTCGGCCGAAGTCATCAACTTCGCCACGATCAAGCCGTTTGACTCCGAGGCCCTGCTCAAGTCGGTCCACAAGACCGGCCGCGTGGTAACCGCCGAGGAGCACCAGCGCCACGGAGGCCTCGGCGACCTCGTTGCCCAGACCCTGGGCATGCACCGCCCCGCCCCC
>JAURGG010000054.1 GCA_030833905.1 Schleiferiaceae bacterium
TCATCGCAATTCTTTGGGTTTGACGTGGGTAAATACCCGCGAAATGTTAAAACCGAGGAATAAATCCCCGTTGGCCCATGAGCCCGGAGTTTGCATCATCCATTGAGGATCCGCCATCGACCGCGCATTGGTCACATGAAACTGAAAGACGTGCCCACCTGTTTCGAGGTCGAGACCGATGCTCAATGGCATGTGCGTGCCTGCGAACGGAGTTTGGCGCAGCATTGTTTCAGCGGTAAGCGCCATGCGCTGGGTTAGCTTGTAGCGTCCACTCAACCCCAGGCCGAGTTGGTCGTTTCGGTCGCTCGCCAACGGAACCAAGTTGAAGTGCACCAGAGTCGGCGCAACTTGCAGAGAGACTTTGTCGCTGAGCTTGCGCGCAATCATGAGTTGGTGGGCGTAGGCCAAACGGTCTGTGAAGAAGTGGTCGAATCCATCGGTAAACGGAACCGTCGTAAGGGTCATCGACGAATACCACACGACGCTTACCGGGCTATTGAAGCCCGTTCCACCCGTGGACTGGCGCAGCAACCGAATTTTAGTAAATCCATCGTAGGTCTTGCTTCCCGAAGAGCGTCCCAGCCCCAAATTCAACCACGAAACAGGGTTGTACGAGTACTCAAAGCGGATTTGGGCCACGTCGATTCCGAATAAATTGTACAGCGGCTTATCATTTAAGGCGCCAAAGCGGTGCCCAATGATGAACTGCCCTACCCCTGCTCCCGGCATCTCAACGGTCGAACCGTTGACCAACTTTGTTCCCTTGAAGGTGGCAAAAGCATACTGTTTTGGCGCTTCAGGAGCCATTGCGTCCAAGTCTGCCAGCAAGTCGTCCTGTGCCCAAAGCCCCAGAGAACCCGCGGCAAAAAGCCCTAATAATAACTTACGCACCCTTCAACGTCGATTTAACGGTGACTTTAACATCCTCAGCGATCTTAGAAACCACGAGGGTTGGGATTTTGATACCGTAGTCCGCCGTGTGTACGCTGAACTCGCTCTCAATGGTCACCGAGCCGTCTTTGTTCACCGTAATGGTCACCGGAATCGAAATATCCTTGGTCACTCCGTGGATTTCCATTTGGCCCTTAACTCCACCCTTGTAGGTCGCTGGCTTCTTCCAGTCCGTTACTCCGCCAATTTTAGCGCGGAGCGTCGCCTTCGGGTACTTCGTCGACTCCATGTAGTTCTCGTTAAAGTGCTCCTGCATTAGTGCGCGCTTAAAAGTGAACGACTGGATTTGCAGCTGCCACACGGCCTCATTCGTCTCGGTGTTCAGAATTCCGACCGCATTGTTGAGGACTGCATCGATGTCTTCTACTGGAGTCGACGCGTTGATGTGAACCTGTGTGTCTTTACTCGTAAGCTTTTGGGCGGATGCCACTAGGGTCAGACCTAGGGCCGCCAGTGCAAAAATCTTTTTCATAATCAATTAGGTAATGCGCCTCCCCGCTCCCAGACACGGATCTTGGCTACGTTGCAGTTTGAAAGGCGCCCACTGGGGGGCATGGCGAGTGGATCACCCGCGCCGCGCTGAATGCGGTCCAACAAGGACCCATTCAGTGCGGAATTTTGTACGCTCGCATGCGAGCTTAAATCGAGACCACCACTTGCGCTGGCACCCTGATGGCACCCCACACACTGGGCTTGAATGAGCGGTTGAATGTCGGCAGACCAGGTAGAGGTGGAATCACAGGTTCCGCCCGTGCCGTACAGCTGTTCGGAGTTGTCGTAGTAGCAACCCGAAACCGAGCCCAATGTGGCGAGTAAAAAAATAACCGAAAACGTTCTAAGCATGCCCCAAAGGTACAATTTGTGTGCCACTAGCGCTGCCACGGAACCCGTGCCCAAAGCACCACCGCTACGGCGAAAAAGCCCGAAAGCATGACCGCTGCGAGGCGCAAGTCACCCGTAAGGGTTTCGAGCCAGCCCACTGCAACCATTCCCAGGACCGTGGCTAGTTTCTCAGCCACGTCGTAAAAACTAAAATAGACGACATGCTCTTCAGCTGCTGGGAGCAGTTGGCTAAATGTGGAACGTGCAAGCGATTGAATTCCGCCCAGGACCAACCCTACCCCCGCACCCAAGAGGTAAAACTGTAGCTCGTTTTGAATGAAGTAGGCCAAAAAACTGATGAGCATCCACAAGGCGGCCGACAAGAGAAGAGCGCGAATATTGCCCATGATTCCGCTCAGTTTTGCAAAGAGCCAAGACCCGAGCATTCCAACGAATTGAATCAAGAGGATGGTGGTAATGAGCGCGGATGTTTCAAGGTGCAGCGCCTCGCTACCAAATAGGGTCGCGATGAGGATTACGGTCTGTACCCCAGCAGAAGCAAAGAAAAACCCAAGGACAAAGCGCTCGAGGCCTTTCGTGGCGCGAAAGGACTTGGCCACGTCAAACAGCTGCTGGTAGGCGGCGCGGATCCAACCTTTTTGACGGTTTCCGACCGCATGCCCCTCAGGGAGGCGGCGAAGGCTGTATTCGCCCCATCCGAGCCACCAAATTCCGACCGCGACAAAGGTGTAGCGCGTGATCAAACCGGGCCCGTCAAGGCCCAACCAACCAGGATTTTGAATGAACGCAAGGGCCACAATCAGCATCAGAGCTGAACCGAAGTAGCCCAAAGCAAAACCTCGGGCGCTCAGCGCGTCTTGATCCTCAGGGGCCGCAATTTCAGGCAGGTAGCTGTTGTAGAAGACAAGGCTTCCGGCAAAGGCGATCGATGCCACAAAAGGAGTGAGCAGCCCCAGAACCGGCGCATCTGCGGTAAAAAAGTACATGGCAAAGCATGTAAGCGAGCCAGTGTAGATGAAGCGGCGCATGAACGTCTTCTTACTGCCTGAAACCTCTGCCAACGCACTGAGGTAGGGCGTGCCCAGGCTCACCACGAGGTAGGCGGCGGCCATGACAAAGGTGTAGGCAGCGGTGGTGCTGAACTCGACCCCAAACAGACGGTAGCTCTCACGCCCTGCAGCCTCCATAACGGCGCTGTAGTAGATGGGAAAAATGGCCGTCCCAATGACAAGCGAATAGCTCGAGTTGGCCCAGTCGTACATGGCCCACCCGTGGTGGACTCGGCGTGTCGCGGCGTCGTGGTGCATAGTTCCCCGAAAGTAGCGCATATTCAAGGCGCTTAACGTGGTGGGGTGGCAAAAAAAACTCCGGCTCCCTCGCGGGGCCGGAGCTCAAAGCCGCCTTAGGCGCACTTACTTCTCAATCATGTTTAGGGCAGATCCTGCCTTAAACCATGAAATCTGCTGCGCATTGTAGCTGTGGTTGGCGGTGATGCGGTCTTCGCTGCCATTTTCATGGCGGAACACCAGCGTCAACGGCTTGCCCGGAGCAAACTCAGTCAAGTCGGCGAAGTCCACAACGTCACGCTCCTGAATTTTGTCGTAGTCGGCCTCGTTCGCGAAGGTCAGCGCGAGCATGCCCTGCTTCTTGAGGTTGGTCTCGTGGATACGGGCGAAGCTCTTCACCAGCACGGCGCGCACGCCGAGGTGGCGGGGCTGCATGGCGGCGTGCTCGCGCGACGAACCTTCACCGTAGTTCTGGTCGCCCACCACCAGCGTTGGAATGCCTGCGGCCTTGTAGGCGCGCTGCACGGCCGGAACCTCGCCGTACTCGCCGGTGAGTTGGTTCAGCACCGTGTTGGTCTCGCCGTTGAAAGCGTTGACCGCACCGATCAGCGTGTTGTTGGCGATGTTGTCCAGGTGACCGCGGTAGCGCAACCAGGGTCCGGCCATCGAAATGTGGTCCGTAGTACACTTGCCTTGGGCCTTGATGAGCACCTTGGCTCCGGTGATGTTGGCACCGTCCCAAGCCGCGAAGGGCTCGAGCAGCTGCAAGCGCTGGCTGTCGGACTTCACATCTACGGCGACGTGGCTTCCGTCTTCGGCAGGAGCCTGGTAGCCCGCATCTTCTACGGCATAACCGCGGGCGGGAAGCTCCTCGCCCGTCGGCGGGTCGAGCATGACGCGCTCACCGTTGGCGTTCACCAGCGTGTCTTTGAGCGGATTGAACCCAAGGTCGCCAGCGATCGCGAGCGCCGTCACAAGCTCAGGTGAGCCTACAAACGCGTGGGTATTGGGGTTTCCGTCGGCGCGCTTGCTAAAGTTGCGGTTGAACGAGTGTACGATCGTGTTCTTCTCTTGCTTGTCGGCACCTTCGCGGGCCCACTGGCCGATGCAGGGTCCGCAGGCATTGGCGAATACTTTACCGCCGATCTCTTCAAAGACATCGAGTAGCCCGTCGCGCTCGGCTGTGTAGCGAACCTGCTCTGAACCGGGGGTGATGCTGTACTCAGCGGCAACCTTGAGGCCTTTAGCCTTGGCCTGGCGCGCAATCGATGCCGCTCGGGTCATGTCTTCGTACGACGAGTTCGTGCACGAACCGATCAGACCTACTTCGACCTTCATCGGCCAGCCGTTCTTTTCGGCGAGGGCGCGTACTTCAGAGATTGGCGTGGCCAAATCTGGAGTAAAGGGTCCGTTGAGGTGCGGCTCGAGGGTGTCGAGATTGATTTCAATCACTTGATCGAAGTACTTAGCTGGATCGGCGTAGACTTCAGCGTCGCCCGTGAGTTCAGCACGAAGGCCGTTGGCCAAATCGGCCACGTCGGCACGACCAGTAGCGCGCAGATAGCGTTCCATGCTGTCGTCGTAGCCAAACGTCGAAGTCGTAGCGCCCACTTCGGCGCCCATGTTGCAGATGGTTCCTTTACCGGTACAGCTGAGTGATTCCGCACCGTCGCCGAAGTACTCGATAATGGCTCCGGTTCCGCCCTTGACCGTCAAGATGCCGGCAACTTTGAGGATCACGTCTTTGGCTGATGTCCAGCCGTTCATGCGGCCGGTGAGCTTTACCCCAATCAGTTTGGGAAACTTAAGCTCCCAAGGCATGCCCGCCATCACGTCGACGGCGTCGGCACCCCCTACCCCAATGGCGACCATTCCGAGTCCGCCCGCGTTCACGGTGTGCGAATCCGTTCCGATCATCATGCCGCCGGGGAAGGCGTAGTTTTCAAGCACCACCTGGTGAATGATACCTGCGCCGGGCTTCCAAAATCCGATTCCGTACTTATTCGAAACCGAAGCGAGGAAGTTGAACACCTCGTTGGACTTGTTGATCGAGTCCTGAAGGTCAGTGGTTGCACCTACGCGCGCCTGAATGAGGTGGTCGCAGTGCACCGTCGAGGGAACCGCCACCTTCTTGCGTCCAGCCGACATAAACTGAAGCAGCGCCATTTGGGCCGTCGCATCTTGCATTGCCACGCGGTCGGGGGCAAAGTCGACGTACGAGGCTCCGCGCTGAAAGGCCTCCTTCGCTTCGCCCTCCCATAGGTGGGCGTACAAAATTTTCTCAGAGAGCGTCAGGGGACGACCCAGCACTGTGCGGGCGGCCTTCACTTTGGCTTCGTATCCGGCGTAAAACGCCGCTACCATGTCGAGGTCAAATACCATAATTAGGGAATTTCTGCAAAATTACTGCAGGAACAAGGGATTTTATCCTCGGATTTTTCTGAAATCGCGCGGATTTTCCTAAAAATTTCGAATGCTAGCGCAGTTCGCTGCGAAAGCCGAAGTGCCATTCGCCCTCAACGCCTTCACTGACAAACCAGTATGCTCCGGGCGACAAAAAGGCTGTGGGAATCGCCACTTCGTCACCGGTCCAGGTTCCGCGAAGCACCACACGACCCAAAGCGTCCACCACCCCAAAGCTGCGGGGAGACTGACCTGCGGGGCGAAGCACCTCAAGACGGTCGGAATGCTGGCGCCAGGTATAGCCCTCGAGAGCACGGTCGCCGTCGAGACCGATCCAGACATGTCCGGCAAACATTACGCTGTCGTCGGCAGCCTGGTAGCCTGCATCTTTTAACGTGAACGACTTGCCGTCTGCTGCAATTTCGAGTCGGATCCAGCCGTTGATCACGGTATCGTTGACGTTGCGGCGAAGGCCCAAAAATCCGTCTGAATACGGAGCCTGCCACTGAGCATACGGGTCGTGCTGGCCGTTGAAGCGGTAGTCGAGGTAGCCGTAGTAGGCCGACGGAGACGTGCCCTGCCAGAGCGACGATGAACGCGAGATGGAATCCCCTACCGCCAAACGGTTGGGGTAGTAGTAACCGCCGCGTTGCTGACCGACCACTTGAATTCGAGCACTGTCCAAAGGCGCTACGAGAACCGCTGAAATCAAACCTGTGGTTCCGGTATCGCGCAAAAGGGTAAAGCGCAAATCCGCAATGCTGTCTTGGTTGAAGTCCACATCTGCAAACCCCTGGTTTACTGAAACGGTGGTGTCGGAGAAGTCAATGTACACGTACTGGGCCCAGGCCGAGGTGGCTGAAGCAATTACGAGTGCAAGCGCGGCATAAATCTTGGTCATTTCGGGTGCAAAGGTGCAAAATGTAGACCACGCGCGCACCATTATCTTTACGCTATTCTATGTCCCGTCTTTCTACTCCCGTTGTCTTCGAAGCCCTTCGCATGGCGGTTCAGGCCCTTCAGGCCCAGCTCTTACGGGCAATTTTGACCGCGCTCATCATTGCAATTGGGATCACAGCTTTGGTCGGAATGCTGACCGCCACGAGCGTCATGGAGGGCTCGATTACCAAGCAGTTTTCGAGCATGGGCGCGACCACATTCACCATTCAGCAAGGCGGAATGCAAATCCGCATCGGGCGTCAGGGGATTAAGGAAAAGCCCCAGCCATCGATTCCAATTGATCAAGCCGTACGTCTGAAGGCGCGACTTGAACACGAGGGACTCAAGGCCAGCGTAAGTGATAATGTAGCGGGCGCCATCGAAATCCAGTACGAAGGCACCAAGACCAATCCCAACGTCAACGTCATCGCATCAGACAACGTGTACCCGCTCACCCAAGGTCTTGAACTCGCCGAGGGTCGCTTCTTTTCAAAAACGGAGCAGGACGAGGCTCGGGCTGTTGCTGTGCTGGGTTCAGATGTGGCGGGTAAGCTGTTTCCAAACGGCGGAGCCGTTGGCAACACAGTACGTGTGGGCAGTAAGCCCTATGCCGTAGTCGGCGTCACCGCTCCGAAGGGAAGCAGTTCGTTCATGTCCAGCGACCAAGTGGTCTACCTCCCCCTGCGCACGGGGCACCTCGAGTACGCAGGTCCGTGGTCAAGCTATGTGATCAGCGTCATGGCTCCGTCACCCGAAGCCCTCGACGCGACGATTGCACGCGCCACGGTCGTTATGCGCTCGGTGCGCCGCCTCAAGCCAGGAGCTGAAGACAACTTTAACCTTCGACGAAGCGACAGCATTTCGGCGATGCTCATCGAGTCGCTTAGCTCGGTCAGCAGCGGAGCCGCACTGATCGCACTCATTACGCTTTTGGGCGCCTCGATTGCTCTGATGAACATCATGCTCGTGAGCGTCACCGAACGCACCCGCGAAATCGGCACGCGCAAAGCCCTGGGCGCCAGTGCGAAGGTTATTGTCATGCAGTTCCTCGCCGAAGCAATTGTTGTGAGTGTGGTCGGAGGCCTCGCCGGAATCGCTATGGGCCTCGCCGTGGGCAACGGATTGGCCTACGCAATGGGCGCCGACGCCGTCTTCCCCATTCAATGGATGGTTTTGGCATTGGTCGTCTCGATTGCCGTCGGAATCATCTCTGGTTGGTACCCCGCTAAAAAGGCTGCGGGACTTGACCCCATCGAAGCCCTTCGCTATGAGTGACGTCCGCGAGGTGCACGCCAGCGACCCGTGGTGGAAGCTCGACCGGGATTCCACACGAGTAGGACGCCGCGTTGCCGGCGCCTTTGCGCGCCGTGACATCCAGCTGCGCTACGTTCAGACCCGCCTGGGATGGCTTTGGGCCGTGATCCAGCCCGTGGCCCTGATCGCCGGCTTGACCCTTGTGCTCGGACGAGTATTTGGACTTCCCGACGAAGGCCTTCGGCAGTTTGCCCTGAACCTCGCGGCGGCCCTTCCCGGATGGATTTGGTTTCAGTACATCGTCAGCCAAGGCGCGCCCAGCCTTGTGCACAATCAGGCGCTAGTGGTCAAGTCTGCATTCCCCCGCACTGCGCTGCCCAACGCCAAGGCACTTGTGGGTTTCGTCGACTTTGCAGTGGCTTCTATGGTGGTCGGAACCGGCCTTGTTCTTCTCGGTGCCGCCTCTCCGTGGGCTTTGGTTCGCCTACCGCTCATCGCCGTATTCACCGCAATTTCTGGCCTCGGATGGGCCTACCTACTGGCCGCCATTTCGGTACGCCGGCGCGACGTACTCAGTGTGCTGCCGGTCGCCCTTCAGGTGCTGTTTTTTGTCAGCCCGATTGCGCTGCCGAGCGCAAACTTTGACCTCAACGGTTGGGGCTTGATTTACTGGCTGAATCCGGCGGTCGCGATCGCCGACGGCTTTCGGTGGGCCTGGCTAGACTGGTCGGTGTGGCAGCCCGCGCACGCCCTTTCGTGTGCTTCGGGCGGAATCATTTTTATAGTTGGGCTCTACAGCCTTCGCTACCAATCGCGTCGCATTTCGGAATTCCTATGAGCGACGTTCGAATTCACGCAGAAAACCTCGGCAAGCAACTCGGGGGACGTTGGGCCTTGCGCAAGCTGGACTTGAGCGTCCGCGCAGGTGAGGTCGTCGGAATCATCGGCGCCAACGGCGCCGGGAAGTCCACCCTTCTCAAAACCTTGAGTGGCCTGCTGCACCCCGACGAGGGTAGCTACCGCATCCATGGCCGAATGGCCAGCCTTCTCGAAGTCGGAACCGGATTTCACCCCGACCTCAGCGGCCGCGAAAACGCCTACCTACGGGGTGCATTACTCGGTATTACTCGGAGCGAAATCCAGCGAATTCTGCCCGTCGCTGCCGAATTCGCAGGGATTACCGACCGACTTGACGAACCCGTCAAGTACTACTCAAGCGGCATGCAAGTCCGTTTGGGCTTTGCGCTGTCGGCCCACCTTCCGGCTGAAATCCTCTTGGTGGACGAAGTGCTCGCCGTGGGCGACGCCGCCTTTCAAGCAAAAAGCTTGGACTTCATGGAGTCCCACTGGAAGTCCGAAGGCCGCAGCATTCTGTACGTGGCGCACCAGCTCCACACGGTGCGGCGCATCTGCGACCGCGTCCTTTGGATTGAGGGTGGAATCCTGAAAATGCAGGGTCCGGCCGACGAAGTATGCGACGCCTATATCGAGCATTCTACGGCACAACCCATCGCATGGCCTTCAGCCGCAGAACGCGGCGGCCTCGGCGGGATTCGTGCGCAGCAACTCGACGTTGAGGGCGACTGGACTACGGGCAATCCCGCGTCGGCCCAGGTGGCTTGGACGGGTTCTGTTTCCGGTACTGTGGATGTTCGCATGAGCGTGGCACGCAGCGACGGGTCTCCCCTAACCCTCTGGAGCAGCCTGCAGTCTGGTCTTGAGAAGCCGGCGGCAGCCGGTTCCGCCACCGTACGCATACCCGAGCTCGCACTTAGCCAAGGCGCGTACACGCTTCACCTTCGCCTGTTTGTAGATGGAATCCTGCACGACGAAGTGCGCGATGCCGCCGTCATTCATGTGGCCCACGGCCTGTGGCAGGGACAGGTGTACCCCACTCCGCGCCCCATGGCACTGCAGGAGCAGCACTGGATTTAACGCTTTTTGAGCCCCACCGCCTTGAGGGCAAGGCTGGCCTGGGTGCGCGCCCACTGAACGACGCGTTGGGTCCACGGAACCGGAACCGCGTGGGGTCCGTTCGGATGGTGAAAAAGTCCGTGCATGTAGGCCGAGCCCTGCTTGGGTGACAATTCACTGGGGTAGCTCAACGCCCAATCAGATGCATCGTAGCCCTGGGCCTTGAGGTAGGATTCAAAAACAGGCCTGTAGAATTCGACGTCTGCGTCGGTAAACCACCGGCGCCAGTCGCTGTGCGCCTGGCTTCTGGCTACGTGGCGAAAGTTCCCCCTCAATGCTTCTTCGCCCTTGAGGCTGAATCCGAGGTAGGATTCTACGGCATCCCAGTTGCGGTCGACAAGGTCCTCGTAGTGCCAGATGAACCAGCCGTCGGCGCGCAGGCGATCCAAAAAGGCAGAGAGTTCGTCGAGCTTGCGCTTTTGCTCTTCGGCATGCTCTTCAAGAACCTGCGGGTCGTCCGAGTGCAGACGGTGAAACGCAACCGATGACGGGTTGACCTCCTTTTGGCACACCTTCTTGTAGGCCAACTCAAAGGCCGCTGGGTCGGGATTGTGGACGTAGAACCAGCGGTAAAAAAATCCCGAAATCCACCGGTCTCGGGGGTCGCGCACTAAAAAAATCTTTTTATCGAAGTGCGCAAAGG
>JAURGG010000055.1 GCA_030833905.1 Schleiferiaceae bacterium
ATGCGCCAAATGCAAATTAACTTATTGTATTACTGAATTTTACAAACAGAAATGCCATCGAGATCAGGTTATGGTGTACGGTAAGGCCTGCTTCAATCGAAAGGCACAAGAGCGCTGGGTCCGAAGAACGATTGACGTAATTCAAATACTTGGGGGCCACTGCAAGGATTGCCGTATTCCCTATTCCGAAACCCATTATTCCATTTTTGAATTGCACCACCGTGAACCACTTCTCAAACGTTTTAATTGGACCCAACTTCGCTTACTAAAGTGGGAAACCGTCTTAGATGAAATTGCGCTGTGCGAACTACTCTGCGCCAACTGCCATCGACTCAGGCATTGGAAAAATGAGCAGCCCCGGCAGGATTCAAACCTGCACTCGTCGCATTAGAAGTGCGATGCATTATTCAGTTATGCTACGGGGCCGTATGCTATGGCAGCGATCGCCAAAAGCGGAAGCAAAAGTACGACAAACCCAAGGTTTCGGCTACTTTTGACCCACCGTGCGCGCCATCTTCACACTCCTTGTTCTAAGCGGACCAATTCTTTGGGCCCAATCTGATTCCGCCCGTGCACCGCGGGCTTGGGGTCAGCCCGAGAAGGCGGCGATTGCGAGTGCGCTTATTCCGGGTGCGGGCCAAATCCTTAATAAACAGATTTGGAAGGCTCCAATTGCCTGGGGCATCATGGCAGGTAGCGGGTACTACCTCTACCAAAACCAGAGCAGTTACAAGCGTTTAACCAATGCAATTGACCTAAGGCTCGACGGCAACCCCCTGACGGTGGATGAATTTGACGGGCAGTTCACGGTCAACCAGCTCTTTTCGCTTCAAAACGACTACCGGCGCCGTCGGGATTACGCAGTTCTTGGGGTCGGTGCGGGCTACCTCTTTCAGGTCTTGGACGCCTACGCCGCCGGTCACCTCGTGGATTTTGACGTTTCGCCCAACCTGAGCGGCCGCGTTCGCCCCGCCTTTGGCCCCAACGCTACCTTTGGCGCGAATTTGACGTTTGCATGGCACTAAAAATTGCCCTAGTGGGTTACGGAAAAATGGGTCAGGCTATTGAGGCCGAATCGGTTGCGCGCGGCCACGAAGTGGTGGCGCGCATACGTTCGACTGACGCCTGGAACCTCCAAGGTGCCGACGTCGCCATTGAATTCACCCAACCCGAATCGGCCGTCGCCAACCTAGAGCGCTTAGCGGCATTGGGCACGCCAGTGGTCTGTGGCACTACGGGGTGGTTCGCTGAGCTTCCAAGGGTCAACACTGCATTCGCCCAGGCGGGCAATAAACTGGTATTTGCCTCAAACTTCAGCTTGGGCGTACAGCTCGCCTTTCAGCTCAATCGGCAAATGGCGGAACTCTTTGCCCCGTACCGCGACCAGTACACCCCGAGTATTGAAGAGGTGCACCACACCGCAAAAAAAGATGCGCCCAGCGGCACCGCCATCAGCTTCGCTGAAGGGCTACTCCCCTACTTTCCAGAACTGCACGGCTGGTCGCTTGACGGCTCCGAGCCCGCTACCCTAGCGATCGCAGCGCGACGCGAAGACCCCGTTCCCGGTACGCACACTGTTCGGTACGATTCCGACATTGACAGCATTGAGCTGACCCACGTCGCCCACAACCGCCGCGGATTTGCCCTCGGTGCGGTGCTTGCTGCAGAGCGCATTGCGGGCTGCCAACCCGGCGCGCACCATTTCGCCCAAATATTGTTTGCATAGTATGTTGGCGCGTCTCAAGCAGATTACCGAAAGCAAGTGGATGGACGTCGTGGGCGTCACTACCGTGCTGGCGGCGTCGATCGCGCTGGGCTTTCACAAGACAGTCGTTGCGGGGCTGCCTATCGGAATTCTGAGCACTGTCGGAGCCGCAGTCAGCATGATGGGCACGCGTTGGGCCACCAAACGCAAGAACTGGGGCAACGCCGTGGGCGTGGTGACCAGCGTCAATTCAGCAATCGTCGACTACTTTTTAGGAAACAAGGCGGCCTTTCTCACCTACCCCGTCTCGATGATCGGCAATGCATTGAGCTTTTTTGTGTGGAGCCGCAAAGGCGACCGAATTCCGCGCACCCTCGACCGCTATTATTTTGTGGTGGCCGCCGGAGCCTTTGTACTAGCCTTTGGCCTGAACTACGTGGGGTTTACTGGATTTTTATCGCATCCGATTGCGGATGAAGATGTGTCGAAATTCTGGGTTACGGCGCTCATCACCGGCATCACCTTTAGCGGAACCCTAAATATGCCCCGCATGTACGCCGACACGTGGGTGTTTTGGCTCGTGTACAATTCACTCAAGCTGTACCAAAACATTTTGTTTGGCAACGTTGCCTTTGTCGCCAAGTACATTTTTTACTTGGTCAATGCCGTCATGGCGTGGCGCGTGTGGCACTTTGTGCGAAAATCGGAACCTGCCCAATCGTGAAGATCAACCGACTGCGCAACCTTTTCTTTGGACTAGCTGCCCTGCTGATGCTGGGACACAGCATGGTACCGCACGACCACAGCGGTGCGCATCCACCCAAATTCATACTGTGGCAGCTGTTTAGTGTCGACCTCGGAGGGGATCACCTGCAGCACTTTGCCCACACGAGCTGCGAAACTGCGCCCCAGGATGCAAACCAGCAGCAACTCCCTATTCTGTGTGAATCTGACCCAGCACATTATGTTTGGTCCGGGTTCAACATTCCCGCACTGCGAGCCAGCGCCGCTGAAGCACGCACCCTCGGCCACCTCACGTCGTGGTCCCGACGGCCACCGCCCAGCAAGTTTTCGTGACCCCTTGGCCGCAACGGCGGCCAAAACCTCGTCCGTTAACTTTGCTATGCATCTATGATTCAACGTATTATAAATTTTTCTGTACGAGCCAAGCTGCTCGTATTCACGGGTACGGCAGTGCTCGCAGCGTGGGGCTTGTACAGCGCCTTTAATCTGCCCATTGATGCCGTTCCGGACATCACCAACAACCAAGTCCAAATTGTCACGACGGCTCCGGCCCTGGCTCCGCAAGAGGTGGAGCAGTTCATCACCTACCCGGTTGAGCTGGCCATGGCCAACCTCGCGGGGGTCGAAGAAGTGCGAAGTGTCTCGCGCTACGGACTTTCGGTAGTGACCGTCGTTTTTCACGACGGAGTCGACAACTTGGCCGCCCGTCAACGGGTCAACGAGCAGGTCGACCAGGCAGCGGGACAGATTCCGCCCGGAATCGAACGGCCGGGATTGATGCCCATCACGACTGGATTGGGCGAAATTTACCAGTATACCCTTGAGGTCGACCCGCGCTACACCTACGATCTTGCGGAGCTGCGAAGCATTCACGACTGGCAGATCAAGCGGCAGCTCAGCGGGATTCCAGGGGTCGTAGAACTCAGCTCATTCGGAGGCAAACTCAAGCAGTACGAGGTCGCCGTAAATCCCAACCGCTTGGCCGAATTGGGTCTGACCCTGGCTGACGTGTACGACGCCGTGGCCCAAGGCAACCAAAACGCGGGCGGCGCCTACATAGAGAAGTCTGAAGAGGCCTGGTACATTCGCCTCGAAGGCCTCTACCAAGGCCTGAGCGACATCGAGCAGGTAGCCCTGAGCAGTCCCCTTTTGGGAACCCCAGTGCTCGTACGCGACGTTGCAGAGGTTCAGTTTGGAGCGGCTCCGCGCTACGGTGCCCTGACGCGCGACGGCAAGGGCGAGGCCGTGGGCGGAATTTTCTTAATGCTCAAGGGCGCCAACAGCTACGAGGTCACACAAGCCATCGAAGACCGAATGACCCAGATTGCGCCCAGCTTACCCCCTGGGATTCGCATCGAACCCTACCTCAACCGGTCGGACCTCGTGGGACGAGCCTTGAGCACCGTAAGCCGCAACCTCATCGAAGGGGGCCTCATTGTGGTATTTGTGCTGATTTTGCTGCTCGGAAACCTTCGCGCAGGATTGGTGGTGGCCAGCGTGATTCCGCTCTCGCTGCTGTTTGCGTTGGCCTGCATGCGCTTGGCGGGAGTTTCGGCGAATTTGATGTCGCTTGGCGCCATTGACTTTGGAATCGTCGTCGACGGGGCGGTAATTGTCGTCGAAGCCGTGATGGCCGCGATGCACGGCAAAGCACGCATGCCGGCGGTCGAGCGCGACGAGGTCGTAGCACGCAGTGCCGGAGCCATTTACCAGTCGGCCGCCTTCGGCGTCCTCATCATTCTCGTGGTATTTGTACCCATTCTGTCGCTGACCGGAATCGAGGGCAAAATGTTTCGCCCAATGGCCCAAACCGTGGGCTTCGCGCTCGTTGGTGCGTTGATTTTTAGCGTGACCTACGTTCCGGCCCTCGCGGCATTGGTCCTGAAGCCCGGCGAGCGCGAAAACCGTTCGGAGCGCGTCATGCACCAGCTTCGCCTTCGCTACGAATCCCTTCTTGACCGAACGTTGAATCGGGGCGGAATCGTGCTTTCGGCCGCCGTCGCGCTCTTTCTTGGGGCCTTGGTCGTGTTTTCGCAGCTGGGAAGCGTGTTTATTCCCAACCTCGAGGAGGGGGACTTGGCCATGCAGCTGTCGATTCCGACCGGAAGCAACCTCGACGAAATGACGCGCATTACCACACAGGCCGAGCAACGATTGATGGCGAAGTTCCCCGAAGTCACGCACGTGGTGAGCAAGATTGGCACGGCTGAGGTTCCGACCGACCCGATGCCCATGGAGGCCGCTGACGTCATGATTTTGCTAAAGCCGAAGTCCGAGTGGACCAGCGCCGAAACACGCGAAGAATTGGTGGCGCTGATGGAGGCAGAACTCACCAATGTCTGGGGCGCACTTTTTGAATTTACGCAGCCCATTCAGCTACGATTCAACGAGTTGATTAGCGGATCCAAGAGCGACATCGCCTTACAGCTGTACGGGGACGACCTTGACACGCTTGCGGTGCTCGCCGGGCGCATGGCTGCTGCAGTCGAGGGGATTCCGGGTGCGGCCGACGTCAAAGTCGAGGCCACTCAAGGAATGCGCTTTCACCGTTGGGTTCCAGACCGACAGGCCATGGCCTACTACGGAATCACACTCAACCAAGTGAGTCAAGCTATCGAGCACGGGTTTGCGGGAGGCATTGCCGGCACCGTGTATGAAGGCCAAAAGCGCTTTGACGTAGCGGTGCGCTTGGATTCGAGCAGCCGAAGCGACGCCGAAGCGGGTTCGGTGCTGCTCCGCGGCGCCAACGGCGACTTAGTTCCGCTGACAGCCGTCGCCCAGCGCATCGAAACCGTCGGGCCGTCCCAGATCAGCCGTTCGCAGACCAGCCGCCGCATTTCGGTGGGAATCAACGTGCGCGAGCGCGACGTGGCAAGTGTGGTGGCAGACATCGAAGCCAAGCTGGCGACCTCTGTAAAGCTGCCGACCGGCTACCGCCTACACATTGGAGGTGACTTTGAAAACCTTCGGGCCGCAGTGGCTCGGCTTCAAATTGCGGTTCCGGTGGCCTTGGTTCTAATTTTTGTACTACTATACTTCACCTTTGGGAGCGCTGCCTATGCGGGCGTGATCTTCTCGGCGATTCCGCTGTCGGCCGTGGGTGGCGTGGCGTTTTTGGCGATGCGCGGAATGCCGTTCAGTATTTCGGCCGGAATCGGATTCATCGCCCTTTTTGGCGTGGTCGTACTCAACGGAATCGTTTTGGCGAGCCGGGTGCGCGAACTTGCCCACCAGGGCCAGTCGTGGCGCGACGCCGTGGTGCACGGAAGTGCCGACCGCCTGCGTGCCGTCCTCATGACCGCCACGGTAGCCGCCCTCGGATTTGTCCCCATGGCGTTCTCAACGTCAGCGGGAGCTGAGGTTCAAAAGCCCCTGGCGACGGTCGTCATTGGCGGACTCGTTTCGGCTACGCTGCTTACGTTGGGCGTGCTTCCCCTCCTACTCCTGAGGTTTGAGCGTTGGCTAAACAAGGGATTAGCCACCGTGCTACTTGTCGGATTTGCGGCATTCGGGGCGGCGGCGCAGCCGGCGCCAAGCCTCGGCGAAGCGGTGCGTTCTGCACAAAAGGTGCACGCCAGTGCCCAATTGGCCGAACTTGGAGTGGCCATGGCTAAGGCGGAACCTTCGGTGGTTCTCGGCAACGGCCAACTTACTGCCCAGTACGGACAAATGAACGCGGCGGACCTCGACCGCTACGTGTCGTACGAGCAGCCTTTGGGTTCCGTGGCCCAGCACCTAGCGCGTGGACAGCGAAATTCCGCCTACGTGGACCTCAAAGAGGCCGAAGCTGAAGTACAGCTGCGCAGCATTGAACGCGACGTACGCCTTTTGGTGGCCGACTACGAAGTAACCCGCGGTCGCTTGGATTTTGCCGCAACCATTCACGCCCAACTAAAGCGTGACGCTTCGCGTATTCAGGCTCGCGTTGACGCCGGGGAATGGTCTGCGACCGAGGGCCGCTCGGCCCAATTGGCCATCGACCAATGGACGGTAACCTTGACGGCGCTCGAGGCCCAGCTTCAGGATGCTGCTTCAGCTCTTGCTGCAGCCACAGGCCTGGACTGGCCCGTTACCCCCCGAGCCCTTGAGCCCGCTCAATGGACATTGGATCTGGATACCACGCTGCACGCTGCCTTTACCTCAGTCAGTTTCGGCGCCCAACGGGCCGCACGGGCCGACGCACGATTGTCTGGAACGACCGCCTGGAGCCCTCAATGGTCGGTGGGCGGATTCCGCCAGCAACTCGAACAGGTCAAGGGCTTTCAAGGGGTGATTGTAGGCATGGCAATTCCGCTCGATCCGGCCGCTCAAGCTCGGTTCAAGCAGTCGCGCATCGCTCAAGAAATGACCCAGGTTGAATCGTCGTACGGCGTACGTCAGATGCGGCTCGACTTCGCAGGCCAACGTGCCAATGCGGCACGGTGGATGTCCCATACGGCGCGCGCAGAGGACTGGACCGAGCTCCAGCAGCTCTTTGACGGCTTGTCAGCCCAGCTTCGCGAAGGCGCAGTCAACTTTTACGAGTACCGCCTCGCGCAATCCAACGCCTGGAGCCTTGCTCAATCCCATTTTGATGCCGAGCTCGCCGCACGTAGTGCCGCGAGCTTGGTCTTGTTCTACCAATCTTCGCACTCATCGCTATGAACCGCATTATTCTTTTCTCATTCGTCGCCGCCGTTGCGGCAGCATGTTCTTCGGCTCCAGAATTCGAACCAGAGGTCGGAACCTCGGAATTTATAGCCTGGAACGATTCGCTTATGGCCGCGCAAGGCGTGGCACTGGACTCCAGCCGTTCGTTCACGTTCAGCACCGTGGTGGCGTGCAACGGACGCGTTGAGATTCCGCCCCAGAGCAAGGCAAACATTAATGCCCCCTTGGGCGGATTTGTGCGAAGTATTGCCCCGTACGAAGGCGATTTGGTCCGCAAAGGCCAAGTGCTGTTGACCCTTGAGCACCCGGACTACGTTCGCGTTCAAGAGGCCTACCTCGAGGCCAAGAGTCAGTTTGAGGCCGCCGATGCCGCGCTCGCGCGCGCGGTCAGTCTTCAACGCCAGGACGCTTCAAGTAGTCGTGAGGTGCAGCAGCGAACGGCAGAGCAGCAGAGCTGGCGGGCCAGAATGCAGTCGACGGCTGCGCAGCTTCAGCAGATTGGCCTCGACCCCACGCAGGTGGAGCGAAGCGGAATACAGCGCAGCGTTGCCGTGCGCGCCCCTTTTGACGGGTACGTGCACGACCTCACGGTGAATTTGGGTGGCTTTGTACGCCCTGAAGATGTGCTGATGACGGTAGAGGATCCGAGCCATTGCCACCTTGAACTGCAGGTTTTTGGGCCTGACGTGGCCAAACTTGAAGTGGGTCAGACGCTATCCTACACGTTGGGCAACCAAGAAGGTTCGTACCAAGGAGTCATCAAGCAGGTCGGCAAAGCGCAAGGCAGCGGCGGTTCGTACCGCGTTCACGCCCACCCTGAAGGAGCGGGCCCCGAGCTTCGCGCTGGGCAGTTTGTGCGGGCATCAATTGCATGCAACCCCGAATTACTGAACTCACTCAGCGAAGAGGCCTTGGTGTACTTCAACGACCAACCCTGTGTACTCAAGGTGGACGGCACCCAAATCACGGCTGTTCCGGTCGAGGTGCGCTACCGCCAAAACGGGCGCATTGGGCTGGCATCGTTGGAACGCGGAACCTATGTGGTGAAGCACGCGCACCTGCTGCTTCCGGTTGGCGAGGAACAGTAAGCCTAGCGACGGCGGAGTTCAGCGTCCACTGCCGCGACCTGTTCGCGCAGCTGGTCTTCAGAACCGCTGTTGTCAAGAATAAAATCGTTGGGCGTCGTCAGGGCGCGCTTTTGAGCGTCGGGCCACTGGCGGGCGATGCGCTGGCGGACTTCAGACTCGGTCAGTCCGGAGCGCTGCATGACGCGTTGCACGCGAAGGTCGAGCGGGGCTTCAACCAGCACCACGGCGTCGCAGTTTTGGTAGGTTCCCGATTCAAAAAGAATGGCGGCTTCGCGCACGGCATAGGGGGCGGACTGCTGGGCAAACCAGGCCACAAAGTCGTCGTGCACCGCGGGGTGCACCATGGCGTTGATGCGCTGGGTGCTTTCGTCGCTGGCAAATGCACGGGCGGCGAGCTCCTTGCGCTGCAGCACGCCATCGAGGTAGATTCCGGGTCCGAATTCACGCTCAATCGCGTCGCGAAGCGGTGCGGAATCGGTCATGAGGCGCTTGGCGGCGTCGTCGGCGTAGTAGACGGGGATTCCGAGCTGTTCAAAATGGGCGGCGGCGGTGGATTTGCCGCTGCCGATGGATCCGGTGAGTCCGACGTGGAGCATGGTTTCGTGGGGGTTAGGCTGCGAAGGTAGGGATTGCCTTCGGCGTTCCCGCTGAAGGGGTTGCCCAGCGCCAACCTAAGCGCACGGCGTCGGCACGTTCCGTGTCGACGTCTTTTTGGATGCCGCACCCCT
>JAURGG010000056.1 GCA_030833905.1 Schleiferiaceae bacterium
TCCGCGGCGGTTGGGCGCCACGACGATGTAGCCCTGGGCCGCCATCACCTGAAAATTCCAGCGGAAGCTGTAGAATGCGCTCACCGTACTCTGCGGGCCGCCCTGGCAGTACAGCAAGGCCGGGTACTTCTTGGTCGGGTCAAAATTCGGCGGGTACATCACCCACGTCAGCATCTTTTTGCCGTCGCTGGTCGGAATCCAGCGCTTTTCGACCTTGCCGCGCGCAATCTTGGCGTAGTCGGCGTCGTTGGCGTGGGTCAGCGCCGTGGCACCCTTGGGGGTCAGCGTGTACAGCTCATTAGCTTGGTTCTGGTCCATGCGCTCGGCTACCAGCGTCTTGCCGGCGTAGGCAAATCCGCCAAAGTCGTAGTCGCCCGAGGTCAGTGCCGTCACTGCCACCTTCGCGCCCTTGAGCTCAAGGCGAATCAGTTGGTGCGAGGCCTCTTGGGTCACGTTGAGCACCAAACTCGAGGGGCCCACCCACTTGAGGTCGTTGACGTACTCGCCCGCCACGTCGATGCGGCGAGGCTGTGCGCCCGGCGTGCTGAGGTCAAGCAGGTAGAGCTGGTTGACGTCGGACTCGTATCCGTCGGTAGGCATCGCCGTGAAGGCCAGCGTCTTGCCGTCGGGCGAGATGCGTGGGTTTCCGTCGTAGCCGCCGAGGCCCGGAAGCTCCGTCGTCTTGGCCGTCGCCACGTCGTAGCGGTAGAGCTTTGAGTCGGTGTGCAGCGCGAACTCCTTGCCGGTGCTCAGCTTGGCGGCGTACACGATGAACGTCCCGTCGGGGCTGATGTCAAAGGACTCGGATCCGCCAAACGGAGGAAGCGGCGCATGGCCGCGCACGCCCTTGAGAATGTCGGTGTATTCCGTCGCCGGGTTGGGTGCGTCGGGGTAGACCACCGCGTAGGCCACGTGGTTGTAGCTGTAGTCGGTCCAGCTGTCCCAGTGGCGGTACATCAGGTCGTCAAACACGGCATAATTAGCCTTGGGGGCTTCGGGGTGGCGTTCAGCCGGAGTTTGGTCGAGCTGCTCGCGGGTCACGAAGGCCACGACCCACTGGCCGCTGGCCAACTCGCGAAACTTGATGTCGCTGGCACCGCCCGGAACATCCAAGTGCACCCGAACGTCACTGCCGTCGAGCGCGCGGGATTTGAGCTTGCCTTGGTGCACGTAGGCGACGCGGGTTCCGCCTTTGACAAAGGTGGCGCTCAGTTCTGACCCCGGGTCAGCGGCGAGGCTGCGCGTTTCGCCGGTGGCGGAATTCACCAAAAAGAGGTCGCGGTTGCCCTTATTGGCCTCGAGGTCGTACCGGGTCACGCCGTAGGCAACCCAGCCACTCGAGGCGGCATCGTCGAGGCTGACACGGCCGAGCGACCACAAGAGTTCAGGGGTCATCACGGCTTGGGCCGATGCGGCGCCTGACGCGAGCACAAGCCCGCACAAGAGTAGTTTCTTCATTCCGTTAAGGTAGCAAACCCATCGAGAAGCACAAGTAGGCCCTAGATTTGAACCTCAATCATGGAACACACAGCCCTCATCACCAACGAAGCCGTTGTTTTTGGCCTCCTCATGGCCATACTTGGCGCCATTTTCTGGGCCGCCAGCGAGCCCCGATTCAAGAAATTCTTCAGCATTGTTCCAGCTCTGCTGCTGTGCTACTTCGTGCCGTCACTGCTGACCAACACCGGACTGGTTCCAAAGGACACCAACATCTACTTCATCGCGTCGCGCTACCTGCTGCCGGCCTCGCTCGTGCTGCTTACCATCAGCATCGACCTCAAAGCGGTGATGGGCCTCGGCCCCAAGGCGCTCATCATGTTTTTTACTGCCACTGCAAGCATCATCGTTGGCGGACCGCTGGCCCTAATGCTAGTCTCGTGGATTTCTCCTGAGACGGTGGGCGGAGCCGGCCCTGAGGCCGTCTGGCGCGGACTCTCTACCATCGCCGGATCCTGGATCGGCGGCGGCGCCAACCAAGCCGCCATGTTCGAAGTCTACAAGCCGAGTGGAGCCCTCTATTCTGCCATGATTACAGTAGACGTCGTCGTCGCCGAAGTGTGGATGGCCATCATTCTGCTGGGTGCCGCCAAGTCGGACCGGGTTGACGCCTGGCTCAAGGCCGACAACCGCGCCGTCAAAGCACTGCAGGGCCAGATGGAGGACTTTATCGCCCGAACGGCCAAGATTCCGACCCTGGCCGACGCCATGAAAATCCTTGGAATCGCGTTTGGCGCCGTGGCCCTGAGCCACGCGGCGGGGGACTTCCTCGCGCCCTGGTTCGCCGAACATGCGCCCTACACGGCCAATTTTAGCCTGACCAGCGACTTCTTTTGGGTCGTGATTGTCGCCACGACCGTGGGACTGCTGCTCTCGCTGACCCCCGCCCGCAACCTTGAAGGGGTGGGCGCCAGCCGCTGGGGCTCGGTCTTCATCTACATTTTGGTCGGAAGCATCGGAATGAAGATGGACCTCATGGAAGCGCTCAGCCAGCCCGGCCTTATCGGCGTGGGCGCCGTGTGGATGCTCATCCACGTCGCTATTTTGATCGCGGTGGCGCGCCTCATCAAGGCTCCCTTTTTCTTTGTGGCGGTGGGCTCCAAAGCCAATATTGGCGGAGCCGCTTCGGCCCCCGTTGCCGCAGCCGCTTTTCACCCCTCGCTGGCCCCGGTCGGCGTCCTCTTGGCGGTTTTAGGTTATGCCCTCGGAACCTACGGTGGCTGGCTCACCGGACTCCTCATGTACGCCGTGTCGGGCGACCCCAGCCCGATAATGCTGCCCTAGCGCGGAATCTCACGCGAGCTTATCGCCACTTATCTCGAAAGCGCGTCCGAAGCCACCTTGTACGTCGGATCCTCGAGCACATTGACCTCGATGATCGCCTCAGCATTTTTGAGCAGCTGGCGGCAGTCCGCACTCAGGTGGCGCAAATGCACCGATTTGCCCTGCTTGGCATAGCGCTCAGTCAGACGGTGTAGTGCCTCAATCGCCGACATATCGGCCACTCGGCTTTCGGCAAAATCCACAATCACCTCGCTCGGATCCCCCAGTACATCAAACTTTTCATTAAAAGCTGCCACAGACCCAAAAAAGAGCGGTCCATAGATCTCGTAGTGCTTCACCCCATTCGAGTCCACATGCTTACGGGCCCGTATCCTCTTTGCGTTGTCCCACGCAAATACTAAGGCCGCAATGATCACGCCCACCAGCACCGCCAGGGCAAGATTGTGCAGCAGCACCGTCACGAGGGTCACGAGCACCATCACGATAAAATCACTTTGTGGCATCCTACGAAACGTTTTGAGGCTGGCCCACTCAAAGGTTCCGATTGAAACCATAATCATCAATCCAGTCAACGCCGCCATCGGCACCTTCTCAATAAGCGCGGAACCGAACATCACAAAAACCAGCAGCATAACCGAAGCGACGATGCCTGACAATCGCGCGCGCGCTCCGTTGCTCACGTTGATCAAACTTTGCCCGATCATCGCACATCCGCCCATGCCCGAAAACAGACCCGAAAGGACGTTTGCCGCGCCCTGCGCCACGGCTTCTTTGTTGCTCCGTCCGCGCGACTCCGTGAGTTCATCTACAATATTTAAGGTGAGTAGGCTCTCAATGAGGCCGACCGCCGCCACGATCGCCGCATAGGGCAGAATTAATTGAAACGTTTCAAGCGTCCACGGCACATTGGGCAGATGAAACGGTGGAAATCCTCCCTTAATTGAGGCTAAATCCCCCACGGTTTTAGTGTCAATATCGAGCACCGTCACCACAGCAAACACGCTCAGAATTGCCGCTAGCGAAGCCGGAAAGCTCTTCGTTATTTTTGGCAATCCCCATATTATCAGCATAGTTAGTGCTGAAAGTCCAAGCATCCAGTACAACTTTATTCCCTGCAGCCAGTGCCCTTCTGCATCTTGGAACTGTACCAATTGGGCGGTGAAAATGATGATTGCCAACCCGTTGACAAACCCAAAAATCACAGGATGCGGAACGAGCCGAATGAACTTACCCAGCTTCAACAGACCAGCGGCCAACTGAATCAAGCCCGCGAGCACGACCGTTGCAAAAATGTACTCGGGGCCGTGTGAGGCCGCAAGGGTAACCAAGACCACTGCCACTGCGCCCGTTGCGCCAGAAATCATTCCGGGACGCCCCCCAAAGATCGACGTGATCAACCCCATTACGAAGGCTGCGTACAATCCGGTCAATGGGTCAAGCCCTGCAATAAGCGCAAATGCCACCGCCTCTGGAACCAACGCCAAGGCCACGGTCAATCCCGACAAAACCTCGGTGCGGTAGTTTACAGGCTGTTGAAAATTAAATAATTGAGAAAATATCATCCTATAAATTTGAGGCGCACACGCGCCATTACTCAAAACATCGTGGTATCAAGGGAACGATTTTACGGCGCAAGGCAGAGTGCGTCCGTCAATCATGCGGCAAATTTACAGTGATTTGCTACCTTTCATGCCATGAAAAATACCGCGAAGCTCCGCAGCAGCTGGCTCCTATTCGCCATTTCGGGCCTAATCCTCGTCGGCCTCGGCCTCTCAATTGTGGGAGAAGCCATCATTTTAAAATCTAAAGAGCAGGCCTATTTTTTGGTCGGAACCATTGGTCTCGTCGCCTTTAACGCCGGTCTTAGCGTCTTTGGCCAGGCCGTCATCTTTCGCTACCGCTACCTCAAGGCCAAAGGCCGCGAAGAATCTGAGCGCAAGGCAGGGCGCAACCGCAACCGCGGACGTGGACGAGGTCCCAAACGTCCAGGATCAGGATCGGGCTCTAGCTCTGGATCTGGCGAAGGAAGCCCACGCCGCAGCAGCGGATTCAAGTCCCGGTTCGAGGAATAACCCCTCGAGGGTCAAGCACCAGGTGCCTCACCCGCGGCGCGAACAACGCCGCACCTTGAGGTGCTACAGAAATTCGTTGAACTGGAATCCGTTCTGAAGGCGATCCTTGCCCAGCTGCTGCTGTTCGGCGAGCGCCCAAAGCATGAACTCCTTGAGAAAGAGCAGGTCGCGGGGTTCAACGTTGGGCTGATATTCTTGGATTAAATCGTCCAAGGTCTTGACCTTATTCAAGCACGACGCATACTCGCGTTGGTCGCACTCGTCGTAAAGCAGCACGCCTCCCTGCTGGTAAATGGCATCTACCGTGGCCGCATAGGGGCTGCTCACTGACTTCTTGGTGAGCTTCTCAATTTTTGGGAACATGCTCGGCCACAGCGTCTTGATCGCCGCCCCAATCAACTGTTCGGCGACAAATGCGGCGCCCTCTTGCTCGCCCTCGTACACGAGTTCCACCTTGCCCGTGATCGCCGGAATCACTCCCATGAAGTCCGACAAACGCACGGTGGTCGTTGCCTCGCCGTTGATCAACGCACGGCGTTCCGCCGTGCTTACCAGGCTCTCTAGCATCGAAATGCTCATTCGCGCACTCACTCCGCTTTTGTGGTCGACGTACTCGCTTTCGCGCGCCTCAAAAATGATCTGCTCAAGGAGGTTGTACGCCAGATCCGGCACGTATACCCGGCTCTCCTGCGCTTGATTGATTCGGGCCTCTTGAGCCGAAATCTTGCGGGCGACCGCGATGGTCTGCGGGTAGTGCGTCAAAATCTGGGCTCCGATGCGGTCCTTGAGCGGGGTGACAATACTTCCCCGGTTGGTGTAGTCCTCGGGGTTGGCGGTAAACACAAACTGAATATCGAGCGGAAGGCGAATGCTGAATCCGCGAATTTGCACGTCCCCTTCCTGCAAAATATTGAAGAGGGCGACCTGGTTTCGCGCCTGTAAATCCGGAATCTCGTTCAGCACAAAAATGCAGCGGTTGGCGCGCGGAATCATTCCGAAGTGAATCACCCGATCGTCCGCGTACGACAACTTGAGGTTGGCCGCCTTAATCGGGTCAATGTCGCCAATCAAATCCGCCACGGTGACGTCGGGCGTCGCCAACTTCTCTGAGTAGCGCTGTGAGCGGTGCAGCCACGCAATCGGCGTTTGGTCGCCGTGCTCGGCAATCAAATCGATGGCAAACCTCGAGATGGGCGCGAGCGGGTCGTCGTTGATTTCGGAACCTTGGACCACCGGAATGTACTCGTCCAGCAACTCCACCATAAGACGCGCCAGGCGCGTTTTGGCCTGCCCCCGAAGGCCCAATAGGTTGATGTTGTGCCGCGACAAAATGGCGCGTTCTAGCTCGGGAAGCACCGAGTCTTCAAACCCATGAACTCCCTGAAACACGGTGGTCCCCGCCTCTAGGTGCTTGATGAGGTTGGCGCGGAGCTCGTCCTTAATCGACGTGCTTTGGTAGCCTGATGCCTTGAGTGCTCCTAACGTAGTAATCATTCTATTTGAGTCGTTTCTTTCGGTTGGTTTCGTAGTCCCTAAAAATCATCTCACCCAGGCCTTTGAGGCCCGTGTAAAATGCCTTGCCTTGGTTGGCCTCGGTAAATGTGTCCACAAACTGCTGCAGGTAGGGGTCCCGCGCAATCATAAAGGTGGTAATCGGAATGTGCAGCTTGCGCGCCTGGGCCGCCTGGACGTAGCAGCGCTCGGTCACGTACGGATCCAGCCCGTTGCTGTTCATGTAGTAGGTTCCGTCGCGCTCTTTGATGCAGCTCGGCTTGCCGTCGGTGATCATAAAGATCTGCTTGTTGCTGTTTCGCTTGCGCCGCAGAATGTCCATGGCGAGCTGCAATCCCGCCACCGTATTCGTGTGAAACGGTCCCACCTTTAGGTACGGAATCTCTTTGATCGAAATCCGCCACGCATCGTTTCCGAAGACAATGATGTCGATGCTGTCTTTGGGGTAGCGCGTCGTAATGAGCTCGGCCAGCGCCATCGCGACCTTCTTGGCCGGAGTAATTCGGTCCTCACCGTACAGAATCATCGAATGGCTGATGTCGATCATCAGCACCGTGCTCATCTGCGAATTAAACTGGCTGTCCTCGACCACGAGGTCCTCTTCGGTGAGTTCAAAATCACCGATTCCGTGGTTCACCTGCGCATTTTTGATGCTCTCGGTGAGCGAAATCTTCTCGAGGCCGTCGCCGTACATGTAGGGGCGCATTTCGCCCGTCTTCTCGTCGCCGTCCCCTGACTTTTTGGTTTTGTGGTTTCCGGATCCGCTCTTGTTGAGGTTGCCAAAAATCTGATCCAAGGCCGTCTGGCGGATGAGGCGCTCTGTCTTTGCCGTGATGCCCATACCCGGAACTCCATCGCCATCGACCTCTGGGCGAATGTATCCGCGCTCCCTTAGGTCATTGATGAAGTCGTCGATGGTGTAGTTCTCGTCTGTGAGCTCGTACTCCTTGTCAAGCTCGCGCAGCCACGTGATGGCCTCGTCAAAGTCGCCCGAAACATAGACAATGAGCTCTTTGAAAATGTCAAAGAGTTTGTCAAAGGGCGAAACGCTCTTGGGTTCAAACTGGGTAAAGAAGAATCCCTTGTCGCTAGCTGCTCGTTCCACCTTGGTTAAACTCAAACTGTGCCCCATTTGTTCCTTTGGGCGTCAATTCCGCGCAAAGGCCTTAGCGAACACTGTCGCAGACCAAAATTCAGTTGCGAGCCAGTACGCCTCTGGCCCAGCTCGAGCAGGGAATTCCGCACTTATTGAAGCTGTTCCACGTCAGGCTGTCGTGGGCAAACACGATACTGAGCTCAGCGTAGCTGCTACCGCCGCCGGTTTGCCGAACAAAGATTCCGCTCGCCGGAACCTTAACTACCCCAAAATCTGCCGTCACCGTGTCGCGAAACCCCTTCAGCGCCAGCGAACTATCGCCCTCTTTGGCCACTTCAATCGTCCACGATTGGGTATACGTGGTGTCGAACATGATCCAGTTTCCGCCGACGGTCGAGGGGTATTGGGTGCCAAGCTCCACGTCGCCTTGATAGGTTCCGACCCACGCATTGCGGTAGTCAGCATGGCGTTCGCAGCTGGCCAAGGCAACGGTAAGGGAGATCCAAAGGACGCGGTTCATTTCTTGAAGGTACACCAACCCCGCATTTTTATGGGCCACCACATCGAAACGTGATTCACTCGGCGGGCCATAAAAAAGCCGCGCAGGTTGCTGCGCGGCTTGGGTCTCTTGTTGCCCCACAAGGACTCGAACCTTGACTGACGGAACCAAAATCCGCTGTCCTGCCAATTAGACGATGGGGCATCGTTTACAGGACGGCAAATGTAGCGCGAGAAGGGCAATTGCCCAAATACCCTCTTACAACGGAATATTCCCGTGCTTGCGCTTCGGACGCGCCACCGATTTATTCTCGAGCATTCCAAAAGCGCGAATGAGCTTAGCGCGGGTCTCGTGGGGGAAAATCACCTCGTCCACATAGCCCCGTGCCGCCGCCTGATAAGGGTTGGCAAAGGCATCGGCGTACTCGGTCTCCTTTTGGGCCCAGGTGGCCGCGGGGTCAGCCGACTCGCTGATTTCTTTCTTAAAGATGATCTCAGCGGCTCCCTTGGCGCCCATTACGGCGATTTCGGCCGACGGCCAGGCAAAGTTGAGGTCGGCCCCGATGTGCTTGGAATTCATCACGTCGTAGGCGCCGCCGTAGGCCTTGCGCGTAATAACCGTGATGCGCGGAACCGTCGCTTCGCTGAACGCATACAGCAGCTTGGCGCCGTGCATGATGATTCCGTTCCACTCCTGGTCGGTTCCGGGCAAGAATCCGGGTACGTCCTCGAGAACCAGAAGCGGAATGCCGAACGCGTC
>JAURGG010000057.1 GCA_030833905.1 Schleiferiaceae bacterium
CTCTTCACCGAAGGGTTCAACTTCAGCGTGGGCAGGGGGCGCGGCTCGCGGCTGAGCTGCAGCTGAACCTGCTCCATGTGGTTTGAGTAGATGTGGGCGTCGCCCAAGGTGTGCACAAAATCGCCCACGCCGAGTCCGAGATCCTGCGCCATCATGTGAATGAGGAGCGCGTACGAAGCGATGTTGAACGGAACCCCCAAAAAGATATCTGCCGAACGCTGGTACAGCTGGCACGAGAGTTTGCCGTCGACCACATAAAACTGAAAAAAGGCGTGGCAGGGGGGGAGCGCCATTTGGTCGATGTAGCCGGGGTTCCAGGCTGAAATGATGTGGCGGCGTCCGTCGGGGTTGCGGCGAATCCCTTCAAGTACGTCGCGCAACTGATCGACCGGGCCGTTGGGGCCGGGCCAAAAGCGCCACTGGTAGCCATAGACCGGGCCTAAGTCGCCCCACTTGGCGGCAAATTCCGCGTCGTCGGCCACCCGCGCGGCAAAAGCTCGAATGTCGATTCCGTCGTAGTCCGCCGACTTGGCAAAGGTTGCAAACGGCCAGTCGTCCCAAATTCGCACCCCGTTTTGGCAGAGGTAGCGAATGTTGGTGTCGCCCGAAATAAACCAGATCAACTCGTGAAGGATGCTCTTGAGGTGCAGCTTCTTGGTCGTCACCATCGGGAATCCCTCGGCCAAATCAAAGCGCATCTGGTGGCCAAAAACGCTGCGGGTTCCGGTGCCGGTTCGGTCGGATTTATCAATGCCCTCGCGGAGCACGCGGTCCATTAAATCGTGGTATTGGCGCATGAGGTAAAAGTACTACCTGTGGGCTAACGGCGCTTCGCGCAGTTGCTGCTCCGCAGCTAGGGCCCCTTCGGGGCTAAGGCGCTTCGCGCTGTGTTCAGAAAATGCCTGAGTATGATCATCCTGAACGCGTTTTTGGGATTCAATCTTTCGGATGAGGGCGTTGATCCTGATTCGAATCGTTTGAATTCGGGCGAAAATTGAATCAGATACGGGGACTAGGGGTAAAACTCTTCTCATGATGGTGAGTCCGGCATGGACTTCATCCAAAGAGGCTCGAGAAATTTTTAAGAACCGTATAAATTCTGCGTTGTATCCACGACCGTATCCCTCACTAATGTTTAAGGCAACTGATAGTGCAGCTCGAAGTATTTGGTCCCTAAAGTAGCGGTGGGTGTCAAGTGAAGGATGCAGCATGATTTCGTGAAGAACCACATTTAGTTCCTCAGCCTCGCTCCAAACACTTAGGTTTTGATAGGTCTTCATTGGGCCAATCTACACCACCCAAAACACTCAAATGTTTGAAAACGAATAAAAAATTGAAGTGCAAAGGCCTAATTCCGAAGGGCTGTAGCGTGCCCAAGCTCAAATGGCCATAGCGCGCAGCGCTCTAGCACCGAAGGTGCCCTAGCTGCGAAGCAGCCCTAGCGCGAAGCGCCTATATTAAAAGAGCGACCAAAGTTGCCGTAGTCAGCGATGCCGCTGTTCCGCCCAAGACGGCTTTGAAGCCCAGTTCAGAGAGGTCCTTGCGGCGTTCGGGTGCCAGGGAACCGATTCCGCCGATTTGGATTCCGATGGACGCAAAGTTGGCGAATCCGCAAAGGACATAGACGGCCAGGGTTTGGGCGCGGACGCTCGCGAGGGATCCGCCCTCGATCATTTGGCCCATCGTGACGTAGGCATAGAACTCGTTGAGGACGGTTTTTTCGCCGAGCAGCTGGCCCACGTACGAGGCTTCGGACCAGGGCACGCCCAAGAGCCAGGTGAAGGGTCCGAGGATGAGTCCAAAAATGGCTTGAAGGTTGAACTCGGTGTAGCGTCCGCCCGAAATGCTGGCCACGAGCTCGTTGAGGCCGGTCCACGACCCGAGGCCGTTCGAGAGGAGTCCGTTGAAGAGGGCGATGAGGGCGGTGAACACGAGCAGCATGACGCCTACGTTGGCGGCCATTTTGAAGCCGTCGGTGGTTCCGTTGGCGATGGCCTCGAGCCAGTTGCCCTTGCGCTCGATTTGCACGTCGGCGAGGTCGACGACCGGCTCGGTTTGGGGCACAAGCACCTTGGCTACCCACAGAGCGGCGGGGGCGTTCATGACCGAGGCGGTGAGCAGGTGGCGGGCAAAAAAGACTTGGCGTTCGGGGTCTGTTCCGCCCAAGTAGCCGATGTAGGCGGCCAGCACGGCTCCGGCGAGGGTGGCCATTCCGCCGACCATTAGGGCCATAAGCTCAGAGCGCGTCATCGTGGCGATGTAGGGCTTGACGAGCAAGGGAGCCTCGGTTTGGCCCACAAACACGTTGGCGGCAGCGGCGAGGGTTTCGGCTCCAGACAGCTTGAGGGTGCGCTTCATGATCCAGGCAAACGCGCCGACAACGCGCTGCAAGATTCCGAAATGAAAGAGCAGCGAGCTGATCGCACTAAAGAAAATAATGGTTGGAAGCACCTGAAAGGCAAACAGATAGCCAAAGGTGTCGACGCGTCCGACCAAGTCGCCAAAGAGAAAGAGCGAGCCCTCGCGGGTGTAGCCGAGCAGCGCCACAAAGCCCTTGCCTACGGCGTCAAATGCCGACGAAACCCACGAGAGGTGCAAAATGGCCAAGGCCAGCACAAACTGAAGCAAAATCCCTTTGCCCACGAGCTTCCAGTCGATGGCGCGGCGGTTGGACGAGAAGGCAAATAGGATTCCGATCAACAGGGCAAGGCCCGCGACGACGCGTAGGTAGTAGTCCAAGGTGGGGGGTTAAAGTGCGTTAAGGAGGCCTGAATTTAGGCCAAAATTAGCCACGCTGGGTTAGCTCGTCGCGAATTCGCGCCGCGAGTTCGTAGTCTTCGTTGCCCAGGGCGTGCTCAAGCATGGCTTCGAGTTCGTCGCGGGTGGCCCGGGCTAGGGCAGGGTCCTCGGCGGGGGACTGGGCTTTGGCTCCGGTGGCGGCAGAACGCGTCCGCGGTTCTTTGGGGAGTTTGGGGGCGGCGCCCTGCTCGGCCTCGAGTCCGGCTTGAACCATGACGTCGTCGGTGGCGTACATCGGGCAGTCCAGGCGCACGGCGAGGGCTACGGCGTCTGAGGGGCGCGCGTCAAGCACTTGGCCGCCTTCAAAGTGAAGCTGGGCATAAAAGACGCCGTCTACGAGGGCGTGAATGACGACGCGCTCCAGCACGGCTCCGTGGGCCGTCAGCGCTTGCGCAAAGAGGTCGTGGGTCATCGGCCGCGGAGGCGTCGACATCTTGTCGAGCGCAATCGCAATCGCCTGGGCCTCAAAGGCTCCGATCACGATGGGTAGCCGCCGCTTGTCCACTTCAGACTCCAGCAGCAGCGCATAGGCTCCCGTCGGGCGCTCACTGTAGGTGAGGCCCTTGACGGCCAAGGTGATGAGCGCTCCCGACACGGCTTAGTTCAGGTGCGCCTTCAGCGCCGCAGTCAGGCGCGGAACAATATCAAACGCATCGCCCACGATTCCGTAGTCGGCGGCCTTAAAGAACGGAGCCTCAGGGTCGCTGTTGATCACCACGATGGTCTTTGAGCTGCTCACCCCGGCGAGGTGCTGAATCGCTCCTGAGATGCCGATGGCGATGTAGAGCTGCGGATTCACCTGGATTCCGGTCTGGCCCACGTGCTCGCGGTGCGGACGCCAGCCGATGTCGCTCACGGGCTTTGAACAGGCCGTAGCTGCGCCCAGAACCTGCGCGAGTTCCTCGATCATTCCCCAGTTCTCGGGGGCCTTCATGCCGCGTCCGGCCGAAACCACTCGCTCTGCCTCGGGCAGCGCAATCGTACCGCTGGCCAGCTGCTGCTCGACCACGGTAGCGCGGGCGGCTGCCGCGACGTTGCGGTCCTCAAATGCGGCGTCGCTTCCGGCGGAACCTTTGACTCCCAACGCATTGGGGACAAGGCCGACCACCGTGCGGGCGCTGCTGCTCTCGCAGACCTCAATTCCTTTGGACGAAAAAGCTCCGCGGACCACGCGCACTGGACTGTAGGATTCGGGAAGCGCCGTCACGTTGCTGATCACGCTCGCCTCTGCGCGCACGGCGAGGGCACCGAGCAGGGCGCGGCCGTTGGCGGTTCCGCTGACCACGATCAGGCTGGCATTCAGCTCTTTGGCCGCGTCGCCAAGCAGGCTGGCGTACTGGGCCGTTTCAAACTTCTCGGGGCCGTGCAGGTGCAGGACTTTGTGGGCTCCGTAGGCGCCGAGCGACTCGACGGGCGCTGAGGCGGGCCCAACGACCACGGCCACGGCTTGGCTTCCTTGGGCGGTGGCGCAGGCCGCAGCGTACTGCACGGCTTCAAACGTGGACTTCTTGAATTGTCCAGACCAGGTTTCGGCAAAAACTAAAATCATGAGAAAATGGGTTGCTAATTACTAGTTGCTCGTTAAATGACTTTGGCTTCCTCGTGAAGTTTTTTCACGAGCGCGTCGAGGTTTTGCGCGTCGATCATCTGCACCGCGGACTTTCCGGCGGGCTTGCTGAACGACACGGGGGCGGAACCTGCGGTCGCTCCCGACGGAGCCTTTACCACGAGGGGCTTGGTGCGGGCCGCCATGATGCCGCGCATGTTGGGAATGCGCAGTTCGGACTCTTCGACGAGGCCTTTTTTGGCTCCGAGCACGGCGGGCAGGGCGATGTCGAGGACTTCTTTGCCTCCGTCGATCTCGCGGCTGGCCTTGGCGCGGCCGCCGGCGGGGTCAAATCCAATGCACGGAGTGACCACGGGCCACCCGAGGATTTCGGCGAGGGCTGACGGAACGATTCCGCCGTTGTAGTCAATAGACTCTTGGCCGCAAATGACTAATTCATAGGCACCTTCTGAAACCACCGATGCCAGTTCGCGGGCAACTTGAAGGGGGTCGGTAGGAAGGGCGTCGACGCGAACCGCGTCGTGCGCGCCGATGGCGAGCGCCTTGCGAAGCGTGGGCTCGACCGAGGCGTCGCCGACCGTCACGGCAGTGACGGTTCCGCCCAGCTGCTCATTGAGCTGAAGGGCGCGGGTGAGGCCGAACTCGTCGTACGGATTGATGACGAACTGGACTCCGCTGGCGTCGAGGGCGCGGGCGTCCGAAGTGAACTGAATCTTGGCCGTCGTGTCGGGTACGTGGCTGATGCAAACGAGGATCTTCATATCAAGGATTGCGGCGAGGCGGTTTGTACCTCGTGCGATGGGCAAATTTAGGGTCCGAAGGCGTATTTTTGCGGTCCTTAATTAAGTATAAACGAATGCGAACGATTCAATTCCGTGAGGCCATTGCCGAGGCGATGAGCGAAGAAATGCGCCGCGACGAGAACATCTTTTTGATGGGCGAAGAGGTGGCCGAGTACAACGGAGCCTACAAGGCCTCAAAAGGTATGCTCGACGAATTTGGTCCGAAGCGCGTGCTTGACACGCCCATTGCCGAGCTCGGTTTTGCCGGAATCGGCGTCGGAGCCGCGATGAACGGCCTGCGTCCCATCATCGAGTTCATGACGTTCAACTTCTCGATGGTCGCCATTGACCAAATCATCAACAACGCCGCCAAAATGCACCAGATGTCGGGCGGACAGTTCACGATTCCGATCGTCTTTCGCGGTCCCACCGCCAGCGCCGGCCAGCTCGGTGCCACCCACTCGCAAGCATTTGAGAGCTGGTACGCGAACTGCCCGGGCTTGAAGGTTATTGTTCCGAGTACCGTATACGACGCCAAGGGGCTGCTCAAGGCCGCGATTCGCGACCAGGACCCCGTCATCTTTATGGAATCCGAGCAGATGTACGGCGACAAGGGCGAGGTGCCCGAGGGCGACTTCATCCTGCCCATCGGCGTGGCCGACATCAAGCGCGCCGGGACCGACGTCACCATTGTTTCGTTCGGAAAAATCATGAAGGTTGCGCTCGCCGCCGCTGAAGAGTTGGCCAAGGACGGAATCAGCTGCGAGGTCATCGACCTGCGCACCGTGCGTCCGATCGACTACGATACCGTGATCGAGTCTGTGAAAAAGACCAACCGCCTGGTGTGCGTCGAAGAGGCTTGGCCCCTCGGCAGCATCAGCACCGAGATCAGCTACATGGTGCAAAAGCGCGCCTTTGACTACCTCGACGCGCCAGTTATTCGTAGTACGACCGCCGACACCCCGGCTGCCTACGCGCCCACGCTGATGGAGGCCTTCTTGCCCAACCAAGCGCGAGTGATCAAGGCGGTTCGCGAAGTCCTCTACGTCGCTAAGTAAATTTTTTGAAATCCGGTTATAACCGAATATTTGATACCCAGTCTTGTCCGGGTATAACCGGATTTCAAAATATTTCTCAAACCCCGTATCTTCGCGGCCCTGAAATTTTACCCCAAAATCCATAACCAAACCACATAACGAGCTAATAATATGGAAATTCAGTACCTCATCCCCCTCCTCGGCCTCGTGGGCCTGGTGGTCATGATCTTTAAAGCCATTTGGGTTGGAAAGCAAGACTCCGGAGACGCCAACATGGTCGAACTCGCCGGCTACATCGCCCGCGGATCGCAGGCCTTCCTTCGCGCCGAGTGGCGCGTACTGGGCGTATTTGTTGTGATCGCTGCCGCCCTTCTTGCGTGGTCTGCTGAACTTGAGGCTGTGGCTGCCCACACTGACTGGGTCATCGCAGTCGCCTTCGTCATCGGAGCCGTATTCAGCGCCTTTGCCGGATGGATCGGAATGAACATCGCCACCAAAGCCAACGTGCGCACCACCCAGGCTGCCCGCACCTCGCTGGCTCAGGCCCTCAAAGTGTCGTTTACGGGCGGAACCGTCATGGGCCTCGGCGTCGCCGGCCTCGCGGTCCTCGGCCTCGGAACCCTCTACATCGTCTTTACCGGCATGTACACGAACGTCGCACAGGCGCTCGAGGTCCTCGCCGGATTCTCGCTGGGCGCCGTATCAATCGCCCAATATGCCCGCGTACGTGGGGGTATCTACACTAAGGCTGCCGACGTCGGTGCCGACCTCGTGGGTAAGGTAGAAGCCGGAATCCCCGAAGACGACCCCCGCAACCCCGCCACCATCGCCGACAACGTGGGCGACAACGTGGGCGACGTTGCCGGAATGGGCGCTGACCTCTTTGGCTCGTACGTAGCCACCATGCTCGCGACCATGGTTTTGGGCCGCGAAGTCGTGAGCCAAGACAACTTTGACGGAATGGCTCCCATCCTCCTTCCGATGGTAATTGCCGGACTCGGAATCATCTTCTCAATCATCGGAACCTTTTTTGTACGCATCAAAGGCGAAGACAGCAGCGTCATGAATGCCCTCAACTTGGGCAACTGGAGCTCGATGGTCCTCACCGCGGTGTCGTCCTACTTTGTGATTCAGTGGATGCTTCCTGAGACCATGAGCTTCGAGCGCAACGGTTCCGAAGCCCTGGTCATCACCAGCATGAACGTATTCTGGAGCATCATTCTCGGACTTGTAGTCGGAACCCTCATGAGCATCGTGACCGAGTACTACACCTCGATGGGTCGCCGTCCGGTCGACAGCATCGTCCAGAAGTCGGGCACGGGTCACGGAACCAACGTCATCGGCGGACTCGCCGTGGGCATGGAGTCGACGGTGCTTCCGATCATCATTCTCGCCGCAGGTATCTACGGATCGTTCGCCCTCGCAGGCCTCTACGGTGTGGCGATTGCTGCCGCAGGTATGATGGCAACTACGGCCATGCAGCTGGCGATTGACGCCTTTGGTCCGATCGCTGACAACGCGGGCGGAATCGCCGAAATGAGCCACCTCCCCAGCGAGGTCCGCGAGCGCACCGACAACCTTGACGCCGTGGGCAACACCACTGCGGCCACGGGTAAAGGATTTGCCATCGCATCGGCGGCCCTGACCGCCCTGGCGCTGTTTGCCGCCTACGTAGGTCTGGCAGGCATTGACGGTATCGACATCTACAAGGCTGACGTACTTGCAATGCTCTTTGTCGGAGCCATGATTCCGTTCTTCTTCAGCTCA
>JAURGG010000058.1 GCA_030833905.1 Schleiferiaceae bacterium
AACAGGTACATGTGCGCGTACGTTTCCGACAAGCCGGAATAAAAAGGTGATTTGGATTGAAAAATACGGAATCTTCAACCTAGCCCTTCGTAAAGTACTAAAAATATTGATTTTGCGATCACTTTCTTAAGTGGTCCAAGCCTGGGCCAACTCAATCAGCGTTTGGACCGCATACTCCATGTCGGCCTCGCTGACCCATTCGTAGCGGCTGTGAAAGGCGTGCTCGCCGGCAAAAATGTTGACGGTCGGCAGGCCCATAAAGCTGAGTTGGCTGCCGTCGGTTCCGCCGCGAATGCGCCCGCGCTCGGGGGTGAGGCCGGCTCGGCGCATGGCTTCTTCGGCGTAGTTGGCCACCTCGGGGTGGCGGACGAGCACCTCTTTCATGTTGCGATACTGCTCGCGCACTTTGAGCGAGAAACTGAGACCGGGGCGTTGGGTGCAGACCTCAGACGCCAGCGCGCGGAGCCGGTCGGCATAGCCCGCTAAGTCTGCGGTGCGAAAGCTCCGTAGAATAAATTCAATCTGCGCGGACTCGACGCCGCCCTTGACCTCGTAGGGGTGCACGAATCCGTCGGTTCCGTCGGTGCCTTCGGGGCTCCATTCGTGCTCGATGCGGGCGAGAAGGGCCCCGGCGCCCTTGAGTGCGTTGACCATCTTGCCCTTGGCAAAACCAGGATGGGTGTTGGCCCCGGTAAACGTCAGGGTGGCGCCGTCAGCGCTGAAGGTTTCGTCCTCAAGGGTCCCACGGCGTTCGCCGTCGACCGTGTAGGCAAATTCCGCCCCAAGGCGCTGCAGGTCCACATGGGCTGTTCCGCGGCCCACCTCTTCGTCGGGCGTGAATAGAATTTTAATCGTTCCGTGCGCCACTTCGGGATGCGCCACAAGCCATTCCACGGCGGCCATGATTTCGGCAATTCCGGCCTTGTTGTCAGCGCCCAGCAGCGTGCGGCCGTCGGCCGTCACAATTGCGGAACCCACCTGATCCCGCAAATCGGGGTGCTCTGCGGGGTCGAGCACGATGCCCTCAAACGGTAAGTGGATCAGCCCCCCGTCGTAGTTGCGGTGCACGATGGGCTGCACGTCGGCGCCCGGTGCCTCGGGCGAGGTGTCCATGTGGGCACACCAGCAAATCACCGGAACGTTCTGGTCGGTCGTAGCCGGCAAGGTGGCGTACACGTAGCCGTAGGCGTCGAGTTCGGCGTCGCGAAGGCCCAGGGCATGCAGCTCGGCCACCAGCAGACGCCCGAGGTCCTTCTGCTTCTCAGTGGTGGGCGACGCGGTCGAATGCGGGTCGCTTTGGGTGTCGATGCGCACGTAGCGCAGCAGTCGTTCGAGTGCGGAACTCATAAATCGGTTCGGGTTAAGCTGTGCTTGCCGTTGACCAGCACGTTGTCGACGGTCCAGGCAATCGTGCGCTCAAAGGCGTGGGTCCGAACCCCACAGTCGGCGACTTGGCAGAGCGAGCAGGAATCGGGTACACAGGGGTCGGCGTGGACCGAAAACTCGACTTCGTGCTCAAACGTGGACGAGATGAGGTCTTCCATGGCATCGACCTCGTCGTGCACGCGCTGCAGGTCCCAGTAGTGGGGCAGGGTGAGGTGGGCGTCGACGTGGTACTGCCCGCCGTAGTGCACGAGCCGAAAGTGGTGTACGTCAATCCATTCCTTTTTGCGTTGGGCGTCCAACGTCGCCACGACGCGCTCGAGGACATTGACGTCGGCGGCATCCATCAAGCCGGCGAGCGCCTTGCGCAGCACCGAAAAGCTTTGGTATCCCACGATTCCGCCCATGACCAGACCAATGGCGGGGTCAATCCAGGGTATGCCGGTCCACAGCACAAGGCCAAGGCCCACGGTGACTCCGACCGAAGTATAGAAGTCCGAAAGAAGGTGCTCGCCCTCAGCGGTGAAGGCGACCGAGAGCTGGCGCTTGCCCAATCGCTTGTAGACAAGGCCGATGGCGCCGTTGACCATTCCGGCCCCGAGGGTTAGTGCGAGGCCCAAGCTCAGCTGCTCGGGCATCTTGCCTTCGGCGAGGTGCATGACGGCCTGGTACACGATTCCGAGGGCGGTGATCGCCATCAGTAAGCCTTCGAACGCGGCAGAGATAAACTCAATTTTGCCATGGCCGTAGGGGTGCGAAGCGTCACGCGGTTGGCGGGCGTACCAAACGCTAAAGATGGTTAGGGCTCCGGCCAGTAGGTGCACTGATGACTCGAGCACGTCCGACAGAATTGCGATGGAATGGGTGCTCGAGTACGCATAAATTTTGACGGCCAGGAGCATAACCCCGACGCTCAAAAGCTGCAGTGGGAGGCGAATGATCGGGTTCATGATCGGCGCACGAGGGTTGAGGACGCTTGGGCAGCGGGCATGAGCAGCACGTCTGCTAGGTTGATGTGGTTGGGTGCACTTGCAACATAGCCAATGACTTCGGCAACATCTTTAGGACTAAGTGGTTGCATTCCAGAGTATACTGAGTCGGCCTTGGCGCGGTCTCCGTGAAACCGCACTGTAGAGAATTCGGTGTCGGCCATTCCAGGCGCAATTTGGCTGACTTTAATGCCTTTGGGCGTGAGGTCGAGGCGCATTCCGTCGGTGAGCCCGTCGACGGCGAATTTCGAGGCGCCGTAGACGTTTCCGCCCGGGTAGGCTTCGCGGCCCGCCAAGCTACCAATGTTGATGATGTGGCCTTGGCCGCGGGCAACCATGGTCTGTGCCACAACTCGGGTCACATAAAGTAATCCTTTGAGGTTGGTGTCGATCATCTCGTCCCAGTCCTGCAGCGAACCTTCTTCGATGGATTCGCGTCCTCGTGCAAGCCCGGCGTTGTTGACGAGCACGTCGACTTCGGCAAACGGCCTGCGGTCCCAAGCCGCTTGGACGGCCGCGGCATCGCGCACGTCGACGGGTTCGAACCAAAGTTCTGCGCCCGGATGCGCCGCATGGATTTCTGCGCGAAGTGCCTCCATTCGGTCTGCACGCCGTGCCCATGCGCCCACGCGCCATCCGCGCTCGGCAAACCAGCGCACGCTAGCTGCCCCAAAACCCGACGAAGCGCCGGTAATCCAAACCGTTTTCATACTTTGGTAAACTTAGCCACAACACCTGCAATGCGCCGAATTATTTTATTCACCGTAGCCGCGTTAAACGTATGCGAACTTGCCGCCCAGCAGCGCGCAAGTACTACTCCTAAAGACAGCCTCATTACCCTCGACGAGACGGTTGTGACGGTAAGCCGCAACGCGACCAACCTCGCCGCCACCTACGTCTCGGTCGACGTGCTGCCGAGCCGCTTGGCCCTCGATAAACCCAATGGCCGCATTGAGCAAACGCTTCAAATGGCTCCGGGCGTCACGATGCAGGACGGGCAAGCCAACATTCGCGCCGGCAGCGGCTGGTCCTTGGGAAGCGGGTCCCGCGTGCTGGTTCTGGTCGACGACCTGCCGGCCTTGAGCCCGGACGCGGGCGGCGTACAGTGGTCCACGATGCCGATGGAGGCCCTCGATCAGGTTGAGGTGGTCAAGGGCGCGTCCTCGTCGCTCTACGGATCCTCGGCACTCAATGGCGTCATTCACCTGCGCACCTGGGAACCCTCGGCCAAGCCCCGCGTCATGGTAAGCACCTTGGCGGAATCCTACGGCCAACCGCCCCGCCTTGGCCTGCGCTGGTACGACGGTCCCCGTGGCCGCGGAGCCATTCGCTTCGCCGCCAGCGGAAGCGATTCCACCGGCCGCCATGGCTGGGTGGTGCACGGTCAGGCTTTTGGCGACCAGGGCTACCAGTATAAGGTCGGCGAAACCAGTGGGCGCCTGCATGCCAAGTACCGCTTTCGCCCCAATGCCCGCACCGAATGGGGCGTGAACGCGCAATTCATGGACCGCAGCAGCCGTTCCGCCCTTCTGTGGGAGGATTTTCGCTTCGGATACACTCCGCTCGATTCGTCGGCGACCAAGACCGACAGCCGCATTGGCGCCCTATCAGGCCACCTCATTGTGCGCGGCGACGGAATCAAGCACACCCTGCGCCTGCGCGCAATGGGCATTGACACGAAGAGCTTTTTGGACAGCAACGACTACTCAAATACGTCACAGCAGTTGCTCGGTGAATACCTCGCCCAAGCCTACCGAGGCCATTGGGCGGTGACGGCGGGTGTTCAGGGTTCTGCCAGCCAAATGACGTCGCCGCTCTTTTCGGGCGACCACGGCAGTGCCAACTTGGGCGGACTTCTTCAAGTGGACTACACCCGAAAGCGCTGGGATGCCCACGTGGGCCTGCGCTACGAGGCCTTTCAAATCGACGACCTCGAGGTGTACAGCCGACCTGTACTGCGGGCCGGAGCGCACCGGGCCTTCGGACGCGCCACCCACCTGCGCGCCTCATGGGCTCAGGGATTTCGCTTCCCCTCGATCGCAGAGCTGTACAGTGCCTCGGCGGCGGGCGTTCTCCAGGTTTTTCCGCGTCCCGGACTCAAGCCCGAGCAGGGCTGGACGGCTGAACTCGCACTTCGTCAGGCATTTAAAGGCCGAGGTGGCCTCAAGGGCTACGCAGACGTGGCGCTGTTCCGCACCGAATTCCGCGACATGCTTGAATTCAGCTTTGGCCAGTGGGCCAACGTGCCCAACGCCGGCTTGGCCAACTTCGGATTCACCTCGCTGAACGTCGGTCCGACCCGTATTCAGGGCCTCGAAACCACGGTAGTCGGTGAGGCCAAGCTCGGCCCCGGCCAGCTTCAGGCAATGCTTTCGTACACCTTCGCCCAGCCGATTGCGCTTGATCCCGACCGGGTCTATGCCACAGACGCCGCAGGCTCCGCGCTGACCTACACCTCGACCTCGCTCGACCCCTCAAAACGCGTGCTCAAGTACCGCTACCGCCATGTGGGCAAGGCTGACGTCGCCTACGTGTGGGGCCGCGTCACGGGGGCATTCAGCCTGAGGGCCAACAGCTTTATGGACAACATTGACGGAATTTTTACCTCGCCCTTGGTCGCAATTTATGTGCCCGGGGTAGCCGATTCGCGCTACTATACGCAGGGCGGAGACTTCGTCGCCGACGCCCGACTGCAGTTCAAGGCCAGCGACCGTTGGACGCTCATTGCGGCCGTTACTAACCTGAACAACAGGGTAGTAAGTCCGCGTCCCGCGCTGCTGGCCGAACCGCGCATGCTGAGTTTTCAAGCCAACTTTTTGCTACATTAGACCCATGAAAAAACTACTCTTGGTGGCGGTTTCCGCCCTCGCGCTTGCTTCGTGCAAAAAAGAACCGACCCTAGCTGACCGCCTCGAAGGAACCTGGCTGGTCAACGACATCACGGCGGCGGGAACCGTCGACCTGTCTTCACTTGGGCTTGGCCTGGGTATAACTCCCATTGTGGCCACCGACGAGTCCATTTCGGCGAACTCTCTGTTCACGATGATTCAAGAACCCAACAGCGTGAACTATGCAGTTGACGCTCAGCTTAATGTAGCGGCAGCTGCTCTTTCCATCCCATTCCCTTGGCAGCAGTCCGGAAACGGAACCTGGTTGGCGAAGTCCGGCAACGGCGTCGCTCCGGATTCAGTTATTATTACGGCCACCGACGGCACGATTACCCGCTACGAAGTGCTCAGTATTCTCGAGTCGGCCATTCGCCTGCGCACCACCACAGACATTACTACGCCTGCCGAAGGCTCGTTAACCCTTGAGTTTAGCTTCGCTAGGCAGCAGTAGGTCCACGTTTGTGAAATTTCGCCGATACGGCGCGGAACCCAGGCAAAAAATGCCTGGGTTTTTTCATGCCCCAATCCGAAGATTTGGCATGCAATTTTCACACGTGTAGGTATGCACTGGACCGACTCCCTCGTTATCGTTTTTGGACTCGTGACTTTTGGTGCCGAGTGGCTGCTTTTGCGCGCCCACGGACGAAGCGTAAATTTCAGCCAAACCTCGCTCAACCTAAGTTTGGGAATGATTGAACGGCTTTTTGCCCTGCTCTCACTCAGCTTTGGCCTTTGGCTTACCACCAAAATGCTCGGATTTCGGATTTTTGACTCCATCAAGCCGGGTTGGCTCAACTTTGCCGCCGCATTTATTGGAGTCGACCTCTTTTGGTACCTCTACCACCGCATTTCGCACCGCGTAAGCATTGTGTGGGTGGCTCACCTCGTGCACCACCAGCCCGAGGAGTACAATTTGAGCGTCAACTTTGCCAACTCTCCCTTGGGTTACTTTGTGCGGGTCCTCGTATATAGCCCGCTGGTGCTCTTCGGAATCGAGCCCGAATACATCGTCCTTGCTCAGGTGCTCAATGCGTTCTATCAAGCACTTCTTCACAGCGAACTCTGGCCGGCGTGGGTGGGCCTCGAACGCTTCATCGTGACGCCACGCTACCACCAAATTCACCACTCTTCGGCCCGTGTTCACCTCGACAAAAACTACGGCGGAATATTCACGATGTGGGACCGCCTTTTCGGGAGCTACCACTACGGACGCGAACCAGTCACGTACGGATTGACCAAGCCAATTGAGCAGCGAGATCCCTTCTATGTGAGTTCGTTTTATGCGGCGCGTCTGATTCAAAACTTTCGCGACTTCCCCTTCACAACCGCCGTACGCCTCCTCTTCGCCGGCCCTGAGCATCAGCCCGCCCAAATGCCTCGTCTGTACCGCCTTCCTGTCCGCTACACCCCCGCGCGCTTGCTTGTGGGCTTTGGGATTTTTATTGCCGGATTTTTCTTGACGGGCTCACAACTGATTCCATTTTGGGTCGCCTTCGCCATTGCCTTTGGCGGAATTTTAGTCGCCAGCGGTATTGTACCTTTGCCGCCCCGAGCAAAAGCGCAGCGCGTTGAGCTCTAGGATGGCTCTGTAGTACAATGGATAGTATGTGGGTTTCCGGAGCCTAAGATGCAGGTTCGATTCCTGCCAGGGCCACACCAGGGATGTACCCGCCGCGCAAGCGGCGGGTTTTTTTGTGACCTAAGCGCTTAAACCTCCTTGGTCGCCTGGCACTCGGCGAGTGCTTCTTGGGCCTTTTTGAGCTCAGTTTGGGCCTTCTTTTTGGCGGTTTCGGCCTTGTTGGTGGATTCGTGGGCCGCGCTCAACTCGCTTTGCAACTGAGACAACGTGCTTCGCAGCTGCTCAGCTTCGTGACGCCATTTGGCTGCTTCGCTCGCTTTTGCAGCAAGATCCTTAGCATCTTTGGTTTGGGTCCAAAAACTGTAGGCGGCATAGAGTACGACACCCACGACGACCATGATGCGGATTTCTGACTGCCATGCGCCAATCGCGGGGACGACAAAGCCCAAGGCAAAAAGTAGAATGAGGAGGGCTCCGAGCAGCATCAGGCCGCGCTCTATAACTGATTGGTTCATGGTGGGGTAATTAGTGCGTTGAAGGTAGGGAATCTGTGCGAATCCGCTCGTAGTCTTCAATGAGTACTAGGGTAAAGTGGGTTGCGACCACTCCGAAAATGTGCCAAAAAACGTGAGTTCCGAAGGGCAAAACCCCGTAAGGGTCCAAGAGGCGCATTGCGACGGCGACTGCGAATCCCGCGAGGCTGAGCACAAAGGGCAGGCAGAGGTGGGGAAACTTCCTCGACAGCGCAGCGACGGGAATCAGCAATGCTGCGGTACTCGCGAGGTAGCTTAACAGGAGTTCTCCTGAGGAT
>JAURGG010000059.1 GCA_030833905.1 Schleiferiaceae bacterium
CAAATCAAAGTCCGTGCGCGAGTGAATGCCCTCGAGTTCCTTGAATCCAAACGGAAACTGGAACTCAATGTCGGCGGCTGCATTCGCGTAGTGCGCCAACTTCTCGTGGTCGTGAAAGCGGTAACGCTCAGGCCCTAAGCCAAGGGCGAGGTGCCACTGCATCCGCGCGTGCTTCCAGTGCGCATACCATTCCATTTCGCTTCCGGGGCGGACGAAGTACTGCATCTCCATTTGCTCAAATTCGCGCATTCTAAAGATGAACTGTCGGGCGACGATTTCGTTGCGAAACGCTTTACCCGTTTGTGCAATTCCGAACGGAAGCTTCATGCGCCCCGTCTTTTGCACGTTGAGAAAATTCACAAAGATGCCCTGAGCCGTCTCGGGGCGCAGGTATAGGTCGCTCGCGTCTTCAGCTACGGAGCCCATTTTGGTTGCGAACATCAAATTGAACTGACGCAGTTCGGTCCAATTCGCGCTTCCGCTGACCGGGCAGGTAATTTTTTCGTCGATGATGACCTGGCGGGCGGCTGAAAGGTCCCCGGCCTCGAGCGCCTTGTTGAAGCGCGAAAGCGCCTCGTCGGCCTTCGCGAGGTACTCCACGACGCGCCCATTGGTGCTACGGTACAGGGCTTCATCAAACGTTTCGCCAAAGCGGGCCTTGGCTTTTTCGACTTCTTTGTCGGCCTTTTGGCGAAGCTTTTCGGCGTAATCTTCGACTAAAACATCAGCGCGGTAGCGCTTTTTGCTGTCTTTGTTGTCGATCATCGGGTCGTTGAACGCGTCGACGTGACCGCTCGCCTTCCACACGGTGGGGTGCATAAAAATGGCGGAATCCAGGCCCACCACATTACCCTGAAGCTGCACCATTGCCTTCCACCAGTACTGACGAAGGTTGTTTTTGAGGAGCACGCCGTTCTGGCCATAGTCGTAGACGGCACTCAGCCCGTCGTAGAGCTCGCTTGACTGAAAAATAAAACCGTACTCTTTGGCGTGGGCAATAACGCGCTTAAACGCCTCTTCGGGGCTAGGGGTCGACATGGCGGAATTTAAGATAAAAGTGTGGGCAAGTTGCTTGTAAACAGCTTCACCGAAATTGCTAACAGGATGATTCCAAAAACTTTGCGAAGGACGTTGATTCCGTTTTTGCCGAGCACATGCTCAAGGCGGCGGGTGTTTTTGAGTACGATGTACACGAGCACGGCGTTGATGAGAATGCCGGCAATGATGTTGATCGTTTCGTATTCCGAACGTATGGAGACGAGGGTGGTCAGGGTTCCGGCGCCGGCAATGAGTGGAAAGGCGATGGGAACGATGCTGGCAGATTCGGGTTCCGCCTCTTTGTAAATGCGCACCCCGAGAATCATTTCGAGGGCCAGAAAGAACAGGACGAGCGAGCCCGCCACAGCAAAAGAGGCCACGTCAACCCCGAAGAGTTTGAGGATTCCCTCGCCCACAAACAGAAAGAGAATCATGATGACCGTCGCGGCCAACGTCGCCTTCTCGCTTTGAATGTGGCCGACGTTGTTGCGGAGCGAAATGACCACTGGAATGCTTCCGATGATGTCGATCACCGCGAAGAGGACCATGGTTACGCTGAGGATTTCTGAAAAATTCACAATGCCGCAAAGGTAGTGCGTTGCCGGCGGAGCGGCTACTTTTGTCCCCGTGATCGCCATTGGAAATACGTTAGCCTCAGATGAAGTTTTTTCGCACGCTTTTGTGTGCGACCTCAGTAAGTGCAAAGGCGCCTGCTGTGTCGAGGGCGACGCAGGGGCTCCGTTGCGCGACGACGAACTAGAGGTCCTGGACCGGATTCGACCTGCGGTTGAGCCCTACTTGCGACCTGAAGGGTTGGCGGCGCTTGCCGAGCAGGGTTCCTACGTGCGCGACACGGATGGCGAATGGGTGACGCCGCTTGTCGGTGGCAAAGAGTGCGCATATGTGGTGTTTGAGGGCGGAACCTCGTTCTGCGGAATCGAACGCGCCTACCGCGACGGGGCAGTGGACTGGCCGAAGCCGTTGTCCTGCCATTTGTACCCAATAAGGGTCACGTCCTACAAGGCTTATGACGCCTTAAATGTCGACCACTGGAAAGTCTGCGAACCCGCGTGCAGCCTGGGTTCCGCGCTCCAAGTTCCCGTATTTCGTTTTTTGAAGGATCCGCTCATAAGAGCTTATGGTCCAGCATGGTACGAAGAGGCGGAGCTGGTGCACCACGCGCTCGAGCAAGAGCGCGGCAAGGCCTAAGGGCTTTGTTGAAAACTATGGTATAATGTTCAAATCTATGTCTTGTCCCGTGGGCAATAGTTTTGAACTTTTGTAAGGCGCAAAACAGCCCCTCACAGGAAGCCCGCTCGCTTCGAAATGCTAATGTTTTGTTATTCAAGAGGATACGAAAAAAGAATTTGAACGATGAGCCACACTATGAACACTAACGAACCGATACTCAGCGAGAACCCAAACCGCTTCGTGCTCTTTCCCATTGAGCACAACGACATCTGGGAAATCTACAAACGAGCAGAGGCTAGTTTTTGGACTGCAGAAGAGATTGACCTCCACCAGGATGTTACCGATTGGGAACATAAGCTCACCGAGGACGAGCGCTACTTCGTCAAGCACATTTTGGCATTTTTCGCAGCTTCAGACGGCATTGTGAATGAAAACCTTGCTGAGAACTTCGTCAATGAGGTGCAGTACACCGAGGCGAAATTCTTCTATGGTTTTCAGATCATGATGGAGAACATTCACAGCGAGACGTACTCGCTCTTAATCGACACGTACGTCAAGGATCCCGCAGAGCGCCACCAGCTCTTCAACGCGATCGACACGTTTGAAGCGATCAAGAAGAAGGCCGACTGGGCGCTTCGTTGGATTTCATCGCCCTCGTTTGCCGAGCGCCTTATCGCATTCGCCGCGGTAGAGGGTATCTTCTTCAGCGGCGCATTCTGCTCGATCTTTTGGATGAAAAAGCGAGGCTTGATGCCCGGTCTAACCTTCTCGAATGAGCTGATCAGCCGCGACGAAGGCATGCACTGCGACTTTGCAGTTCACCTCCACAATCAGCACTTGATCAACAAGGTGCCCAAGGAGCGCATTACCCAGATCATCGTCGAGGCTCTTGATATTGAGCGCGAGTTCATCACCGAATCTCTTCCCGTAGACTTGATCGGCATGAACAGCCGCCTCATGGCCCAGTACCTTGAGTTTGTGACCGACCGCCTACTCTCAGAGTTGGGCTGCGAAAAGGTCTACAACAAAGAGAACCCATTCGACTTCATGGATATGATTTCGCTTGAAGGCAAGACCAACTTCTTTGAGAAGCGCGTGTCAGACTACCGCAAGGCTGGCGTAGGAACCGAGGTTGAGTCCAAGGCCGATACCTTCTCATTTGACTCAGATTTCTAATTGATTTAGAGCATGATGCACGTTATTAAGCGCGACGGCCGCAAGGAAGCCGTCAAGTTCGACAAGATTACCGCCCGGATTCAAAAGCTGTGCTACGGACTCAGTCCATTAGTTGATCCTACCGCTGTCGCCCTTCGCGTGATCGAGGGCTTGTACGACGGGGTTACGACTAGCGAATTAGACAGTTTAGCCGCTGAGGTGTCGGCGTCGATGACCGTGCGTCACCCAGATTATGCACAGCTCGCTGCGCGTATCGCGGTGAGCAACCTGCACAAGAACACTAATAAGTCGTTCACTGAAACGATGCGGGCAATGCACCAGTACGTCAATCCTAAGACGAACCAGGCATCGCCGCTTATCGCTGACGACGTGATGGAGCTGGTCGAGAAGAACTCTGAGCTCCTCGACTCTACCGTGATTTACGACCGCGATTTCAACTATGACTACTTCGGATTCAAAACGTTGGAGCGCTCGTACCTACTTCGCACGAACGGCCGCATTGCAGAGCGGCCCCAGCAAATGCTTCTGCGTGTGTCGCTCGGAATCCACAAAGAGGATATTCAGGCTGCCATCGAAACCTACGACGGAATGTCGCGCGGACTCTACACGCACGCCACACCGACGCTCTTCAATTCTGGCACTCCAAAGCCCCAGATGTCGAGCTGCTTCTTGATCCAGATGGCTGACGACAGTATTGACGGCATCTACGATACCCTCAAGCAGACGGCCAAAATTTCGCAGAGCGCCGGCGGAATCGGACTCAGCATCCACAACGTTCGCGCCACTGGATCCTACATTCGTGGTACCAACGGAACCTCGAACGGATTGATTCCGCTTCTGCGCGTCTTCAACGACACCGCTCGCTACGTAGACCAAGGCGGCGGTAAGCGCAAAGGCTCATTCGCCATTTACCTCGAGACGTGGCACGCTGACATTTTTGATTTCTTGGACCTCAAAAAGAACACGGGTAAAGAAGAACTTCGTGCCCGTGATCTGTTCTACGCCATGTGGATTTCAGACTTGTTCATGGAGCGCGTCGAGGCCGACGCAGAGTGGACCCTGATGTGCCCCAACGAGTGCCCTGGCCTGTACGATGCCTACGGTGATGCATTTAAAGTGATGTACGAAGACTACGAGCGTGCCGGTAAGGGTCGCCGTACCATCAAGGCACGCGAACTTTGGACCAAGATTTTGGAGAGCCAGATCGAGACGGGAACACCGTACATGCTCTACAAAGACGCAGCCAACGAGAAGTCCAACCAAAAGAACTTGGGCACCATTCGTTCATCCAACCTGTGCACAGAGATCCTCGAGTACACGGCGCCCGATGAGATTGCGGTGTGCAACTTGGCGTCCATCGCGCTCCCCAAGTATGTCGACAACGGAGCCTTTGACCACCAAATGCTCTACGACATCACGTACAAGGTTACCCACAACCTGAACGACGTGATTGACCAGAACTACTACCCGGTTCCTGAAGCACGCAATTCGAACATGCGCCACCGTCCCGTGGGATTAGGCGTACAGGGATTAGCCGATGCGTTCATCAAGCTTCGCTTGCCGTTCACCTCGCCTGAGGCGCGCCAACTGAACAAGGACATTTTTGAGACCATCTACTTTGCTGCGGTAACGGCATCGTGCGATTTAGCCAAAAGAGACGGAGCCTACGAAACCTTCCAAGGGTCACCGATTAGCGAGGGCAAGTTTCAGTTCAATTTGTGGGGAGTAACTGAAGACGAACTGAGCGGACGTTGGGATTGGAAGGCTCTTCGTAAAGAGGTGATGAAGCACGGGGTGCGCAACTCCTTGCTTGTGGCGCCGATGCCTACGGCTTCGACTTCGCAGATCCTCGGAAACAACGAGTGCTTTGAGCCCTACACGAGCAACTTGTACACGCGCCGCGTGCTTTCAGGTGAGTTCATTGTGGTCAACAAGCACCTCTTGATTGACCTAGTGAAACTCGGTCTATGGAACGACGACCTGAAGAACGCCATCATGGCCAATAATGGATCGATTCAGGCGATTGACGGAATTCCGGACAACATTAAGGAGCTGTACAAGACGGTATGGGAGCTGTCCATGCGCGACATCATCGATATGGCTGCCGATCGCGGGTTGTTCATTGACCAGTCGCAGTCACTCAACCTATTTGTGGAGTCACCGAACATGGGCAAACTCACTTCGATGCACTTCTACGCATGGAAGAAGGGACTTAAAACGGGTATGTACTACTTGCGCACTAAGGCTGCCTCTGCGGCAATTAAGTTTACCGTAAAGAAGCGCACCGAAGCCGCACCCGCAGCTGAAGTGTTTAGCGAGGTAGACTTGGTAAAGCAGCAGCAAGAGGCGTTAGCAGCCATGAATACTCCAGACGTAAAGATCTATAGTGCAGAGGAGGCAGTCGCCTGTTCACTCGATAATCCAGACGCGTGCGAGGCTTGTGGCTCATAAGCTAGTAATTTGCAATTATTGCTAAAAATGCCCACGTAAAAGTGGGCATTTTTTTATTTGTTAAACATTGTTATTCAGGAATTTGCGTACCTTCATAGGGAATTAAAATTTCTGAAATCCATGGCAAGGCAACGAAGCAATAGCCGCGATGTGGAAGAGCTCCGCAGGCGGCACCAAAATGAGGAGCTGGAGCACGATAAGGCTGCCACGACCACCCAGATTGTGGTGCTTGTGGTAATCTTGGGCATCGTCGGAAGTTTGGCGTACTACTTGAGCACCTAAGTCCTCGGACGTACCTTCGCTTCGCATGAAGCGGTGGACTACGTGGCTTGGCGGTGGCCTTGGATGGGCGCTTGGCGGACCAGTAGGTGCGCTGCTTGGAGCGGCGGTAGGAAACGCTTTGTCTGATTTTTGGTCCAAGGACGAGAAAGGCGCCAGTGTGCCGACGTCTGAACGGGACTTTCATGCTTCGTTACTCGTGCTGGCCTCTATGGTCATCAAGGCCGACGGAAGGGTCGACGACCGCGAACTCAGTTTTGTTCGCGAACAATTCAAGCAGTGGTTTGGTGTCGATCGGGCAAATGAGGCCTTTCGGTTTTTCAAGCAAGTGGTTCAGGAGCAGCCCGCACTTACGACCGTGTGCAGTGAGGTTCGTCGCCATATGAGCCTTCAGGGTCGAATTCAGATTGTTGGATTCTTGTTTGCCTTGGCGTATGCAGATGGTGAACTTCAACCGTCAGAGCGACAGATTATTGCACGAATTGCGCAGTACTTAGGATTGAATCAATCAGATTTTGATCGCCAGGAACTGCTGCACCGCCCGAGCGTGAAGCGCAGGGATCCGCATGAGGTACTCGGATTGGCAGCGAATGCAAGCAATTCCGACATCAAATCCGCCTACCGTAAACTGG
>JAURGG010000005.1 GCA_030833905.1 Schleiferiaceae bacterium
CATGAAGAAGTTCCTTCGTTTTTCAGCCCTCGCCCTTGGTTCCACGGCACTTTTGATTGCGTGTGAGCCCGAAAACACCTGCCTTGAGTGCGAAGCATCTCAGGTAACCACGGTTCAGGGCGAGCAGCCGGTCACGGTGCCCATTGGTCCGCTCGAACTTTGCGGAACCGAGGTGGATTCCGTCCTTACGGGCCCATTCACCCAAACCATTGATTTGGGTGGGGTGACGGCGACGCAGGTGACGACCTGGACCTGCCAGTAGCCTCTGCTTGGTGCTCGGCCTGCAACGGTCTTCGCACCAAGCTTCGCTTTTTAATTTAAAAGGGGACTTTAGTCCTTTGCCACACTATTAGTGTGATGTTCGCCTCCGTGGAGCATGGCTCAGGACCGGAGGAGTCCAATGTTATGGACGTACTTTAAAGCCGGAATCTCCAGCAAACTTGAGCCGCCGTATGGGTAGACAAATACTTAGTCTTCGACGGGAAAATCGAATTTTGATATTTGGCGCTCCATTAAGGCAATAAATTCATCTACCTCTTTATTACTTGGCCTGTCCCGAAACAGTTCAATTTGACCATGAATTCGGTTGGGGATGAGCAGTAAATTTTCAAAGCTTAAATACGTCAAGAGCAGCATCGCACTGAATAATAAAAAAGGTCCAAGCACCATGAACCAGGTTGCTTCACCTTCAGTGGGATCTATCAGTTCGAAGAAATTAGAGGCGAAGACCACACCGGAAATTACGGTTAACAAAATGATCAAAAAGCCTGGTTTGTCTTTGGTGTACGTAATGTGCTTTGTGTCAAATTCTGAAAGGGGGAAATACTCGGTGATTTTATCCGTTAAATCACTACGAGTAATTTTTAAATGGTAGTTTACAATCTCAAGTTCGCGGACAAACAAGAAACGACGTTGCACTAGTTTCATTCAGACTGACGTTCGATCGAATCTTTATTAAATCCAATGTTCGTGGCCTTTATTTTTCCCGTTGCGAGTTGATTTTTTAACTCCGTATACTCTTCTTCGGTAATCACTTCTATTTGGAGCAACCAGTTGAGCTTAGAGATTTGGTGTGCTACGGGCATGTCGGGGTCAATAACGGCGTGCTGCTTGCGTATAGATTCTTTAACGGCGTTTTTCAAGTTGGATACAAACGCGTTGACCTCACGGTGAGTTGGAAGTGCCCGAAAGAATTCTACATCTCCCGATTGCGTTGAGGGAAACTGAATGACATCCTTTGATTTTACATAAAGAAAAAACGAGGATACACTGAGTCCGATGATCAAGGGAACAATCATGGAAATTGATCCTGAATTTTCTTGGGGATCGGAAATAGAACGATATAAACTGATTACAAGAAATAATGAAAAAAAGCCTGTTATAAACATGGATTTACGGTCGATGGTCTTCAAATAAACCATCCGCGAAACATCGATTTCATCCAAGGGTATATTGACCTCTTTCGAGCCAGAATAGCTTTTTGTGCTGTACCGTAACGTGTTCTTGAGAATTTCAAGCTCATAACGCTGTAAGAGCCTTTCTTGAATCAGTTTCATCAATGTTGATTGCAGAAGATTAATCGTTCGGCGCCAGATCCAGGCATAAAGCAATGTGCCATTTGTTGGCGCTTTGATCTTCCTGATGCAGCAAGGCGAATATAATGACTTTACACTTTGAGTGAATTTTATTTTACACTTTGAGTGAATTTCATTTTACACTTTGTGGAATAAATGACACGCACGTGCGAGGCGTCCGGTTTGCGGCCAAAAAGATTACTGATCCGCGCTCAACCGCGCCACCGTACCCAACGGCAGCACCTTGCCAAACGAGTCGGCCACGGCGAGCTCGAGCAGTTCGGGTTCGCGCTTGAAGTGCTGGCTGATGAGCGTGTGGGCGACCACAGCGCTCAGGCCCATGCTGTACAGATTGAGGGCGAGGAATCCGCCCGGAGCGAGCAGGGCCGCGCAGTCGCGCAGTAGGTCGTCGATTTGTTCTTCGAGCACCCATTTTTCGCCGGCGGGTCCGCGGCCGTAGGCCGGAGGGTCCAGCAAAATACCCTGGTAGGTCTTGCCGCGCTTGACTTCGCGGCGCACAAAGGCGGCGGCGTCTTCGACCACCCAGCGAATGCCGTCGAGGCCGCTGGAGTCCATGTTGCGACGGCCCCAGTCGACCACCTTGCGGACCGAGTCCACGTGTGTGGTGTCGGCGCCGGCAGCGCGGGCGGCCAGGCTGGCTCCGCCGGTGTAGGCAAAGAGGTTAAGAACCTTGGTGTCGGCTCCGGTGACGGCCACTTGGTCAAAAATCCATTCCCAGTTGGTCGCCTGCTCGGGAAAGATTCCGAGGTGCTTAAAGGCCGTGCGCTCCAGGTCAAAATGCAGCTGGGTTCCGCGCAGGTCGTAGGTCAGGGGCCACTGAGCAACGGTTCCGGGTTTGAGCGACCAGTCGCCCGACTCGGGGTTTTGCTTGGACCGGCTGAAGTGGGCGTCGGCCCGCTTTGACCACTCGGCGGGGGCCATCGAGGGCGTCCACACGGCCTGGGGCTCGGGGCGCCACAGCGTTTGGTGGCCAAAGCGCTCGAGTTTGGCGAAGTTTCCGCTGTCGATCAGCTCGTAGTCTGTCCAGGGCGCGACGGCCACGTCAATGCGGAGGCTCATGCGCGTTTGGCGTTGTAGTAGGCCTGGGTTTCGGCCGCCGGGTTAAAGTATCCGTAGGCGATGTGCGGGTAGGTTTCGCGCACGCGGTGCATCAGTTCGAGGACGCCAAACGGATTGCCGTCGGGCTGCTTGCGCAGCTTTTTGAAGTACCAGTCGGGGTCGATGTTAAAGTTCCGCCACTGAATCATGCTCAGGTCGGTATCCTCGATGAGGCGTTGGAGTGCGTCCCACTCGGCCGGAGTGTCGGTGCAGCCGGGGAATACGAAGTAGTTGATGCTCGCCCATCCGCCGTGCTGGCGCACGACCTTCAGGCTCTGGGCAAGGGCCTCGAATTCGTAGTTCCGCGGCAGGTAGTAGCCGGTGTACCAGTCCTTTTGGGCGGAATTCATGCTCACGCGGATGCTGCGCAGTCCGGCCTCGCAGAGCTTGGCGACGTCGTCGGGGCGCGATCCGTTGGTGTTGATGTTAAAAATTCCGCGGTCGGTCACGGCGCGCACGCGGCGCATCGCCTCGGCCAGGGTGTCGGCCACCAGCAGGGGTTCGCCCTCGCAGCCTTGCCCAAACGACATGACGGGGTAGGGCGCCTGCTCGAGGTGGTGCAGGGCAATGTCGGCAATCTCCTGGGGGTCAGGGATGAACTTGAGGCGAAAGTGGGCGCTCGACACGTCCTCGTCTTCTTGCAGCGAAATGCATCCGAGGCAGGTCGCGTTGCAGGCGGGCGACGAGGGAATGGGCAGTTCCCAGCGCTCCAAAAAGAAGTTTTGGGCGGCGCGGCACTGGTAGCTTCCGGCGCATTGGGTCGACAGGTGTTCCACGAGGCGGTTTTCGGGGAAGCGCTTTTTCATGCGGTTCACCGCGCCCTCGATCATGGGGGCGTGGAACTGGCTCACGTCCTGGCGCAGGTCGGGGTCGACGCGCACCGCCGTGGTCCAAAATCGCCCGTCGAACCAACCTAGGGCCGTGTAGGCATAGAGGGGTAGGATCGGAGCCGGTCCGTTTTTTTCGTAGGCCGCCAGGTAGGTTTGGGTGTGCGCGGGGCTCACGAATGCGGCCACGGCGTCGCCGTCCATCAGCTCGGACTGCTGGGTTTCAGGGTTCCAACCCAATGGCTTGCGGCCGGGCAAGGCAAAAAATTCGGAACCCTCGGGCAGCGGAATAAAGTCTTCGGGGCGGAGCGGCACGACGTCGTTGCCCGTGCGGCCCATGCAGCGCAGGTAGGGATGCTCCTCGATCTGGCCCTCAGCGTCGGCCACTAGGGCAAAGGGCACCTCAGCGGGGTGCTCAATGGGTCGCGAGCGAAAAAGCGGGTGTTCTGGGGCGAAGTCGAGGCTGCGGGCGTGCATGGGGCAAAGGTAGCGCGGAGCGTTCCGCGCCGAAATCAGTACAGAAACGTATCAAACGGAAAGCGCACCGCGTGAATCGTCGACGCGTTGCGGTAGATCATATCGCGCAGGGCGTCGAACTGGTCTTTGTGCAGGGCGCTGATGAACACGCACTGTCCGTTGGTGCGGCGGGCCCAGGCGGATTTGAGCTCGTCAAGGGTTCCGGCGGGGCGGCCCTCGTCGTCAGTCGGAGCCGTCCAGGCGTCAATCTTGTTGAATACGACGATCTGGGGAGTGTCCTGGCAGCCAAGCTCCTGAAGGATTGCGGCAACGGACTCCATGTGGTCCTCGTAGTTGGGGTGGGCGACGTCGACGACGTGCAGAAGGATGTCGGCCTCGCGCACCTCGTCGAGGGTCGATTTGAACGACTCGACGAGCTGGGTCGGCAGCTTGCGGATGAAGCCCACCGTGTCGGTAAGCAGAAACGGAAGGTTGCCCACCACCACCTTGCGTACGGTCGTGTCGAGGGTCGCAAAAAGTTTGTTTTCGGCCAGGACCTCGCTCTTGCTGAGCGCGTTCATGAGGGTGGACTTGCCGACGTTGGTGTAGCCGATCAGGGCCATGCGCACGAGGGCTCCGCGGTTGCCCCGCTGGGTGGCCATCTGGCGGTCGATGACCGTCAGCTTCTCTTTGAGGTGCGCAATTTTTTGCTTGATGATGCGGCGGTCGGTCTCGATTTGGGTTTCGCCGGGGCCGCGCATGCCGATTCCGCCCTTTTGGCGCTCGAGGTGGGTCCACATGCGCGTCAGTCGGGGCAGCAGGTACTCGTACTGGGCGAGCTCGACCTGGGTGCGGGCGTACGAGGTCTGGGCCCGTGCGGCAAAGATGTCGAGGATGAGGTTGGTGCGGTCCATCACCTTGCACTCAAACAGGCGCTCGATGTTTTTGAGCTGCGACGGACTCAGTTCGTCGTCAAAAATGACGAGGTCAACCTCTTCGGCGTCAAGGTAGGCCTTGATTTCGTCCATTTTTCCGGAACCTAGAAAAAGTTTCGGATCCGGCTTGTCGAGTTTTTGAGAGAATACGGCGACGGTTTCGGCTCCGGCGGTCTCGGCCAAAAAGCGGAGCTCGTCGAGGTATTCGTTGGCCTTGGTTTCGTCTTGGAGGCGAGTTACGGCCCCAACAAGCACACAGCGCTCAGGGCCTTGGCGGGGTCGCCGATCAATCATGTAGCAAAGTTAGAACAATCGGTCCCAGGGAACACGACTCGCGATGAGCAATAGTCCCAATCCGACGTACGCAATTACGGCCTGCTGCTTGCGGCGATCTGCTTCAAGTTTTTTGAAGCGCGAGCGGCCCACGGTGACGAGCACGATTCCGACCACATTAATGCTGATGTGCTCGACTGCAAAGTAGCGGAGTTCGGCGGTGCGCATGACTTCGCTGGCATTCTCGGCAAGGAGTCCGAACCACGGACCCACGAAGTAGAGCCCAAGGCCCAAAAGCAGCTGCAGGTGGCCCAGCGCCAGGGTGGCAATGGTGAGCCCGTTGAGCGCTTTGCTGGTCGGCTTGTTTTGAAGTCTGTTGACCAAGGCGAGCACAACAGTCGTTAGGGCCGAGAGCAAAAAGAGGTAAGCAAGGCTTCGGTGGCTGTGGAGCAGTCCAGTGTACACGTTAAATGCGGATTAAATGGGTGATTCCGTTTGTTACCCCAAAGTTAAGTCCGCAAAGTCACCTCGAATGTTAAATTTCGACGGACCTTTGCAGCTATGAAAAAGACGCCGATTCGCAAGCGAGATATTCTAGAGTACCACGAAGGGCACCGCCCGGGTAAAGTAGAGGTGGTTCCGACCAAGCCCTCGAATTCGCAGCGCGACCTGAGCATTGCCTACTCACCAGGCGTGGCCGAGCCCTGCCTCGAGATCGCCGCCAACCCCGAAGATGCCTACCGCTACACGGCCAAGGGCAACCTCGTCGCGGTTATCAGCAACGGAACCGCCGTGCTCGGCCTCGGCGACATCGGCCCGCTGGCCTCAAAGCCCGTGATGGAGGGCAAGGGCGTCCTCTTCAAAATCTTTGCGGACATCGACGTGTTTGACCTCGAGCTCGACACCAAAGACCCCGACAAGTTTGTCGAGACCGTCAAGATTCTGGCGCCCACGTTTGGAGGCGTCAACCTCGAAGACATTTCGGCTCCCGACTGCTTTTACATCGAGAAGCGGCTGCGCGAAGAGCTCGATATTCCCATCATGCACGACGACCAGCACGGAACCGCCATCATTACCGGCGCCGCCCTGCTGAACGCCACCGAGATTGTGGGCAAGAAGCTGAGCGAAGTGCGCGTGGTGTTCAACGGGGCCGGAGCCTCAGCCATCAGCTGCGCCCGTCTGTACTTGGCCTTGGGCGTGAAGCCCGAAAACCTCACCATGTGCGATTCCAAGGGCGTCATCCACGACGGCCGCGACGACCTGACTGAGGAGAAGATGGACTTCAAGCGCGCCACGCCGCACCGCACGTTGGCCGAGGCCCTGGTGGGCGCCGACGTGTTTGTCGGCCTGTCGAAGGGCAATATTTTGAGTCCCGAGATGGTAAAGTCGATGGCCGCCAACCCGGTGGTCTTTGCGCTGGCAAATCCGGACCCTGAGATCAACTACGACGTGGCGATCAAGACGCGCAAGGACCTGATTATGGCGACCGGCCGAAGCGACAATCCGAACCAGGTGAATAACGTACTGGGCTTTCCGTACATCTTTCGCGGAGCACTCGACGTTCGCGCCACCAAGATCAACGAGGCCATGAAGCTCGCGGCGGTCAAGGCGATCGCCGACCTCGCCAAAGAGGCCGTTCCCGAGATCGTGAACCTCGCCTACGGCAGCCGCAATTTGTCGTTCGGAACCGACTACATTATTCCAAAGCCCTTTGATCCGCGCTTGATTTATACCGTGGCCCCGGCCGTGGCCCGCGCAGCGATGGAGTCGGGTGTGGCCAAAAAACCCATCACCAACTGGGATTCCTACGAAGAGGAGCTTCGCAGCCGCCTTGGCCGCGACGACAAGTTCATTCGCCTGGCGGTCGAAAAAGCAAAATCTGCTCCCAAGCGGGTGGTATACAACGAGGCCGACCACTACAGAGTACTGAAGGCCGCTCAAATCGCGATGGAAGAAGGCATTTGCCAGCCCATTCTGCTGGGCGACGTGGCCAAGATCAAGGCGCTCAACGAAGAGTACAATCTTGGCCTCGAAGAGGTTCTGATGATTGATCCGCGCAGCAATACGGCGCCCAATCTTGCCGACTACGCCGAGATGTTTTATGCATTTCGCCAGCGAAAAGGTGTGGGACGCGAGGAAGCGCGCCGCCTGATGCACAACCGCGACTACTACGGTCCGATGATGGTGCGCTGCGGGCATGCAGACGCCTACGTTACCGGAGCCACTGTGAAGTACACCCGCGCCGTACGCCCCGTAATGGAGATTCTGGGGCCCAAAAAAGGCGGGTCGACCGTGGCCGGAGTGTACGTAATGCTGACCAAACAAGGTCCGAAGTTTTTTGCCGACACGACCATCAACCAAGACCCCACCGCCGACCGCGTAGCGCAAATTGTGTGCGAGGTGTCGAAGATGGTGCGCAAGATGAATATTGTTCCGCGTGTGGCGCTTCTGAGCTATTCCAACTTCGGGTCGGGCGACGGCAAGACGCCGCGCAAAATGCGCGAGGCTCTCAGCCTAATCCGAGCTAAGGATCCGGACCTGGTTGCCGACGGAGAAATGCAGGCCAATTTTGCGGTGGACAATGCGCTGCTTGCCGAGCAGTTTCCGTTCAGCGACCTGGTCGGAAAAGGTCCGAATGTGTTTGTCTTCCCCGGCCTTTCGTCAGCCAACATTTCGTACAAGTTGCTTCAGTCAATGGCCGGAATGGAGGCCGTCGGACCCTTGCTCGTAGGCTTGGATTACCCAGCGCACGTGCTGCAGCTCGGATGCAGCGTTCGCGAGATCGTGAATACGACCGCTATGGCTGTGATTGACGCCCAGTCGCGGGAGGTAGCTGGCTGAATCCGATCGCGGTAAGCACCGACAGGGCGGCTACTCCGTAGTAGAGCGTGCTGTACCCGAAGTGTTCGATGACGCGGGTTCCGAGTAGCGGAGCCAAGATGTGCCCCAGCGCGTAGGTCGCGGCGTAGAGCCCGAGGTAGCGTCCGCGGGACTGGTCGCCCGCGCGCAGCGTGATCCACGAGATCATAAATGGCATCGCCAATATTTCAGATACGCTGAGAACCAGCATCGACGCGTACAGCCCCGGCAGACCCGTAGCCCAGTTAAGACTGGCAAAGGATAGTGCCATTACGAGCACCCCGATGGCGATGGCGTGCCGAGGGGCGATGCGGTTGTGGGCCCAGTTGACAAAGACCATTTCGACGGCCACAATGAGCAGGCCGTTAAAGCCAAGCAACAGCCCGATCTGTTCTTCTTGGAGGTTGAATACGTCCCGGTAGTAGAGCGGCATGGTTGAAACCAGCTGAAAGAACGCCAGGGCAAAGAGTAGCACCAGCGCAGAAAAGGCGAGTGCTCCGCGGTCGCGGTAGGGCGATCGGCCAGGAGTGACGGGTCGTTCGCGTTCGCGTCGAGGGCGGCGCTTGCGAAAGAATCCAACGAATAGAAGTCCGGCCGCCGCACAGGTGGCGGCGTCGGCCCAAAACAGGCCTTGGTAGCTCCAGGCGGCGATGATTCCGGCGGCGGCGGGTCCGACCGAGAATCCGAGGTTGATCGCCATTCGGTTGAGCGAGAATGCGCGGGTGACGTTGCCCTCTTTGGCGTACTCAAACACGGCAGACGAGTTGGCGGGCCGCACCATGTCCGCAACCGAGGTGAGGATGAATACGCCGAAGGCGAGCGACCAAAATTCCGTCAAAAAGCTCAGTCCCAAAAAGAGAAAGGCCCCTGTGAACAGGGCAAATTGCTGGACGCGGTACGACCCGAATCGGTCTGAAAGTGCGCCGCCCGTGAGGGCTCCGACCATTGAACCGACGCCGTAAAATGCCATGATCCAGCCGGTATCGGCGAGGCTGTAGCCCAGGCCTTCGCGCAGGTAGAGGCCGAGAAAGGGCAGCACCATGGTTCCGGCTCGGTTGACAAACATGACAGTGGCCAGCACCCACGCCTCTTGGCTGAGGCCTTCAAATGCGGCGCGGTACTGCCTCGCAACCCAACTAATCAACGGAATCTGCACGGTCCCGCAAAGGTACAAGTACTACCTTTAGGCTCATGAAGAAATTGCTTTCAGCTTTGGCGCTTGCCGCGGGTGTGCATTCAGCGTCCGCCCAGAATTCAATCAAAGACGGCGAATGGTTTCACGCCGTGGGCTACGATTATGCGATTGGGATCGATTTGAGCACCCTCGCAATGCCGTTTGCGAGCAACGGGGTGACGTGGGCGCCGCGCTACACCTTTCCGGTAGGCGATGAAATGTCATTTGGCGTGGTGGCTCCAGTGGGCCTGGGCCTTGCCCAATCTTCGTTCGGCGGAATCAATTTGGGCTACCACTACACGGTCGCCGCCACAATGCAGGTGGGGTTGGCGAGTACCCAGGCTTCGAATGCGTTCATCGGAGCCTTTGTCAACCTCGGCTACGGCAGCTACGCACGCCAGGTGCGCAACAACAGCGGAATCGGACCAGCTTTTGTGCGCGACGGTTCCACCGGAGTTTTTTCAGAGGTTGGCGTGCGCTATGACTACATGGGCAACGAGGTAAACCTCTCTGCCGGATTGTGGCGGGTACCCGCAAGTGCCGTCGATAAAGCAGATGTGGTTTCGCTTCGCCTGCTTTACGGGTTTTGGTAAACCAGCAACCAGCAGCTAGTAACTAGCTTCTAGCTGAGCAGTGCCTTGACCTCAGCCGATACGGCTTTGCCGTCGGCACGTCCCGCAAGTGCCTTTGAAACCAATCCCATAGCCGGACCAAATTGCGCTGCACTGGTGAATCCGTGCTGGGCCAGTAGGTCACGAACCGCCGCGGTAAGTTCGGCACCTTCGAGCGCCGCCGGAAGGTATCCCTGAATTACCGCCAACTGCGCTTCTTCAACTACTGCGAGGTCCTTTCGGTCTTGAGCATTGAAAATTTCTGCAGATTCCACGCGCTGCTTTTTGAGGCGTTGAAGCACCGCAATGGCCTGGGCCTCGGTGAGGCTGCCTTGGTTGGCTGCAGAGGTTTTCTCAGTCGTGAGGGCTGCGCGAATGGAGCGAACCGCCTCTAGGCGAACCTGGTCTTTGGCCCGCATCGCGGTTTTCATGTCCTCAGTGAGCTGAGCTTCAAGGGCTTCAATCGACATTGTCGTGCAAAAATGAGTTGTTTGGACGGAACTCTAAATCGTTCTTCTCTCCGCGAACCATGTGTTCACCCAGCGATTGCTCTTTGGAGTAGTTTGCAGACGCATCGAGGTTCCATCCCTGGCGCTCAAATGCGGGTCGGTCCATGTCTCCTTGCTGAATGCGCTGCTGGGCTTGGCCAAAACGGTGGCTGTAGGCCTGCAGGTAGGCGCGGCGTTCTTGGGCCATGCGGCGCATGGTGTCCTCGAGGCTGTCGCGGTCTGGGTCGATTTGAACGGGCTCGCGTTCGGCGACCATCGGGCGCACTTCTACGCGAATTTCGCTCGGAACCTGCGGTGCAGCCGCGTGTGCCGCTACCTCAAACGAAGACTGTTCGCGCACCGGAGCCTCAAATTCAACCTCAAACTTGGATTGTTCAAAACTCATGGGTGCTTCAATAGGAGCATCAAACGTTGCTTCAACTGCTTCCGCGAGGGGTGCGTCAAGCGATACCTCAACAGACTCCACGATGGGTGCATCGTAGGATGGTTCAATAGCTTCCGCGATGGGCGCATCGAATGATGACTCAACCGGCGCTTCAATGGGTACCGACGCTTCAAACGTTTCAAATGCTTCCGGCTGCGGAACAATAGGTGCAGGAACGTCACCGCGCAGCTGCGCCTCAAATGCCAATAGCTCGTCGAGACCGACGGTCTTGCGAATTGGCTCCTCGGCTACTGGTTCCTCGGCTACTGGTTCCTCGGCTACTGGCTCGTTGGCCACTGGCTCAAATGCCATGGGCTCCTCGGCGGTGATGTCGTCGTCCCAATCCAAGGTCCAGGTCATGGTGGGGGCGGGCTCTTCGTCGTAGGTGAGGGTTTCGCTGACGGGAGTCTCAGGGGCCCATTCGGGACTGTCGCCGAGTTCGAAGCTCATTTCTTCGAGTACGACTTCGTCGGCTGCGTGCTCAATGACCATTGACTCTTCAGCCACGGCCTCGATGGCAATGGGTTGCTCGATAGTCATGGGTCCCTCGATGGCAATGGGCTGCTCGAGGGCAATGGGCTGCTCGATGGCCATAGGCTCCTCAGGCGCGAGCTCAAATGCCGCTGGGGCTGAGGGCTCTTGGGCTGCGGGTTCCCAAGCGATGGGCTCGTCGGCAGCATGGGGGGCTTCGACGAGGGGCATGTCGGTTACAGGCTCGGGGGCTGTGTGGGCTTCGCTAAGCGGAACCTCTACGGGGCTTTGCTGTGGCTCGACCGGAACGCTGCTGCGCACGGGCTCGTCAAAGAGGTTGAACTGTGAGCCGGGATTTGAATCGGGGCGGAGCTCGTAGACCACTTTTTCGGGTTCCGCGGGCTTCACCATACCAATCGGGTTGGTGGAGTTGAATCCGGTAGCGATCACGGTGACTTGAAGGGCGTCACTGAGGTGCGCGTCTTCGCCAATACCCATGATGATGTCGACTTGACGGCCGGCTTGCTCTTGGATGTAGTCGTTGATTTCGCCGATTTCGTCGAGTGTGACTTCGTGCTCGCCGGTTCCAGAAACGATGAGAAGCAGCACGTAGCGGGCGCCTTCGATGTGGTTGTCGTTGAGCAGCGGGCTGTCGAGGGCAGAACGCACAGAAGTCAAGGCGCGCGTTGAGCCGGCGGCTTTGGCGCTGCCCATGATGGCGGTTCCGCTGTTGTGAAGCACAGTTTTGGCGTCGCGCAAATCGATGTTGACGCTGTAGTGGTGCGTGATGACTTCGGCGATTCCGCGGGCGGCAGTCGAGAGGACCTCGTCGGCCTTCATGAAGCCCTGCTTAAATCCGAGGTTGCCGTAGACTTCGCGGAGTTTGTTGTTGTTGATGACAATCAGCGAATCGACGTGCTCGCGAAGGCGCTCGACGCCCTGTTCGGCCTGGCGAAGGCGCATGTTTCCCTCGAACGAGAACGGAGCAGTGACGATGCCCACGGTCAGGATTCCGAGTTCGCGCGCGGCCTTGGCGATGACGGGAGCGGCTCCGGTTCCGGTTCCGCCACCCATACCCGCAGTGATGAACACCATTTTGGTTTGGGTTCCGAGGGCGGCTTGAATTTCGGCGTAGCTCTCGAGGGCGGCTTGCTCGCCGACTTCGGGGTTGGCTCCGGCTCCGAGGCCTTCAGTAAGGGTCGCGCCCAACTGGATTTTGGTCTCTACAGGGCTGTGGGCCAAGGCTTGGCCGTCCGTGTTGCAGATGATGAAATCTACCCCGCGAATGCCCTGGTTCTTCATGTAGTTGACGGCGTTTGAGCCGCCACCGCCTACACCTACAACCTTAATCGCTGAAGAGCGGTGCTTGGGTAAATCGAAATCTAAAGGATTGATGTCCATGGGATTATTTCAGGTCGTTGTCGTCAATAAGTTTCAAAAAGCCGTCGGCCCAGCGCTTGAAAAAGTCGCCTTTGCCGCGCGATTTGGCCTCGGCAGAGGGCTCAGTCGCCGCAGAAGTGCTTTCGACGAAGACTTCTTCGGTGCTGGCTTCGGTAAGGGATTCAACCTCGGCCATGGGTTGGGCGGGCTCGTCCCAAAAGGCTTGGGCGGCCTCGGGAGTAAATGCGGTGGCCGCATCTGTGGATTCAGGGGCGCTTTCGTGCACAAAACCCTCAACTTCGCGGCTGTCGAGGCCCTTCATGAGAAGGCCTACGGCGGTAGCGTACATGGGCGAGTTCAGCGGGTGGTCCGAAGGAAGGGCCGCCAAGTGCTCGTTGGGGTAGCCGATGCGGGTATCCATGCCCGTGAGGTATTCGACGAGCTGCTTCACGTGCTTGAGCTGGCTTCCGCCGCCGGTGATGACCACACCTGCGATGAGTTTGCGGGTGGGTTGGTCGTACCCGTAGCTCTTGATTTCGGTAAACACGGCGTTCACGATCTCGGTGGTGCGCGCGTGAATGATTCGGCTCAAGGTCTTGAGGCTGATCTCTTTAGGGTCGCGTCCGCGCAAGCCGGGTATCGAAACGATCTCGTTCTCCTTGTTTTCGCCGGGCCACGCGGAACCAAACTTCACCTTAAGCTGCTCGGCCTGCTTCTCGATGATGCTGCAGCCCTCTTTGATGTCGTTGGTGATGATGTTTCCGCCGTACGGAATCACCGCCGTGTGGCGAATGATGCCGTCTTTGAAGATGGCGATGTCGGTGGTTCCGCCGCCGATGTCGACGAGCACTACGCCGGCCTCTTTCTCTTCTTGACTCAGTACGGCCTCGGCGCTGGCCAGCGGCTCGAGGTTGATGGCCTTGAGGTCGAGGTCGGCCGACTTGACGCAGCGCGCGATGTTGCGGATGCTGGTCACCTGGCCCACGACGATGTGGAACGTCGCCTCGAGGCGCGCGCCGTACATGCCGCGCGGCTCTTTGATGTCGCCCTGGCCGTCGACCTTGTACTCTTGCGGAATCACGTGAATGATCTCTTCGCCCGGCATCATGGACAGCTTGTGCACGTTCTCGATCAGGCGCTCGAGGTCGCGGTCGCCAATCACTTCTTCGGAATCGGTACGGGTGATGTAGTCGCTGTGCTGAAGGCTGCGGATGTGCTGGCCGGCAATGCCTACCACCACACCAGAAATGTCCATTCCGCAGTCAGCTTGCGCGGCAGCGACAGCTTGCTGGATGGATTCGATGGTCTGGGTAATGTTGACGACGACTCCGCGCTGAACGCCGAGGCTGGGCGCGGTTCCGTATCCGAGGATCTCGAGCTTTTGGTGGGCGTCGTAGCGGCCGACGAGGGCGGCGATTTTGGTGGTTCCGATGTCGAGGCCGACAGCAATGCGGTTCGGGTTCATTGGGCAGAAGGTGAAGAAGTTCGGGTAAAGACGACTTGGTCGTCGAAGCGCACGTCGATGCGCTCGAGCTGGTCGAGGTACTGGTGCTGCAGGGCGTGCGCGTAGAGCGCTTTGGTGCGGTGGGCCTTCTCGGCGAAGTCAGAGGCCTGACCCCACACGATGCGGTGGGAGTGCCATTCGGGGAACGCAGTGAAGCCCGTCTGGTCGTTCAAATCAAGGGCGTACCAGCCGCCTGGAAAGGCCGAATGCTGGGCCGCGCGGTCCAAAAGTTGAAGCGCTTGTCGGATTTCTCGTGCCGTGTGTACGCCAGAAACGAGCGGAAGCCTTGGGCTGTCGTGCTTCGAAAGGGGGAACACGCCGCCTTTAGCGTCTGCGTAGACACTTTGCAATCCGCTGACAATGCGGGCTTTGGCTGTTTTTTGCTTCACGATCGTTCGGACTGTTCCATCCCACGTTGAAAATACTTCGGCCTTTTCGACGAAGTCGTGGGCGCGGAGCTTTTCTTCTAACAATGGAATGTTGATTTCTTTAGTGCTGGCGCCGGTCCAAGGGGCGCCGACTGCGCGGAATTCGGGGGTGAGGTCAGCGACCACCAAAAGTGCCTGATCCTTGGGTTGGTGAATGCGGACGGTGTGGCCGGTTACGACCCGGCTACCTCGGGGCTGGGACGCGACCCAAAGGCCCAAGCCAAGGCCTGCAAATCCAATGATCCACGAGCTGACGATGACGGTGTTGCGCATCCAGGGTTTCATGATTCTCCTCGGATTAAGCGTTCGACGTGCGGAACCAGTCGGTCGATGTCGCCCGCGCCCACCGTGGCCACCACGGTGGCGGGCTGGCTCGCCAGCCATTCCGCGCCGCGGTCGTACGGCACGAGCTGCGCGCCCGGGATCCGGGCCGCCAGCATCGCGCTGTCGACGCCCGCCATGGCGCGTTCGCGGGCTGCATAAATGGGTAGAATGCCGACGAAGTCGGCGCCACTTAGGGCCTCAGCGAATCCCGCGGCGAAGTCGCGGGTGCGGCTGTACAGGTGCGGTTGAAAGAGCAAGGCAAGCTTTTCACCCGGGAACATTCCCCGAAGTGCTTCGATGAATCGGGTCAGTTCTGTGGGGTGGTGGGCGTAGTCGTCGATGTAGTTGCGGCCAGCGGCGCTTGCGCGGCGGTCAAACCGCCGCGCGACCCCGCGGAAGCTCGCGATCGCTTCGCCGATCGCGGCCGCGGGCATGCCCACTGCGTGGGCCAGCGCCGCAGCAGCAACCGCGTTCTCGACATTATGCAACCCGGGGAGCCCGGCGTGGGTGGCGATCTCGGCTCCGTCGAGCACGAGGGTGAAGGCCTGAACTCCGCCCTCGAGGCGCACGTCGCGGTAGGTGTAGCGGTCGCCGGGGCGACCGTAGGACTCGGCCCCGGCTAGGTCTGCGCAGCCCGGGCCCGCAAACAGCGGCCCCTTGACCTGCCCGGCAAAGGCTCTGAATCCGTCGACGACAGAATCGGCTTCGCCGTAAATGTCCAGGTGGTCGGCATCGGTGCTTGTGATCACGGCGGCGCTGGGGTGCAGGTGCAAAAAGGACCGGTCGAACTCGTCGGCCTCGACCACGCTGATCTCGGCGGGTCCAGGGAGGGAGTTCGAATTGAAGTTGGTCGCGATTCCGCCCAAAAACGCTTGAATTGGTTGGTGCTGGCTGAGGATCCAGGCGAGCATGGCTGAGGTCGTGGTCTTGCCGTGGGTTCCGCCGACGGCCAAGCAGGTGCCGGCGTTGGCGATCTGGCCGAGGAGCTCGGCGCGCTTCATCAGTGTTCGGCCCTCGGCCTTGGCGGCCACCAGCTGCGGGTGGTCGGCCGGAATCGCCGGGGTGTAAATGATCCACGCGTCGGCGGGAACCTTCCAGGCCTCGAGCGATTCATCAAATCGTAGGGTTGCACCTTCAGAAGCCAGAGCGTCCGTAAGCGAAGTTGGCGTTTTGTCGTATCCGGTCACGGGGATTCCGCGCGCCATCGCCCATCGGGCCAGCGACGACATACCGATGCCGCCGATGCCCAAAAAGTCGAGCGCGGGAATGCCGTCCGAAGCGTTTACGCGCGCCATGTCCAGAGTCGTTCGCATTCGTTGACGATGTCGGCCGCGGCGTGCGGCTTGGCGAGCTTGCGGGCGTTTCCGCGAAGCAGTTCGAGTTCGTCGGGGCGGTACAGCATCCCGTGCACATGCCCACAGAGGTTGGCGATGTTGATTTCGGGCATGATGATGGCGGCGCCTGCGGCCACCAGGCTTTCGGCGTTGTGGGTTTGGTGGTCTTCGGCGACGTTGGGCGACGGAACCAGCACCGCCGCAGAACCCGCGCAGGTGAGCTCGCTAAGGGTGCCGGCTCCGGCCCGCGAGAGCACGAGGTCTGCGGCGCGAAGTACGCTCGGCATGTCGTCGATAAAGGCGCTGATTTGGCGTCCGCGACCCTGGCCAAATCGGGCAATGAGGTCTTGAGCATAAAAGCGCCCGCACTGCCAAAAGATTTGGATGTCGCTGGATCGCCACATGTTTTCGCAGGCTGCGACGCCCTCATTGATGGCACGGGCGCCTTGGCTTCCGCCAAGGATGAGTACCAGCGGCTTGATGGGGTCAAATCCGAGGGCCAATTTGGCGTCTGCCCGCAGTGCCTCGGTGGTCGGACTGGCTGCCAACGCCGCGAGGTCGGGCCGCACGGGGTTGCCGGTGAAGCGAATGCGGTCTGCGGGGAATGCCGATTCCATTCCAGGGTAGGCCACGCAGATGGCGCCGGCCTTTTTGCTCAGCCAGCGGTTGGTCCATCCGGCAAAGCTGTTTTGCTCCTGGATGAGGGTCGGAATCCCCATGCGCTGTGCCACCCAAAGAGTGGGTCCGCTGACGTAGCCGCCGGTTCCGATCACAAGGTGCGGACGTTCGCGCTCCATAATGGCGCGGACGCGCTTCAGGCTCAACCATACTTTACCTGGAAGGCTCAAGTTGGCCCATAGCTTTTTGCGCTGAAACCCGGCGATGCGGATTCCTTCGATCGGGAAACCTGCGGCAGGGACGCGTTCCATTTCCATGCGCCCTTCAGCGCCGACAAACAGAATGCGGGCATGGGGGTAGCGGGCTTGGATTTCGCGGGCGATGCTGACGGCGGGAAAGATGTGTCCGCCGGTTCCGCCGCCTGAGATGATGATGCGCAGTTGCTCAGCCATTGGGTAGGTTCGGTGCTTTGGCTTGGGTAATAGGTTCGCTGGATTCGTTCCAGTCGTTTTCGAGTGCGGCCGCGAGGTCGGGGTCGACGTCTTCGCCGTCGCCTTTGCCTCGGCTCACGGCAATGACCATGGCCAGGGCGGCACAGGTGAGTAGGAGCGAGGTTCCGCCCGCGCTCACCAGCGGAAGCGTTTGACCCGTGACCGGAAAAAGTCCCGTCGCCACCGCCATGTTGATGAAGGCCTGCAGGACGATAGCGTAGCCGATTCCGAGGGCCAAGAGCTTGCCGAAGAGGTCCTTGGCGCGCTTAGCGACGCGCACCACGGCAAAGAGGAGCCAGATGTACATGGCCAGCACGACGGTTCCGCCCACTAAGCCGTACTCTTCGACGATCAGGGCATAGACAAAGTCAGAGTTGTTCTGCGGCAAGAAGTGCTTGTGCAGGCCTCCGCCCGGACCCTGGCCAAAGATGCGGCCCTCGGCGATGGCTCGCTGCGCCGTAAGTGTTTGGTAGGTGTCGTCTTCGTTGCCTTGCCCCGAAAAGGTCTCGATGCGCGACTTCCACGTTTGGACGCGGTTGGGCATGAGGTCTGGCGCCACCATGACCGCTGCGACAAAAATGGCGAGGGCGGCTGCTCCCATTCCGGCGATACGCAGTAAGTACTTAAACGGGTAACCGCCTAATGCAAGTACCACGCTCGCGTTCACAAACACGAGTGCGGCGGTTGAAAAGTTGGCGGGCAGAATCAGGCCTACTGTAGCGAAGATGGCCCAGAGGACCTTGCCAAAGGACTGCCCGAATGTCCAATCTTCTTTGCGCTTGGCCATTTGGCGCGCGACGAACATGATCAGAACGACGTTGGCAAAGGCGCTGGTTTGAAACGAGATGCCGAAGATGCTGATCCATCGGCTGGCGTTGGCACCTCCGATGGTGCGGCCTTGGGCCAGCGTGAAGGCGAGAAGCCCCAAGGTAAGGACCATCAGCAACCCCGCGACGCTACCAAAAAAGCGGTAGGGCGTGCGGTGCAGGGCAAATGCCAACCCCCAGCTGAGCATGATGAACGAGAAGTGGCTCAAGGTTCCGCCGCCGCTGTATACAGGAAGGAGCGAAAAAAGCGACAGCAAGAGCATGCCCACCCAAACCTGGGTGCTACCCTGAAATATTTTGCTGAAGCCTTGGTTTTCCATGGTTTAGAGGGCGCGAACGCAGGTTTTGAATTGGCGTCCGCGGTCTTCGTAGTTCTGAAAGAGGTCGAAGCTGGCGCAGCAGGGGCTTAGCAGCACGGTGTCGCCCTTGCTCGCGAGCTGGTAGGCGGTGCGCACGGCATGCTCCATGCTCGCGGTCTCGGCGAGCAGGCTGACGCGGCCCTCAAAGGCCTCGACAATCTTGTGGTTGTCGGTTCCCATCGCCACGATGGCCTTCACCTTTTTCTCAACAAGGCGAAAGAGTTCGCTATAGTCGTTGCCCTTGTCCACTCCGCCCAGGATCAACACAGTAGGGGTCGTCATGCTCTCAAGCGCGTAGTACGTCGAGTTGACGTTGGTCGCCTTGGAGTCGTTGATGAAGTGGATTCCGCCCACGTGCGCCACGGATTCCATGCGGTGCTCGAGTCCCTCAAAATGGGCGAGCGATTCGCGAATGGCTTCGTCGCGAACCTGAAGGAGGCGCGCTGAAAGGCCGGCGGCAAGCGCGTTGAACGTATTGTGTTTGCCCTGCAGGGCGAGTTCGTCGATGGTCATTTCGGAATCAGCGGTTCTAATCAGGTAGTTCGGGGGAATGGGGGCGGCACCTTGGGCGGGCAGGGTAGCGGGCTCAGAGGTGTAGATGGGGTAGAGGTTGGCGGCCACGCGCTCGAGGTAGCGCTGGCTGACGGGGTCTTCGCCGTAGAAGACAAAGGCGTCTTCGCTGCGCTGGTGCTGGGCGATGGCAAACTTGGTCTCGGCGTAGGCCTCAAGGCTGCCGTAGCGGTCAAGGTGGTCGGGCGTAATGTTCGTGAGCACCGCCACGTCGGGCCTGAAGCTCGGGCAGTCCTCGAGCTGGTAGCTCGAAACCTCAAGCACGTAGACGTCGGCATCTGGCGCTAAGAGGAGGCGGCCGGCGCCCACCCCAATGTTGCCGCCTACCTGAACGTTGGCTCCGGCTTGGCGCAAGATGTGGCCGAGCCAGCTCGTGGTTGTGGTTTTGCCGTTGCTGCCTGTAATGGCGGCGATTTTAGCGCTCGCGGGGCAGTTCATGTAGAACCACTCGATGTCGGACCAAATGGGTACACCTGCCTGCCTGAGGGCGGCAACAATGGGGTGGCTGGGCGGAATCCCAGGGCTCTTTACCACCGCCTCAGCGGTCAGCAGTTGGTCGAGGCTGTGCTGGCCTTCTTCGAACGGAATCCCTGCGGCTTCGAGCTCAGCGCGGTATCCCGGACCAAGGTTTTTGCCCTCGCTCAAAAAGACGTCTACGCCGCGGTGCGCGGCGAGCAGGGCGGCTCCGATTCCGCTTTCGCCGCCGCCGAGTACGGCGATCCGATGGGGGAGTACAGCGCGCACGGGACTAGCGGAGTTTGAGGGTGATGAGGGTGAAAATGGCCAAGAAGATGCCCGAAATCCAGAAGCGAGTCACGATTTTGGATTCGTGCAAGCCCTTCTTTTGGTAGTGGTGGTGCAGTGGCGACATCAAGAAGATGCGGCGGCCTTCGCCGTACTTCTTTTTGGTGTACTTGAAGTAGGCCACTTGAATTACGACACTGAGGTTTTCGACCAAAAAGATTCCGGCCAAAATGGGGATCAGCAGCTCCTTGCGAATCGCCAAGGCGAACACGGCGATGATGGCGCCGATCGAAAGGCTTCCGGTGTCGCCCATAAATACCTGAGCGGGGTAGGTGTTGTACCAGAGGAATCCAATGGCGGCTCCGAGGAAGGCGGCGGCGAACACGATCATTTCGCCCGACATCGGAATGTACATGATGTCGAGGTAGCTGGCGAAGACGACCGATCCGCTGACGTAGGCAAGTACCGCAAGGGTGAATGCGATGATGGCTGAGGTTCCGCCCGCCAAGCCGTCGAGTCCGTCGGTCAAGTTGGCGCCGTTGCTGACCGCGGTGATGATGAAAATCACGATCGGAATGAAGAGCAACCACGCCCATTCCGTTGGTTCGCAGTTAGAGCAATAAATTAGGTCGGCGTAGTCAAACGTCGAGTCCTTGATGAACGGAATCGTGGTGCGCAGGTGCTGCTCGGCCGCGCCAAACTTGGGCTTGCCTACGCTTACCTCGCCGTAGAGCTCGTCGAGTGCGGTGGCCGGTAGCTCCTCTTTCATGGTCACGTCGGGGTGAAAGGCCAGTACGGATCCGACTACGAGGCCCAGCGTGACTTGGCCAATGACTTTAAAAATTCCGCGAAGTCCCTGCTTGTTTTTGCGAAATACTTTGATGTAGTCGTCGGCGAATCCGATCGCGCCCATCCACACGGTAGTAAGCAGGAGCAATTGGATGTAAATGTTTCCGAGGTCCGCCACAAGCAGTACCGGTACAATGATGGCCGCGAGGATGATGAGTCCGCCCATGGTGGGAGTTCCGGCCTTGCTGAGTTGGCCTTCGAGGCCGAGGTCGCGCACGGTTTCGCCTACCTGGAGTTTGCGGAGGAGCTTGATCAGACGGCCGCCGAACGCCAAACTGATGGTCAGCGAGAGCAAGATGGCGAGGGCCGCGCGAAACGTCAGGTAGCTGAACAAGCCTGCGCCGGGCAGGTCGTAGGGCTTGAGGAGGTCAAATAGGGCGTACAGCATGGTTTACAGGTCGTTAAACTGGGCTTTGAGGGTGGCGACGTCGTCAAACGGGTGCTTGACTCCGGCGATTTCTTGGTAGGTTTCGTGGCCCTTGCCAGCGACGAGAATGACGTCTCCGGGGTTGGAGAGCTGTACCGCCAGCTTGATGGCCTGGGCGCGGTCGCTTATACGCAGGGTGCGGCGCTTTTGCACGGGGTCCAGACCGGCTTCCATGTCGTCGAGAATGGCTTCGGGGTCTTCGCTGCGCGGGTTGTCGCTGGTCAAAATGGCCTTGGTGCTGCGGTCTGCAGCGATGCGAGCCATTTCAGGGCGCTTGCCCTTGTCGCGGTCGCCTCCACAGCCGATCACGGTGATGATTTGCTGGGCTCCTTGGTTGAGGTCCTGCAGGGTTTTGAGCACGTTTTCGAGGGCGTCCGGGGTGTGGGCGTAGTCGACGATGCCGATGCGGTTGTCGGGGCCGGCAATTTTTTGGAATCGCCCGTCGACGCTGCGCACCGCGCTCAACGCTTGAAGTGCTTCGTCTGCCGGAATCCCCAATTCCACCGCCACACCGTACATGGCGGCCATGTTGTACGCGTTGAATGCGCCGATGAGCTGCGACCAGCACTCGCGCTGGTTGATACTAAGCAGGGTGCCCTGCAGGTGCGATTCGAGGATTTTTACCTTGATGTCGGCCGGACGCTTGAGCGCGTAGGTGCGGGTGCGCGCTACGCAATCCAAAAGCATGGTTTCGCCGTGCGTGTCGTCAGAATTTACCAAGGCAAACGCGTCGGACCCCAGTCCGTCAAACAGCATCTTTTTGGCGGCCACGTAGTTGTCCATCGTCTCGTGGTAGTCGAGGTGGTCGCGCGAGATGTTGGTAAACACGGCGCCCGCGAACTTCAGACCAGTCACGCGGTGCTGCACGAGTCCGTGCGAACTAACTTCCATGAACACCACCTTGCACCCGGCGTCGCGCATGCGGGCGAGGTGGCCCTGCAGCACCCACGCATCGGGGGTCGTGTGGGTTGCGGGCTCTTCGGCGGAATTCACACAGACCTTAACCGTGCTGATAAGGCCTGTCTTTACACCGCGGTGCATCAGCATGTGGTAGAGTAGGGTCGCGGTGGTGGTTTTTCCGTTCGTCCCGGTGACGCCCACTACGGTCATGCCCTGGCTGGGTTGATCAAACCACGAACAGGCGATGCGGGCGTAGGCCTCAGAGCTGCTCGCCACGGTGATCCAGGTGACCCCTGGGGCCGCGTCGGCCGGAACCTCTTCAACCACAATCGCCTTCGCGCCGGCAGCAATTGCTTGCGTCAGGTAGGAGTGGCCGTCGGAATGAGTTCCGCGCACCGCGACAAAAAGGCTGTCGGGTCGGACCTTGCGGCTGTCGGACGTAATCGACTCGACCGCCAAATTGGTACTGCCTTGAACGTCCACTAGGCGCACGCCGTACAAAAGGTTCTTTAGCAGCTTCATCCGAGTACGAGGGTTATGGATTTGCGTCCCGATCCGGCAGACCAGGAGCGGACGCGGCCGTTACCGCGCACTTCGACGCGGTAGCCGTGCTTTTCGAGCAGCTGCACCACGTCGGCGCCCTTCCAGCCGGCCCAGTTGGGCATGCTTCCGCGCTCGAGTGCCTCTGAAGCGCTCGCCCAGGCCGACGTGGCGTCTTCGGCGCGCTTGGAAGCCGTCGATTCGAGGCCGTCGCTCCAGTACCCGCGTGGCGGAACCGTTTCGTCCGGCAAAAACTTGGTAATTCCGAGGGCGATGTCCTGAAAAACGGGAGCAGCCACCACGTTCGCGTAGTAGCCCATGCTCTTGATCGGGCGCGAAACCACCACCACGCACGAATACTTTGGATTGTCAGCTGGGAAGTATCCGGCGAACGACGCCTGGTAGCCCATGCGCTCCGGATTCCAGTACTCCAGCTGGCAGGTGCCCGTCTTGCCCGCGAGCTTCAGTGAGTCGAGCTTGATGTTGGCTGCGGTTCCGCGAATCACAACCTTTTCCATCAGGTCGCGCACCTTGAGCACGTTTTCTTTCGACGCGATGCTGGTGCGGATGTACTCCAGTTCAGACTGGGCCACCACTTGGCCGCGGTCGATCGTCCGCTCCCACAGGCGGGGGCGCACCATCTTACCGTCGTTGGCCAACGCATTGTAAAACACGAGGGTCTGCAGCGGGGTGCACTGTACGCCGTACCCAAACATCATCCACGGAAGCGTGGTGCCGGACCAGCGCTTGCCTCCGGGTTGCGGAATAAAGGGCTTGCTCTCGCCGTTCACCTCAATTCCGGTCTTTTCGCCCAGACCCATTTGATACAGGCGGTCAATGAAATCCTGCGGATTCGCCAGGTACTTCGGGTAAATGGCTTTGACCACCCCTGTGTTGCTCGATACCTCGAGTGCGCGGCCCAGCGAAATAACCCCGTAGCCGCCCTTGTGCGAGTCGTTGACTTTTTTGCCGTGCACGACATAGACCCCGCCGTCGGTGTCTACGCGCGTGTTGGTGTCAACGATTCCGTCCTCGAGTGCGGCAAGCAGGGCTGCAAACTTGAACGTTGACCCCGGTTCGGTCCTTTCCCAGACGGCGTAGTTGCGCAGCTCGGTATACACCGAATCGCCCTCTTCGCGGCCCAAATTCACCATGGCGCGGATTTTTCCCGTCGCCACTTCCATTACAATCACGGAACCGTGTTCGGCCCGGTACTTCTGAAGCCGTTCCAGTAGTGCGCGGTGGGCGATGTCCTGAATGCGGGAGTCTAGGGTGGTTTCGATGTCGGCGCCGTCGCGGGGCTCGACCTCGTAGTCGGCCTCGATCGGCTTCCATTGGCCCTTGCCGAAGTGCTGCATCCAGCGCCTTCCGTCTTGACCGTTGAGCACGCTTTGGTAGGCCGCCTCAAGCCCCGCCTTGGCATCGGGGCGCCAGTAGCCAATCGTGCGCTGCGCCAGCATGCCCATAGGCATCAGCCGCGTGTAGCGCTCTTCGGCAATCAAACCCGTTTTAAACGGACTTCCCTTGAACATGGGCAACTCCTTCACCTTGCGGTACAGACTGAAGCTCAGATTTTTGGCAATAAAGGCATAGCGCTTCTTGTCGCGGTGCTGGTCGCGTAAAAAGCGGAACCATTCCGAAGCCGTCCTCTCCCCGAGCAGGCGCTGTAGTCCTTTGGCCGTCTCTTGGGCGTGCATCGCAAATCGCTCTTCGTCGACCACGGACGCGTCCCAGCGCAGCTCGTACACGGGCATCGACGTGGCCAGCAGCTGGCCGTCCGCCGAGTAAATGTTGCCGCGGCTGGCAGGAACCGACCGCTCCTGCACCACCCTGTTTCGCATGCTCTCGCGAAGCGCGGGGCCGTCTTTGAGCGACACCATGTACAGCTTGACCAGCACTGCCAGTCCAAACACAAACAGGCCGCCCGTAATTCCGGCAACCCAGCGCGAGCTCAGTTGGTCAGGGTCATTCGGCGTCATCCTGCGGTTTTTTAATGCGGTCCGGAGCCTTTTTGGGCGCAATCATTCCCAAGGTTTGGGCGCGCTGGCGCACGGAACCTTCGGTACCCATGCGCATCAAGGTCGATTTGGCTTCGAGGTACTCTGACTTGACTTCGCTGAGTTCTGCACTCAGTTTGCTGATTTGGCGGGCTTGCTGCTCGGCGCGGTGGGCCCAAAAAATGGCGAGCACACCGAGCGCACTTAAAAACGCCACAAAAGGTAGGTTGCGCACCACGTACGGATGCCCCAAAAAGCTTCCGCGCAGTACCGAAGCGAGTAGTCCCTTGCTGCCTTGCTTATCCATGGCTGACCTCGATTTTTTCTGCCGCGCGCAAGCGGGCTGACCGTGACCTTGGGTTTTCTTCAAGCTCGGCGGGGCTTGCGCTCACTGGCTTGCGGGTGAGTACGTGGAACGGAACCAGGCGGCGACCAAAATCGTCCCGTTCGGCTTCGCCGTCCAGTCGGCCTTCGCGCATCAGATTCTTTACGCGGCGGTCCTCAAGACTGTGGTAGCTCATGACCACGAGGCGTCCGCCCACCTTAAGCGAAGGGATGCAGTCCGTAAGAAACGTATCAAGTACTTCCATTTCGCGGTTGACCGCAATGCGCACCGCCTGAAAGACGCGTGCCGGAAGCTTCGTGTTTCGTCCTCGCTGGCTAAATGGTTCCAGCACGTCGCGGAGCTGGGCGGTGGTGGTTAGTGGGAGCGCACGCAAAATCGCGGCAGCCACGGCCGCAGGGCGTTCTACGTCTCCGAACTCGGCTAGCACCTTGCGCAGTTCGAGCTCGCCCACTTCGTTCAGCCATTCGCTCGCCGGCTGACCCGCCTCTGGATTCATGCGCATGTCGAGCGGGCCCTCGTACTTGTGGGCAAAGCCGCGCTCGGGGGCGTCTAGTTGGTGACTGCTGACGCCGAGGTCGGCCAAAATTCCGTCTACCTGAGCTGCTCCGTGCAGTTTCAAAAAGCGCTTGAGGTGCTCAAAGTTGTACGGGACCAACGTAAACCTCGGGTCGTCCAGCGCGTTGGCGTGGGCATCAGGGTCCTGGTCAAAGGCAATCAATCGCCCTTTGGGGCCGAGGCGCTCCAAAATTGCCCGACTGTGGCCTCCGCCCCCGAAGGTGGCGTCGACGTAGGTCCCGTCGGGACGGAGGTTTAAAAAATCAAGGCATTCGGCGAGTAAAACAGGGCTATGGTAGCTCATGGTCCCCATTTTGTCCGCCCATCACATCCTCGGCGAGCTGGGCGAAATCCAGATCCGAAGGGTTTACTGCCGACTCGTAGGCCGAGCGGCTCCAAATTTCTACTCCAAAGGGAGTGCCCGAAAACACGAGCTCGCGCTCGAGGCCCGCGAAGCCGGCTAAGTCCTTGGCGATCAAAATGCGCCCTGAGGCGTCGAGCTCGACCATCTTGACTCCGGCGTGAAAGAGGCGCACGAAATCCGCATTCTTCTTGACAAAGCGGTTGAGCTTGCCAATCTTCTCAGAAATCACGCGCCACTGGGCCATCGTGTGCAGCTCAAGACAGGGGCTGAACACGCTACGCTTCAGCACAAAACCCTCGTGCGCTGCAGCGTCCAACTGGCGCTTTAGGCCAGCTGGAAGTAGGACGCGGCCTTTGGCGTCCATACTGCATTCATATACACCGAGTACGGAATTCATGGGATTTGAGCGATTAGCTGCATCAAAAGTACCGAGTTCCTCCCACAAACACCCACTTTCTCCCACAATTGTGAATAACTTTTCCAATTCGATGGTAATTGTCTGATTTTCAATGTAGAACGACTGAATAACCGCTGCGCAGGGGTGAGGTCCAACGGGGTGGGTACATGTGCCGTTCAAACGCTGATTTTTGTACACGGCATTTACCTTCCACAAGTCCTTTTGGCACTTTCCGTATCTTTGCCGGATTCCTAAAACGCACCTATGTCGACGCTGACCAACGACGGAACATTTGAATACCTCACCGAAGGCACCGGAACCCCCATCGTATTCTTACACGGACTGATGGGAACCCTGAGCAACTTCGAGCACCAGCTGAACTACTTCAGCCAGCGTGGCTATGAGGTTACCGTCCCATTGCTTCCGCTGTACAGCATGCCGTTGGCGACGACCTCAGTGAAGAGCCTGACCAAATTTGTCAAGAAGTTCATCGACAAAATGGGCTATGACAAGGTCTACTTTGTGGGCAATAGCCTTGGTGGCCACATCGCGTTGCTCTTTCAAAAAATGTATCCAGAGCGCGTTGCGGGCCTTGTACTCGCGGGTTCAAGCGGCCTGTACGAGTCTGCAATGGGCAGCAGCTACCCTCGCCGCGGAGACCGCAACTACATCGCAGAGAAGGTGCGTGACGTGTTTGCCGTGAAAGAAGTAGCCACCGAAGAACTCATTGATCAAGTGTTTGAAACGGTGAACGACCGGATGAAAGCCATCAAGACCTTGGCAATTTCAAAGTCAGCTATTCGCCACAACATGGCTGAGGACATTAAAACGTTTGACGTGCCCGTGTGCCTCGTTTGGGGTAAGCAGGATGCGGTAACACCCCCCGAAGTAGCTGATAAATTCCATGAGCTCCTTCCCAATTCCGAACTGAATTGGATCGACAACTGCGGACACGCGGCGATGATGGAACATCCCGAAGAGTTTAACGCAATTGTAGACCAGTGGCTTCAGAGCGTGAAGGGCGCCTAAACCTGCACGCCGAGTTCGTACTGTCGTCCCCTCGCGTGGATGAGTGTCCCGAGTGGGACCTTCCCGAGTACGCGTTTATTGGTCGGTCAAATGTGGGTAAGTCTTCGCTAATCAATAAGTTGGTTGGCAAAAAGGACCTTGCAAAGACCTCGGGTCGCCCCGGCAAAACACAGCTTATCAACCTGTTTAAAATTGACCGCGGAACCTGGGTTCTGGCCGACCTCCCGGGATACGGGTACGCCAAGGTGAGCAAGACCCAACGGGCCTCGTTCAGCGCGATGATTGGTCGCTACGTGCGCGAGCGCAAAAATCTTGCGCTTGTCTTTGTACTGATTGACAGCCGCCTCGAACCCCAGCAGGTTGATCTTGAATTTTTGAAGCAACTCGGATCCTGGCGCGTGCCATTTTCACTGGTGTTCACAAAGACCGATAAGATTTCAGGATCAGTCCTGATGAAGAACCGGGCGGCATTTGAAAAAGCCTTCCTCAAAGACTGGGCTGAACTTCCGCCCTACTTTCAAACGAGTGCCGAAACGGGATACGGCCGCGACAAACTACTTGCCTACATCGAGTCGGTCAACGCCGAACTCAGCGGGCGGGATCCATTAGTTTAAGGCGCTCGGCGAAGTGCCGTGCAAAGATCCGAAGGTCCTCAGCGGCCTCGGCCTCACTCGTGGCGCGCTCCAAACCGTCAGCAAGCGCCAAAAGGGTTTGGTGGTACATCTTTTTCATGTGGTCCATCTTCATCTCTTTGGTCCACAGGTCGATGCGAAGCAGTTCTTCGGCGCGCTCGTCCCACACTGAAAGCATAATTGCCGGAGAGTCGGACTTATCTACGCCCCCGTCGGGCGCAGACCACTGAATGCGTTCGGGGACGCGGTTTTCGTCCAGTTCGATGTCGAGGCTAATGTGTGATTTCATGGTCGGTAGTTGGATTGCTGAATGAGTTCGGCACTTTTTGGGCTGGCTTCGAGCACTTCCCAGAGGCTAAGTTCGGGGTGCTCCCGCCAGTAGGCTTGCATGATGCGCCACCCGAGCCATGTTCCGATTTGACCCGGAACCTCTTGGTCGCGTTCGGAACCCAGCTTGCTGAACGGAGCCACCTCGACCAGCTTGCGCTTGAGGTCCAAACTCCGGTCGTACAGCCAGCGCTCGCGCACAAATGTTTCCCACAGCTCGCGTTCGTTCGTTGTTGCAAATTCCTGCTGGCCCGAGGTATACGTGAGGTAGCGGTATGCATCGTCTTCACTGAGCACAGTTTGAATGAAGAGCAACTGCTTGCCCTTGCGAAGCATTTCGTCAATCAACTGACCTCCTCCTGCGGAACTCGGGTTGTACAGCGCCGCTGCGATGGCCGCATAAATCCGTTCGGGATGGTGACGGGCCCGCAGGTACGTCGCCTCCTGGGTGTACAGCGGGTGGTCCGCCCCGAGAAATCGGTCCCATGCCACAAACAGGGCTCCCTCGGCCTGAATCACGTCGTATTCTTCGGCCCTTGAGACGTACGTATAAATCCGCAAGCCTGTCGGTTGCCCCTGAAGACCGTCAACCCGATCCAGCATTTGACGCACGCGACGGTCAAATTCCGCGGTACTCGTGCGGACCTTTTCTGCATCCGCCCAAAGCTGACGCACGCCCTCATCAAGCAAGTAGGGGGGCAGGTTTTCGCGCCAATTCGGTTCAAAAATCAAAGGGTGGCGCGGGGCCATGGCCTCGAGCTTCACGTCTAGGGCGGCGGAATCTAGATCCAGCACCGAATCCGCGAAGTGCACAATTCGCAAAGGGTCCCGCTCAGCCAGCACGGCGGACTGAGCCTGGGCTTCGGCATCCTCACCGGCATTAACCCACGGATCGTTTTGGCATCCCAGTACCGCTGAAAGCACTGCACCTGTGAACAAAAGACCTAAATTTGGCGTCCTTCTAAGCATAACCCAAAGGTAGTCCGATGAACGCCCCCGCCGTAACGCAGCACATAGTCGATTGGCTCCGCACCTACGCCCAGAAGGCGCGGGTACGCGGATTCGCAGTTGGCGTTTCGGGCGGAATCGATTCCGCCGTTACAGCCGGCCTCTGTGCGGCCACGGGCCTCGACGTCCACCTTCTCGAAATGCCCATCCACCAAGCACCCGACCAAGTGTCGCGCGCCCAAGAATGGATGCAGCTTCTAGCGGAACGCCACGCGGCGGTCTCCGCCCGCCGCGTGGACCTCACGGCCGTCTTCGACGCCCATGTGGGGGCTTTGGCTTTGCCTGATTCCGCCCAGCGCAACCTCGCCCTCGCCAACACCCGCGCCCGACTGCGTATGGCCACCCTGTACGCAGAGGCCCAAAACCACGGCCTGCTCGTGGCCGGAACCGGCAACAAAGTCGAAGACTTCGGCGTCGGGTTCTTCACCAAATACGGCGATGGGGGCGTCGACCTCAGCCCCATCGCCGACCTCTACAAGTCCCAGGTTTACGAAGTAGCGCGCCACCTCGGAGTGCCCCAGTCCATCCTCGACGCACCGCCCACCGACGGCCTCTGGACCGACGGACGCACCGACGAAGACCAACTCGGAGCCACCTACGCCGAACTCGAATCCGCCATGGAATTCGCCGACGCCCACCACTGGTCGCCCGAAACCACCGACGACCGCACCTGGGCCACCTCACGCGGCCTCACCGCTCGTCCCCTCGAAGTCTTTGCCATTTTTACCCGCTTTCACCGTGCCAACCTCCACAAAATGAGGCCGATTCCGGTCTGCACGATTGGCGAGGTTAGCAAGGTTGGCTGAGATTTGCTCGCAAGTAACTGGTAACTAGCAACTAGTTCGCCCCGGCCCGGCCCCGAGCGCCTCAATCACCCCAAAACGTTCGGTTATAACCGGATTTTACTTTTTCTCTCGCGCTCTGAAATCGCTATATAATTAATAATCAATACTTTAGCGAGTAAAGCCGTTTGCGAGAATCAAGCTCCAAAGTTGCCTTAGCCGCGAAGCGGCCCTAGCTGCGCAGCAGCCCTAGCCCGAGCGCCGAAGGCGCGAAGGGCAAAAAGCCAACGAGCCAACCTTGCCAAATGCTACTGCAGCGGCAACGGATCCCCCGTCGCACTGGAAGGCAGGGCGATTCCGAGCAGCATCGACCACGTTGGGGCGATATCGCGCGGGTGCACGCGTTCCCAGCGTGAAGCATTCGCGGGGATTCCGGGACCCATAAACACCACCGGAACGTGCGTGTCGTAGGCATGGCCGGAACCGTGTGTGCAACCGTCCGTTCCGTAGTTCATGTGGCCGGACTTGAGCTCGTAAAAGACCTGGCCGCTGCGCGCGTCAAAGGCGTTACGGCGCTGAGTAGCCTTCACATCACATGAATTTCGGACCTCTTCTGCAGTCCACGCCATCTGGACGGCGGGATGCTTCATGATGGCGTCGCGCACGAGCTCCCAGTCGTCGTCGTCGGTGCTTTTGAGGTGAATTTGGTCGTTTCCGATGTGCAGCACGCCGGGTTCGTCAAGAGAAAGTCCCGAAATCAACCCTTCAAACTGGGGCTGCAGTTCGGTGTTGCTCCAACTCCGCACCGCAAACCCGTCGAGGGCAGCTTGGTTGGAATTGTCGCAGGCACCATGGTCGGCGGTGAGCGACACGTAGTAGTTTCCGCGTCCGAGGCGGGCGTCGAGCGCCTCAAATAGTTGGCCGAGCTGCAAGTCGAGTCGCAGGTAGACATCCATCAACTCTTGGGCGCGCGGACCCATCAGGTGGCCCAGGTGGTCGGGTGTCGAGAATGAGATGGCGAGCACGTCGGTGTGGGTTCCGCGCCCGAGCTGCTCGGCGTCCACGGCGGCAAGCGCCACATCGATAAGGATTTGGTTGCCGTGCGGCGTGTAGCGAATGAGCCCGGGATTGCCCGCACCGAGCGCCGCGAGGTCGTAGGGGAACGAGCCGCTAGAGGCCCCGCGGAGCTTGCCTTCAAAGGGGCGCTCGTCGGACCCCGTAAACGACTCATAAACTGAGGGAGCCATCAGGCGATCCCACGAGCCCTTGAGGTAGCTGGCAGGGCTGTGCGCGGCATTAAAGGCTTGAATCCACTCGGGTAGCGCTGAAGCATAGTGCGAAGACGTCACAAACCCCACCTGGTCGTCCATCCAGAACGCGGCGTCCCCATAGTGCCCGGCGGCGGTAATGGCTCCGCGGTCTTTGAGCGAAAATCCGTACACCCGTGAAGCGCCTACGCTGGCCCACTCCAACTCGTCGGTCCAGGTGGTTGAACGAATGTTCTTAGGGCTGCGCTTGTCTGCTTCGCGCGTGCTGCCCACGGGCTGCACCTCAAGGTCTTCAACGCAGTACACGGTCCGGCCGAGGGCGGGATCGTACCAATCGTTCGCGATTAGCCCGTGGTTCGAAGGATCTGTGCCGGTGTACACCGTGGCATGACCAGGCCCTGTATAGGTTGGGGTATGCGTGTAGTGCGCGTTGCGAAAGACGTGCCCCTCGGTAACGAGTCGCTTAAAACCACCCGTGTACAGCGGAGCAAATCGCGTCAGGTAGTCGGCGCGCATTTGGTCGACCACAATCGACACCGCGAGCTTGGGTTTGGCGGCAGGAGCTTGCTTTTTGGACTGGCCTGTAGCTGTGGCCGCTGCCAACAGCATCGCCATCGCGGTAAGAAGGGTACGCATCATACACCCAAAGTTAGGTTACGCTTCTTCGGCGGCTGTTTTTGCGGCGTTAAATCGGTCCTGGGCCTCTGCCCACACTTCGAATTGGGCGTGCACGGCGTGCTGCAGCTCTTCATAGTTCTTAAAAAACGTCGGATCCATACTGCGCTCCTTAAATACCTCAGGGTTGGCCACCTCGGCATCCATGGCGTCCAGCGCCGCTTGCGCGGCTTCATAGGCCTTTTCGGCGGTTTCCATGGCCTTTTGGGCGCTCTTGAGTTCGGAATCCAAGCGCTTTTGGTCCTCACGGCTTCGCTTGGCTTCGGCCTTGGGTGCCGCGGCAGCTGCGCTGGCCGCGGCCGCCGCCTTCTGCGCGCCGGCTACTTCCATAGCCCGGAGCGATTCCACCTTGCGCTGCTCGAGGAAGTACTCGATTCCGCCCAAGTACGGCTTGATCTTGCCGTCGCGGAACTCAAACGTCAGGTCGCAGAGACCCTCCATGAACTCGCGGTCGTGCGACACCACGATGAGGGTTCCGTCGTACTGCATCAGTGCCTGCTTGAGCACGTCCTTGGCCGCCATGTCGAGGTGGTTGGTCGGTTCGTCGAGCACCAAAAGGTTGATGGGGTTCAGCATCAGCTGGCAGAGCGCGAGGCGTCCGCGTTCGCCGCCCGAAAGCACGCGCACCTTCTTTTCGACATCGTCGCCCGCAAACATGAAGTTGCCCAAAAGCTTGCGTGCGTTCTTGCGAATCTCGTCCGGAGCCGCATCCTCAATCGTCTCTAGTACCGTTTTGGTGCCGTCGAGCACCTCAGCCTGGTTCTGGGCGTAGTAGCCGAGCTGAACCTGATGGCCCCACTCAATGGTGCCGTCGTAGCCGAGCGCCTCGGTCAAAATCTTGACCAAGGTCGACTTACCCTGGCCGTTTTGGCCCACAAAAGCGATCTTTTGGCCGCGCACAAACTCCACGTCGAGGCCGCGTAGCACGTGCTTGGGTCCGTAGTGCTTGTGAATGCCCTGCAGGCGGGCCATAATCTTGCCTGAATGCGGTGCGGGCGGAAACTTAAACCGCATCTGCCGCGTATCCTCATCGTCGACTTCGATCACATCGATTTTGTCAAGCTTTTTGATGAGCGACTGCGCAAACGACGCCTTGCTGGCCTTGGCCCGGAACCGTTCCACTAGCTCTTGCGTGTGCTTGATTTCTTTGTCCTGGTTGGCCTTGGCTTGGCGCTGCTTATCGCGGATTTCGTCGCGAAGCGTCAGGTACCTAAAGTACGGAACGTTATAGTCGTAGCTCTTACCGAGCACAATCTCAAGGGTGCGGTTGGTCGCGTTGTTCAAGAAGGTCCGGTCGTGCGAAACCAGAATGATTGCCTGGTTGCTCTCTGCCAAGAACTCTTCGAGCCACAAAATCGATTCGATGTCGAGGTGGTTCGTCGGTTCGTCCAAGAGCAGGACGTCGTGGTGCTGCAGCAGGATTTTGGCGAGTTCCACGCGCATTTGCCATCCGCCCGAAAACGAATTCAGCGGCTGGTGAAAGTCGGTCGCCTTGAATCCGAGGCCCAAGAGCACGCGCTCAAGATCTGCCTGGTAGGTGTAGCCGCCGATGTGCTGGTAGCGCTCCTGAGCGTGGTGAAATCGCTCGAGGAGGTCCATGTAGGCGTCGCTCTCATAGTCGGTACGTGTGCCCATCTCACCAGTCATGGACTCGATGTCGGCCTCGAGGCGCTTGATCTCAATAAAACTGGACGCGGCCTCTTCCCACACGCTGGCGTTCGGGGCGGGCGGCATGTCCTGCGTCAAAAAGCCGATGCTGAAGTCGCTCGGGTAGCTGATTTTGCCGGTGTCCGGCTTGTAGCGACCCGCGATCAGCTTGAGAAGGGTTGATTTACCGGCTCCGTTGCGCCCTACCAGACCGATGCGGTCTCCGGGGTTTACTTGGAACGAAATCCCTTTAAACAGGTCCGATCCGCCAAAACTCAAACTAACTTGGTGTACACTCAACATAAGGGTGACAAAAGTACCACGATTCCCCGTGGCGCGTGGGGTAAATTTGCACTCAGAACCCCATTCACCCTACACCCCATGAAATTGATCGGAAAAGGCAGCAAGCCCTACAGCATCGCGACCGCCAAATGCCCCAAGTGCCACGAGGGTGAAATGTTTGAGGACCCCAATCCCTACCACCTCAAAAACATGGACAAAATGTACGCATCGTGCAGCGTCTGCGGCCAGGACTACGAACCCGAACCCAACTTTTACTACGGAGCCATGTACGTGTCCTACGCCTACACGGTGGCCTTATTTGTCGCCGTCTACATCATTTGCGGAGTGTGGCTCGGCTGGTCCATGTGGCCCACGGTCGGAGCCCTCGCCGGCACCCTCGTCGTCCTCGGTCCCTACCTCTTTCGCATCGCCAGAGTCACCTACCTCAACTTCTTCGTCCACTACGACGCGGACGCGGCTCCCAAGCGCTGATCCCAAAGCTCCTGAGCGAGTAGGGGAGCGTGCAGCGTGCCGCGAGACCCGAGCCCGTTGAGCATTCCCAGTGTGGGGAGCTCGGGGTGCCATCCCCAGCGCGGCCGTCGGTCCTGCGTGTTGGGTCGGATTCCGGTCCATTGGGCCCTCACCTCAATACCACCGTCAACCCACTCTCGTGCGGAATTCAGCAGTTCCTCTGCCTGGCTGGCGTTGGCCTCGGGGGGATCCTGGTCGCCGTGCTCGATGCCCCAACCAAAAGAGGCCCCGAGCTGGTAGCCACCACCGGCCTCCGGAAGCAAAAAATGGCTTCGGTGCAGCATCACGCCCAGATCTATGGTCAGCGCTACATTAAGTCCTTGTCCCCACGTACGGGCAAAGCCCAGCGGACCCCAAAAGTGCTCTGTCCAGCGCGCCTGGTAGCCCTCAGCGAGTACGATTCGGTCGAAACGATCTATAGCGTTAACGAGCCACGCCCCATCTGGCATCGGTTCGAGCGATTCTACGGACTCGTTTCGAACGTCTACTTGAGTCCTCATGTGCTCGAGAAAACCGACTACATTCAGTCGAAAGCTCCCTTGGACTTCGCCGAGGCCAACCCCGTGAACCCCTCCAGGAACGGGGTGAACCGCCCCCAAGTAGGCACCCATCGTGGGATGGTCGCTAAGTGCCGACCAGTCATTGAGTTCCTGCACCGTGCGTAGGACCTCATAAATGGATCCCGACGAACGCAGTTCGCTAGGGTAGGTTCGCAGCGCGACATCTAGGGCTTCGGCGGCGCGCCACACCACTCGGCGCCGCTTGAGTACAATAGGATTGACGAGTCCCGTGGCAACGCGTGACGAACACCGGCGGCCCGCCACGTCGAAGACCACTAGCTCCACACCTTTGGGGGCTGTGGCGGCAAGAGACGCTCCTGCGATCCCAAAGCCTACGAGGGCAATGCGTTCCATTGAGGGTGCAAGTTAGGAGCAAAAAAAAAGCCACCCGAAGGTGGCTCTGTGCTGTGGCGTTCGCTTAGAACTGCCAGTAGTCGTGCTCGCGGTTGCGAAGGTCTTCGCGAATGCGCTTGGACTCCAGCAACTGCTCCATCGGATTGTTGATTTTGTAGTCCTTAATCTCGCGGTCGTACACGTTGTCTTCTTTGGTCACTACCGCATTGAAGTAGCGCATTTGAAAGATTTGGTCAAACGTCAAACGTCGCGTGTTGTTGTTCGGATTGTAGGCAATGTTCGTCGCAAACGCCTGGCGGGCGTCGGGGAACCATACCCAGAACAAGTTAACAATGTCGCCCTCTTGCGGATCCTTGATCACCGGCGAGATTCCGATGATGCGGCTCTTGAGTTCACCTCGCTGCTTGTCAAAGTACCAGTCGCTCTTGATGTCCCAAGCCACAATGTTGTTTGACTTGATCTCAATCGAGTCGATCGCCAAAATGGTTCCGTCGTCGTTGTCGCGAATGGTGTCGATGCGAAACAGGCGTCCACCCACTTCATTCATCGTCAACGGACGCAAGAACATGTCGTCGTCGTACACCTCGGTGATGCTGCCTTCGCTCAGGATGGCATCCTTCATTACGTCAAACAGTGACTTGCGGTCGGGCAAGGCCTGAATGGGGTAGTACAAGGGGTGGTTGAGCTTTTCAAGTGTGAAAATTCGCTCCCAGTGGCGCTTTGACCAGAGCATGTCGTCCTGGCGCAAGTGCGGGTAGGGAACCACACGGGTTTGCGAGTAGTGAATGTCGGACTTGGGAATCAAGCCGTCATCCTGCGGAGACAGTACCTGCGCTTCGAGGGTTGCACCCGCGAAGAGGACCGCCAATAGGAATGCGATTTTTTTCATGCTTACTGAACGTCGAGGACGATGTTAGAAATGTTGTCAATGCGCGCACCTGCTGGGGTGTTTGCCTTGATTTTGCGAATGGTCACTGAAGAACCAGGCTTCAAGCGCTGGATTTGGTCACGCATATCGTTAGGAATCTTGTTACCGCGAACTTCAACGGCAGGCTTTCCTTCAAACTTGATGTCAAACCCTGTAACGGTCAACGGCAGGTCAAACGGGAAGTCTTGGTACTCGGCTTCGATTACACCTTTTGAAAGCAAACTTGAAGAGATCAAGCCATCTTTCTTCTTGTAAATTGTGCCCACTGCCTGCGGAAGACCCTTGATGCGGTACAGCTTGGTACCCGCTTTACGAGTTTTGCCGTCGGCTTCTTTCACGTTGACGGTAATGGTTACTTCCTTGCCTTCGACTTTCGTCACGTTGGCGACGTAGTTACCAGCCTTGCCTGAAATTCCGGGACCTGACACCATAAGGTTCTCAGGAGCCACACCCGGTACCGATACTTCAATCGGGTTGTCTACGTTGCGGTAGAGCACATTCATCTTGGTGGCAGCGATAACCACGCTTGGTGGTGCTACAGTGTACGTCAATTCGAAGGGGTAGTCGGTGTCACCACCAGGAACGCGCATGCTGCCCTTCAGCGTTTTTGAACCGTTGCCCGAACCTTGAATACGGATCTTACCCACGCCATCTTCAATGGACTGCGGAGTAATTCCGACAAATTCAGGATTCCGCCCCTTATCGTAGGCAGCTAGGAACACATCAGCCTCGAGGTAGTCGCCCTGCGTTACGTAGGTGCTGCGTGGCATCACGACAGCGCGAACGTTGTCGAACTTCAAGGTGTTGGCATCGATTTGACCATAAAGGTGCTCAATCGTCTTGGCCTCCATACGGCGTACGCGCGACTGCAAGTCGGTCAAGAATGGAACGACACCCGCGAGCGGTAACTCCGCGAACGTAGCGCGCTCCCACGACATCTTTTTACCCTCTACAACTTCATCGTCAAAGGTGAACGTCTCGTCGACAATGCGTTTCATAGTTGCATCACCGTCAGACTGACCCTCTAGGAACGTGCGAAATGCCGCAAGTTTTTCTTTGATCTCCTTGGCTTTGCCCTGACCACCTATGCTCTTGTCATTCAACAGGTAGTTCTCTGGAATGTCCCGGTTGTCAGCGCCTTTGTAGCGCCCCTCTTCGTCAAGACCACCTGTAAGTGCGATCATTTCATCCTTGGTTGTCGCCAAAAGGGCAAAAATTTCATCAGATTGGGACTTGACTTGCTTTGCGCGCTCGTTGATTGGCACAGCACGAGGGTTTTCAGAAACCTGGGCTTGAATTGCTTGGTACAGCGTAGCTGTTCCGCGCTCTACTGTCGAAACAGTAGCATTCATACCAAGGTCAAGCTTGGCGAGCACCCGCAGGATGTCCTTTGAGACGTTCAATGCCAGCATGGCGGTCAACACGAGGTACATCATGTTGATCATTTTCTGACGCGGGGAAATATTGCCTGATGCCATTATTTAGTTCGTATCTAGATTACAAGGAGTTGTCTGCGAATTGAAATTCCGATTAGGCGCGAACGCTCATCGCGGTCAGCATGTTGCCGTATACGGAATTCAATTGAGCCAAGTTTTGACTGAGCTTGGTTACCTCTGCTGAAAGCGCCTCTGCACTTTGAGCTGAAGCGCCAAGCTTTTCAAGAACAGCGCTTTGGACTTCCATTTGGCTCGCTGAGCTTTCAAGTTGAACAGCGTACAAGGCGTTCAATGCCTCCATGTTTTTAGCTGCAGCACCGAGCTGATCGCTGTAGGCTGCAGTAGCACCAGCGGCATCTGTAGCGGTATTTAACGAGGCTGCAGTTTCGCTCAATTTGCGCATTCCACTTGATAGGCTGTCGAGTAACTCGGGACCAATCTTCGCTTCTTCGAGCATACGATCAAGTTCTTGAGTGACTGTGCCTCCACCAGAACGACGAATCTTCTTTTCTTTAGCGGGCTCGTTCTCTAGTTCAGGGTATGCGAGTGTCCAGTCGTATTCTTTAGGCTGGGCCTCAAACGCAGAGATCGCAAAGATGACAGCCTCTGTAGTCAAACCAACAATGAGCATCAAATCTGCACCCTTGAGGTGGATGATCTTGAACAGTGCACCCATAATTACTACTGCCGCACCGATACCGTACAGCTTGGCCATGAAGTTCTTAAAGCGCTTACCGTTTACATCAATTAAAGCCATGGTGAAGAAATATTGAGGTTAAGATTGAGGGGGTTGTTGGTTGTTCTTAAAAATCTTTGCGGTCGCGGCCAAGGAAGCTTTGTACCGTGCGGAATCCGATGTAGGACTTAGCTGTATCCTGGTACTCGTAGTCGCGCATGCCATTTTGCATGAAAATGGCGACGTCCTTCCACGATCCACCGCGAATCACTTTTCGCTTCATCGTGACGGGGTCTGATTCTGCAGCGTTGTACTTGAAGTCAGGGTTGAGGTCGGCTACAAAGAAGTACGAAGCTTCGTCCCACGCGGTACTGGTCCATTCCGCTACGTTACCGGCCATGTCGTAAAGTCCGTATCCGTTGGGCTCGTAGCTGTGCACACGTACAGGGTGGAATCCGCCATCCGCAACGAGGTTACCACGACCAGGCTTGAAGTTGGCCAAGAAGCAACCTTTACTGTTCGTAGTGTAGGGGCCACCCCATGGGTAGGTCGTCAATTCAAATCCGCCTCGAGCTGCGTATTCCCACTCTGACTCTGTCGGTAGGCGGAACTCGTTCTCGATGAAGTCGTTATTCTGCTTCAAGTACGTGTTGCGGTAGTGCGTGCGCCAGTTGGCGAAGGCAGTAGCCTGCTTCCAGCTCACGCCCACCACAGGGTATTCGTCGTAGGCGGGGTGCCAGAAGTAGTTGTCGTGAAGGTGTTCGTTGAACGAGTAGGTGAAGTCCGAGATCCACGCCAAGGTATCGGGGTACACGTTTACAATCTCTGACATAAAGAAGCTCGAGCGATCCGATACCTTCTTGCCGTTTTTGATGTAGTCTCGGTACGAGAACGTGCGTCCGTCTCCGTCGGCATCACGGAAGTCCTTCTGCCAACGGTTTTCTTTTGAGGCGGCTTTTTGCTTGTCTACCCAAAAGTGCAGGTAGTTGAGTTGGCGTGAATCAATACTGCGTCCGCCCAAGTAGCGCTCTTCAGGCGACAGGTACATGGATTCAATGATCTCAGTGTACTCCTCTGAAGGGTAACGGCTCGGATCCCACACCAAACGGCGAGACCAATCAAGGTAGGTCTGCATGCTATCTGGATAGTTCAATCCTACGTACTCCTCGAAGTAGGTGGGATTGTTCATGTCGGCATAGTTGATGTACTCGTAGTCTTCTACCATGCCTTCGGCGAGGCGGTAGCGCAGAATGGAGTCACGAACCCAGTGCACGAATTGGCGGTACTCGTTATTGGTAATTTCGGTTTCGTCCATGTAAAAGCTCGACACGGACACCGACTTGGTCGAAGCGGTGAGTGTGGCAGGAACATCGACATCGGAATTACCCATTGAGAAGTGGCCTTGTGGAATGTAGACCATTCCGTAGGGGTCCGAAGGATAGAAGTCGGGGCGGTCTTGTACGCCTACTAATTCCCCGTGGTCGCCTCCTGAGCAGGACGCGAGAACCACTGCTGCCAAAGCGGCAAGCGAGAAGGGATTAAACATTTTTACGTGCATCATGGCAATGAATTAACGTCGTTGAGGGCGCGATATTACAAAAATCTTGGGTTACGATAGCTTCCATTCACCCGAGGAGGGATCTCAATCGTAAAACAATATGTGAGAAAAAGTTCGTGAGAGCCTGAAGAATAGGCACTTAGGCTCGAAGTGGTCAAGTCGTACGAATACGAAGCGCGAAGCGATGGCATGATCTGGTAACCCAGCATGAGGCTAATTGCATCCTGATTCCTCCAGCCAAGGCCCGCATAAAGCTTCTCCATGATCAATGCGTTTGCATTGAGGTCCATGGAAATGTTTGAATTCAAGTCGGACTTGAGCAGTATGCTTGGGGTGATTTGAATGGGGGTTGAGGTAGGCAGGTCAAACGTAGCTCCGCCCGTGAGGAAGTAGTGCAGTTTGCTTTGAAAGCGCGCTCCTGTTCCGAAGCTTGCCGAACTCTGAAGCAATCGGCTTGAAGAAAGGCCTGCAAACCAGCGGTCGTTGGTGTAGTAGGCTCCGAAATTGAGTTCAGGGGTGAACGAAGTCGCGCCCGAGTTCATCACCGCAGGATCAGAAGGATTGTCGGGGAAAATCCATGTCGCTTGGCGTACGTTTTTATTTTTGAAGTCGACGGCGAGTCCGAGACCAAGGGTTCCGCTACCCAATTCAAGTTGGTAGGCGTAGCCCACGGCGGCAGAAATGTCTTCAAAAAAACCGATGCGGTCGTTGACGACGTTGACCATGAGACCTCCGTGCAAAAGATCCACCGGAATCGATGCATTAAGGTTCTGAGTGGTAGGGGCACCGTCAAATCCTACCCACTGTAGGCGTTGCCCCAAGTTGATGCAAATACCATCTCCCGTGCCTGCAACGCCTGGATTGAAGCCAAGTCGGTTGTGGTAGTACTGGGTGAACTGAACGTCCTGCTGCGCCCATAGCGCGCTGGATATCAGCACCAAAGCACTTGCAATAAGGGATTTCATACGGTACATTCGGTGGGTCGGGGTCTTGCGAATCAGCGCTAAAAGTAGCAAATATTTAGTTTGTTCGTTACAAACCGCGTCGAACAATGCGCCACCATACGTTGGGGATGCTTCCGCTTTGTGCTTGGTCGTAGTCTTCGTATGAGCACGGAACCAATTGGTGCCGAGCGTTTTCAGATGGATTGTTGGGTACTTCAATCCACCATCGCATGCTGAGCGGAGACTTGTAAAAAACCATTTCCCCTTGATCGTCAGGAAGCAGCACAGTGAATTTAAGGTTCTCGCTTTTGGGGCGGAGCGGGAAGTCGGCCACGCGGCCCGCCACACCATCCATGAAGTACCATAGACCTTGGGCCCAGAGGTGTGCGTTTTGGCCGTCAAGGTCTCGAGACCCCACAAAGTCGGTGAGGCAAAGGCTGCTGAGCTTGTCGCTGAATCCGGCGAAGCGCAGCAGCGCACAGAAGGACTCACCGCTCAGGCCGTTGGGGTTTGCTTCGTGCTGTGCGGGGGCGTCCGCAGCCCGCACCGCCGCATTGTGGACAATGGCCATGTCGGCGTCGCGCAACCATGGTTCTGCACGTTGAATGGGCTGCATTTCGCCCACGCGGTGTACTTCGAGGTGCATTTTCTCGGCGAGGTCCAGTGCAGATTGCGGAACAAAGTAGCTCTGGTGGGCCAGGTGGCTCACGTGAAAGAGGTGGAACGGCTTGTGCGTAAGTAAGTGGGCGAGCAGGTTGCTACGGTCGGGCAGGCTGTGGTCGTCTCCGAGCGAAATGCGCGAGTTGATCAAGCACGCATTAATCGTTTGCTCCATCTTTCCATAGGCGCGGTAGACGCCCAAAGGCCAGTCAGACCCGGCTCCGAGGAACACGGGTATGCATCCGTACTTCATCACTTCGACGGCCAGCTCTTCGACGGCCACCAAGGTATCAACTCGGTCCCGGCCTGGCCTGAGGTTTCCGAGGTCGACCACGCGAAGGTCCCAGGGTCCCCAGTACAAAGGGTAGAGTGCGCGTCGTACGCTGTCTGCCACATCGTGAGCGGCTGCGCGTTGTTCGGGAACGCCGATCAGCGCGATTCGGGCACCTCTGAGGTCCGGAAGCTCATCACGGTTGAGTTCAATGCTGGCGCCCAGTGTCTCTGCGGGCCACTGCTGGCTAAAGTCCAGCGGAACGGGTTCAAGCCATTCAGTCCCCATTGCTTACTTTTTGGCACGTGTGCTTGTGGCGCGGCCTTTGGCTTTACCCGCGGTTTTGCCTGCGGATTTTGCCGAAGACTTGCCGCGGCCTTTGGCGCCGGTACTGGGTTGGTGCTTTGAGATGAGCTCGAGCACGTCGTCGGCGGTCAGGGATTCAGGCTCGGTTCCGCGCGGAATTTTCACATTTTCTTTACCCCACTTCAAATAGGGGCCAAACCGGCCCTTGCGAAGCTCGACCTCACCTTCAGGGGTAGAGAAGATCTTCATGACTGCTGCAGCAGCTGAGGCGATCTTGGCCTGGACTAACTCGATCGCTTCAGACTCGGTGACGCTCAGGGGCGTCATTGGGGCCGTGATGCTCGCAAACGTCTTATCCCACTGAACATAGGGGCCGAATCGACCAAAGTTGGCGCGCAACGGTTTGCCTTCGTAGGTGCCGACGACTCGGGGGAGCCGCAAGAGCTCAAGTGCGTCGGGTAGCGTGATTTTGTCGAGGGTAAAGGGTTCGGGGATTCCGACGAATTTGGCGTCTGCCTCATCGCCGTCGCCGCCTCCGAGCATGACTACAGGCCCGAACCGTGCAAGGCGTGCAGATACTTGGCGACCGCTTTCGGGATGGGTTCCGAGTACGCGGATCGAACGAACGCGCTCGCTCTCTTCAGACTGTGTGACCAGCGGGTGGAACTTCGAATAGAAGTCGCCCAAAATGGTCTGCCACTCAGCGCGACCTTCGGCCACTTCGTCAAATTGGGCTTCCATCTTCGCGGTGAACGAATAGTCCATAACCCCACCAAAGTGAGCGACGAGGTAGTCGGTCACAAGGTTGCCGATGTCGGTAGGCACGAGGCGTCCCTTGTCTGAACCGAATTTTTCTTCGCGCTGTGCCCAGTTCCACTGGCTTCCGCCAGTCCATTCGGCAAAGGCCACGTGGCGAACCTCGCCTTCGCGCACTCCCTTGGCGACGTAGCCGCGCTTCTGGATGGTTGAAATAGTTGGAGCATAGGTCGACGGGCGGCCAATACCCTCTTCTTCAAGAGATTTGACCAAGGTGGCTTCGGTGAAGCGACCTGGAGGGCGCGTAAATCGCTGCGTGGCCATGGCGCTGCGGAGTTCAACCGAGTCGCCCTGCTTGAGCGGCGGAAGCATTCCGGCCTCGTCCTCTTCTTCGTCCACACCTTCGCGGTACACCTTGAGGAATCCTTCAAAGGCAATCATTTCGCCGCGGGCGATGAATTCGGCCGCGGAATTGCTCAAGTGCGCCACCGTGCGGTCGATTTGGGCATCGGCCATTTGGCTGGCGAGGGTGCGCTTCCAGATGAGTTCGTAGAGTTTCTTCTCTGCGGCGTCGCCTCCCGCGGACTTCACCATCATGTTGGTCGGGCGAATGGCTTCGTGCGCCTCTTGGGCCCCTGCACTTTTGGTCGTGTAGCGGCGGGTTTGGGCGAAATCGGCACCGTACATCTCGGTGATGGCGCTCCGTGCGCCGTTCACGGCTTCGTCTGAAAGGTTGACCGAGTCGGTACGCATGTAGGTAATGTGTCCATTCTCGTAGAGCTTCTGGGCCAAGCTCATTGTGCGGCTCACGGCCATTCCGAGCTTGCGCGACGCCTCTTGCTGCAGGGTTGAGGTGGTAAACGGAGCCGCCGGCTTGCGCGGCGCCGTCTTTTGCTCGAGGGTACGGACTCCAAATCCGCCGAGGGCAAGTGCTGCGGCAAGCGCATCAACTGCGGCTTGGTCGCCCAAGGATCCGTGGTATTCGGCGCTGAATCCGGTTCCGTTCGGAGCCGCAAAGCGGCCCTCCATGCGAAAGTCGATGTCAGAAACAAACTGATCAATGGCCCGCTCGCGCTCGACGATCATGCGTACGGCCACGGACTGCACCCGGCCGGCGCTGAGTCCGGTGCGGACCTTCTTCCAGAGGACCGGTGAAAGTTCAAAGCCCACGAGGCGGTCGAGCACGCGGCGCGCCTGTTGGGCATTCACCAGGTTCATGTCGATGTGCCGCGGGTTGTCGACGGCCTTCAAAATGGCCGTTTTGGTGATTTCGTGAAAGACGATGCGCTTGGTTTTGCTCATATCGAGGTCCAGCGCCTCGGCAAGGTGCCACGAAATGGCTTCTCCCTCGCGGTCCTCATCACTCGCGAGCCAGACGGTCTCTGCGGTCTTGGCCAGCTTGCGGAGTTGGGCGACCACATCCTTTTTGTCGTCGCTGACCACGTATTCGGGGGCGAAGTTTTTGGCAACGTCAATTCCGATTCCGCGTTCAGGTAAGTCGCGAATGTGCCCAAAGCTAGAACGCACGGTGAAGGCGCTCCCGAGGTATTTTTCAATAGTCTTCGCTTTGGCTGGCGATTCGACGATGACGAGGTTTTGGGACATGAGCAGAGTTTTACGCGTACAAAGTAACGTTCGGAATTTCGGCTAAGCATTTAAAAATTGGGGCTGACATTTTGTCGCGTTAGCTCGGACGTAGTCCGTATTTTTGCAGCATGTCCAAAATTTCAGAAATCGAACGTGCCCCGCTCGGCGAAGAGCGCCAAGGTGAAGTCATGATCCGCGAAGGCCTGGGTCAGGGTAAGAAGCTCTACCTCGAGTCCTACGGGTGCCAGATGAATTTTTCGGACAGCGAGATTGTCGCATCCATTCTTCAAAAGGACGGCTACGAGACCACGAACAACCTCGAGGAGGCCGACTTGGTGCTGCTCAATACCTGTTCGATTCGCGAGAAGGCCGAGCAAACCGTGCGCAACCGTCTGGACCAGTTCAATACGCTGAAGGCCAAGAATCCTGAACTCAAGATTGGCGTGTTGGGCTGTATGGCCGAGCGCGTTCGCGAGAAGTTTTTTGACGAAGAAAAGCTCGTCGACCTCGTGGTGGGCCCCGACGCCTACCGCGACCTGCCCAACTTGCTCGAGGAACTTGATGGGGGACGCAAGGCCGTCAATGTCATCTTGAGTAAAGAAGAGACCTACCACGACATCGAGCCCGTGCGCCTTGGCGGAAACGGAATCACCTCCTTTGTAAGCATCACCAGGGGCTGCGACAACATGTGCACGTTCTGTGTGGTTCCATTCACCCGGGGACGTGAACGGAGCCGCGATCCGCAAACCATCGTCGAAGAGGTGATTCAGCTTTGGAACGACGGCTACCAAGAAGTCACCCTCCTCGGCCAGAACGTCGACTCCTACCTGTGGTACGGAGGCGGACTCAAAAAGGATTTTGCCAAAGCCAGCACAATGGCGCAGGCCACCGCAGTGCACTTCGCTGACCTATTGCACATGGTGGCGCAGGCGGTTCCGGACATGCGCATTCGCTTCTCGACGAGTAATCCGCAGGACATGAAGGACGAGGTGCTGCATGCTATTGCGGACCACCCCAACATTTGCAAGTACATCCACTTGCCGGTTCAGAGCGGATCTTCGCGCATCCTCAAAGAGATGAACCGCGGCCACAACCGCGAAGAATACTTCGCGCTGATTGACCGCATTCGCCGCATTATTCCGGGCTGTGGGCTGAGTCAGGATATGATCGCCGGCTTCCCTGGCGAAACCGAAGAAGACCACCAGGACACACTGAGTCTCATGGAGTACGTGAAGTACGACTTTGGCTACATGTTCGCCTACTCTGAGCGCCCCAATACGTTTGCGGCCCGCAAGATGGATGACAATGTTCCGCTTGAAGTCAAAAAGCGCCGACTCAACGAGATCATCGCCCTGCAGCAGAAGCACAGTGCAGAGCGCAACGCCGCTTATGTGGGCCAGACGTTTGAAGTGCTCGTCGAGGGCCGCTCAAAGCGCAGCGAAGATGATTTGTTTGGCCGCACGACGCAGAATACGGTGGTGGTGTTTCCGCGCGAAGACTACCGAGCTGGGGAATGGGTGAATGTTACCGTCGAACGCAGTACTGCCGCAACCCTTCTGGGTAAAGCGGTCGGATACGCACGCCCTCCACGCCGATGAAAACGTTTGCAACTACGCTACTTCTCGTACTGGCCCTCGCGGCCGGAGCCCAAACACGCCTGCCCGACGGGAGTGTCCAGGATTTGAAGTTGGAGCTCGGCGTGCGCGCTGAAGCAATTAAACAGTCTGGAATTCTGCGCCTCTGCGTGGCTAAAGAGGGCCAGTGCATCGAGAATCTGACGCTGGGATTCACTGTTCGGATTTACGACGCCAAAGGCGTTGAGGTGTGGAATTCTATGTGGACGGGCCGCAGTTTGGACTTGAAGTTTAAAAAACCTGTTCCGACCGCCCACAAAGTGGTGGTAGAGGCGACCTCGGCGCAGGTGGTGAACAAGCTCACGGGCAACCCAATCAGCACGGGCAAGCCCCTTAAACTCGAATTTGTAGTCGAATGACGGTTCAGGAGGTAAAGCAGCGTTTTGGCATCATCGGAACCCAGTCTGCCCTTGATCGCGCCGTATTCAAGGCGATTCAGGTGGCGGCCACCGACATTTCAGTGCTCGTTACGGGCGAGAGTGGGGTAGGTAAGGAGAATATTCCAAAGATTATTCACCACCTTTCGCACCGAAAGCACGCGCCGCTCGTGGCCGTGAACTGTGGAGCAATCCCCGAGGGGACGATTGATTCAGAGCTCTTTGGTCACGAAAAGGGCGCCTTCACCGGGGCAGCTGGAGCGCGTAAAGGATATTTTGAAGAGGCCGACGGCGGAACCATTTTTCTCGACGAAGTGGGCGAGCTACCGCTCGGAACCCAAGTTCGACTGCTGCGTGTGCTCGAAACCGGTGAATTCATCAAGGTCGGCTCGTCCAAGGCTCATAAGGTCAATGTGCGCGTGGTCGGCGCCACCAACGTCGACATGCTTGAAAAAATCGACAAGGGCCAGTTTCGCGAGGACTTGTACTACCGTTTAAATACGGTCGAGATTTCGCTTCCGCCGCTGCGCGAGCGCAAGGGCGACATTCATTTGCTCTTTCGCAAGTTTGCTCAGGACTTTTCTCAGAAGTACCGGGTTCCGGCCGTACGCCTGTCTGACGAGGCGGTTCGCGTCCTTGAAACCTACCGCTGGCCCGGAAACATTCGCCAACTTCGAAACCTGGTTGAGCAGCTCTGCGTGGTCGAAAGTGACCGCGAGATCAACGCCGAGGTGCTGCGCCAGTACATCCCTGAAATTGATCGACGCAGCGTGCCCGCACGCCGTGACGATGCCCTGTCGCAGTCTGAGTTTCAGACCGAGCGCGAAATCCTATACAAGGTTTTGTTTGACATGCGCAACGACCTCAACAACCTCAAGCAGGTGGTTGCGGGAATCGCGGGCGGAAGCTTTCAAACTCCTCAGGCGCAGCCTGCCGAAGCCTCGCTTTCGGTGCTTCGCCACAACGAACCGGCTCCGGTACCAGAGGTTCCGCGCTACATGGACCTGCCGCAGGACGACGAAGAAGAGACATTGGACGTGGATTCGGCGGTTGAGCCCGACGAGCGCCTGTCGCTGCTGGACTTGGAGCTTGAAACCATTCGCCGCGTGCTCGAGCGCCACAAGGGTCGCCGCAAGAACGCCGCGGCTGAGCTCGGGATCAGCGAGCGCACGCTCTACCGCAAAATCAAGCAATTCGGCCTGGACTGATGCGGAATCTGCTCGTTGCGCTGGTCGTACTGCTCGCTGCCTCATGCAAAGGCGGCTACTCATTCACCGGAGGTGACGTGGGCAGCGCCAAAACGTTGAGTGTTGCGGCCTTTGGAAACACTTCGGACCTCGTAAATCCGATGCTTGCCCAGCGCTTTACCACCGAGCTTCAGTCGGTGATGGTGCGCCAGACTCCGCTCTCGCTGGTGGGCCGCGACGGCGATTTGCAGTTTGGCGGAGCCATCGTCGAGTACAGCGTTCGCTCTGAGGCTCCTGCGGCCAACGACCAAGTGGCGCAAAGTCGCCTGAGCATGAGTGTCGAAGTCGAGTTCGTGAATACCCTCGACGGCAAAAAGTCATTTACCCAGCGTTTTTCGGCGTTTCGCAACTTCCCCGCGTCGA
>JAURGG010000060.1:0-278 GCA_030833905.1 Schleiferiaceae bacterium
TCAAGGAATTTATGGATTCAACGGGCTGGGCCTTTCAGCCGGCGGGTTCGGGTGCCCACGAATACCGTGTCGAGCAGGGGAGCGGTTCCGCCATCCAAGACAAAGAACTCGTGACCATCCGCTACCGACTTACAGGACTACGCGGCGACCTGTACCAAGAGGGCGAGCAGGAGGTGCGTGTGCTGCGCGATCCGACCGCTGTTTGGGGCCTTCAGTACGCCCTTCAGCGCGCTCAGCATGGGATTAGCGTGGTGCTGCTGCTCCCGGCCCACCTAGGG
>JAURGG010000060.1:287-6647 GCA_030833905.1 Schleiferiaceae bacterium
TGCTTGCAGTGGCCTGCGGCGCAACACCAGATATTCGCGTGAACAACCAAGAAATCAAGGTCGGTGACGGCCTCTACGCCCTTTTTGAGACCAGCAAGGGCGACATCCTCATTCAACTTGAAATGGAAAAGGCTCCGATTACGGTAGCCAATTTCGTGGCGTTGGCCGAGGGTAACCACCCCAAAGTGACCGTAAAAAAGGGCGAGCCCTTCTTTGACGGACTCATTTTTCACCGCGTGATTCCTCAGTTTATGATTCAAGGCGGCGACCCTGACGGCCGCGGAACCGGCGGCCCTGGGTACCAGTTCCCCGACGAATTCCACCCGAGCCTTCGCCACAACGGTCCTGGCATTCTGTCGATGGCCAACAGCGGACCCGGCACCAACGGATCGCAGTTTTTCATCACCGAAGTCGCGACCAACTGGTTGGACGACCGCCACAGCATTTTTGGTAAGGTGATCGCGGGCCTCGAGAAAGTGACCGAGATTGCCAATGCCGAGCGCGACCCCCGCGATGTGCCCAAGACGCCCATCACGATGAACGTGAAAATCATTCGTCAGGGTAAGGCTGCCAAGGACTTTGATGCGCCAAAGGTCTTCACTGAAGGGCTTGCCGGAGCTGAAGCCAAAGCCGCCAAAGAGGCTGCTGAAGCAGAAGCCAAAGGTGCAGCACGCGCCGCCGAATTCACCTGGTTCACCAACGGAACTGTGAATTCTGCCGAGTTCGAGAAGAAGTACGCGGAGTGGGTTGCCAAGGCCGAGAACCGCGCCGAAGGTCTCAAAGTTTTGGTCGTAACCGAAGGCGAGGGAGAGCCGATGGCTGACGGTGACCAAGCATTGGTGCACTACGCCGGATACCTCAACAGTGGCAAGCCCTTTGACACGAGCGTTAAAGAAGTTGCCAAGGCTTGGGGCCAGTACAATCCCCAGCGCGAACCCTACCAAGGATTCCCCGTGACGTGTGGCAACCAAGGTCGCGTGATCAAGGGCTGGCAGCAGGGCCTTATTGGCCTTAAAAAGGGCAGCCACGCCAAGCTCATCATTCCACCGGCCTTGGGCTACGGAGAAGCAGGTGCTGGCGGAGTTATTCCTCCCAATGCCACGCTCGTGTTCGACGTGTGGATCGAGGACGTCATGAAGTAAGCTTTCGAGACGAACTATCGAAGCCCTGCCGTTTGGCGGGGCTTTTTGTTTGCTACTGTCTGCTCGTAGTTAGTTGCTGGTTGAGAGTGCCGTGATCGCGTCGCGCAGCTCGGCAGCCCGCAAGAAGTCCAGATCCTTAGCGGCCTTTTCCATCTCTTTGCGGAGCTCAGCGGCCTTCGACTTGCGCTGCTCTTCGGTGGCGTACTTGGGTAGGGCTTCGGCCAGCGTAGTGCGGCGCACTTCGGCTGCGGCGGATTCGTTGGCTTTTTGGGCGAACACGTTCGACCGTTCCTTTTTCACAAGAGCCGTCGGAACCATTCCGTGCGCAGTGTTGTACGCCTCTTGTTTGGCACGGCGGCGTTCGGTTTCGCGAATGGTGCGCGCCATGGAGTCCGTGATTTTGTCGGCGTAAAAAATGGCCATGCCGTTGACGTTCCGCGCAGCACGCCCAATGGTCTGTACCAGCGAGCGTTCGCTGCGCAAGAAGCCTTCTTTGTCGGCGTCCATGATGGCTACCAGCGAAACCTCAGGAAAGTCAAGGCCCTCACGCAGCAGATTGACCCCGATGAGCACGTCGAACAATCCCGCGCGCAGCGAATCCATGATTTCGATGCGTTCCATAGTTTCGACATCGCTGTGAATGTAGCGGCAGCGCACGCCGTAGCGCATGAAGTACTTCGTGAGCTCCTCGGCCATGCGCTTGGTAAGGGTTGTCACAAGCACTCGCTCGTCGCGCTCGCTGCGCAGCCGAACCTCTTCCATGAGGTCGTCGACCTGATTCTCGAGTGGACGCACTTCAATAATGGGATCCAGCAGACCGGTGGGCCGAATCAACTGCTCGACAACCACACCGTCGGATTGGCCTAACTCGTAGTCGGCAGGCGTGGCAGACACGTAAATGGTTTGTCCCTGAAGTTGCTCGAACTCGCTGAACATCAACGGGCGGTTGTCCATCGCGGCAGGCAAGCGGAACCCGTACTCTACGAGGTTTTCTTTGCGGCTCCGGTCGCCGCCGTACATGGCGCGCACTTGAGGCAGGGTGACGTGGCTCTCGTCAACTACCATCAGAAAGTCGTCTGGGAAGTAATCCAGCAGGCAGAACGGACGGGTTCCGGGCTGCCGGCCGTCCAGGTATCGAGAGTAGTTTTCGATTCCCGAACAGTATCCAAGCTCGCGAATCATCTCCAAGTCAAACACAGTGCGCTCCTCAAGCCGCTTTGCCTCGAGCGGACGCCCCATTTTAGTAAAGTGATCCACCTGCGCCCCGAGGTCGAGCTCAATTTGCTTGATGGCCCCGTTGAGCATGTCGGGAGTGGTCACGAACAGGTTGGCGGGAAAAATCCGCAGTCGCTCCATGGCCGCCTGCCGCTCGTTGGCAACTGGGTCCCACTGCTCGATGCGCTCGATTTCGTCGCCCCAAAAAAGTATTCGGTAGTAGATGTCTCCGTAGGCCGGGAACACATCGACAGTGTCGCCCTTGACCCTGAAGTTTCCGCGCTTGAATTCGCCCTCGGTCCGGCTGTAAAGCGCCTGTACAAGGCTGTGCAAGAACTTTTGGCGACTGATTTTTTGGCCAGATTCAACCTGAACCTGCTGGCTTTTGAAGGCTTCTGGATTACCCATGCCGTACAAGCAACTCACGGAGGCAACCACGAGTACGTCGCGGCGGCCACTGAGTAGGGCAGAGGTGGTCGACAGCCGGAGTTTCTCGATCTCGTCGTTGATGCTAAGGTCCTTCTCGATGTAGGTTCCGCTGGATGGAATGTACGCCTCAGGCTGGTAGTAGTCGTAGTAGCTGACAAAGTACTCGACCGCGTTGTTCGGAAAGAAGGATTTGAACTCTTGGTAGAGCTGTGCCGCTAGTGTTTTGTTATGCGACAGCACGAGAGTGGGGCGCTGGATGCGCTCCACGACGTTAGCGATGCTAAACGTTTTACCAGACCCGGTCACCCCGAGCAGGGTTTGCGCCCGCTCACCCTCAATGACTCCGCGCGCCAACGCGTCGATCGCGCCGGGCTGGTCGCCGGTTGGCTTAAACGTGCTTTCAAGTCGGAATCCTCCAGATCCCGTCGCCGCCAGTCCGAGCTCGCTCAGGATCTTGCCGCCGTGGTTGTGCGGACGGCCTTCCATGGCTTAGGCTTCTGGGGTTCCTGAATCCTCGCTCGGGGCAAGGCTTTCTGCGGTCTTGGCGCGCTCGGCTTTTTGGTAGTCTCGAAACGCTTTTTCGGCTACCTCAAGCTCGCGTCGGGCTTGGTCGACCTTATTGAGGGCGTCCTGCACGATGGGGCTGTCTGGCTTGGCAAACTGAAAGAATCCCATGTTGTTTTCCATCTGGGCCAGCTTGCGGCGCGCGAGTTCTACAGTCTGGCGGGCAGACTGCATTCCCTGGGCCTTTTTGTGCGCCACGTTGCGCACAGCGCGCTCTTCGCCTTGGGCTCCACGCATTCCATCAAAAAAGGCGTTGCCAGCGGCACGAAAGCGTGCCCAGAGCTCGTCGGTGGCCTTTTTGGGCGCAAATCCAGAGTCCTTCCATTCTTGCTGGAGCTGCTTCATCTCCTTGGCCGCGGCACCAAAGTCGGTGCGCTGCGCCAGGGCTTCAGCCTTCTCGACAATCTGTAGTTTGACATCCAACGCGGACTTCAAATTCTTTTTGCGGTCCTTGTAGAAGTTGTTGCGCTCCTTGTACGCCCAACGCTCGACCGACTTGAATCGGGTCCAAAGCTCGTCGCTTTGACCGCCAAACGTGCGGCCTATCTTGCCCAGCTCGGCGCGAATCTCGTTGAGTTTTTCGGTCACGTTTTGCCAGGCTTGGTGGCTCTTCGGTTCACGCTCTTTAAGCGCTTCGGCCTCGGCCACTTTGGCCACTTTAGCCTCGAGTCGTGTGGAATTTTGAACCTTCTGCTCTTCAAACTTTACGCGGCGCTTCTCGTGCAGAACGGACGAAGCCGCCTTAAACTGCTCCCACAAAGGCTCCTTGTCCTCAAGCGAAACCGGACCAATTTCTTTCCAAGCCGTGTGGATTCGCTGAAGTTCAAGTCCCACTGCAGCGCTCCAGTTCTTCTCAGAAAGCTCTTGAACGGCGCGAATCAGAAGCTCTTTGGCCTCTTTATTCACCTTGTAGTCCAGTTCGCGCAGCTCTTGGCTCAAGCGCAAATTGTCGTAAAAGCGGTCGACTAAAAAGCGGAACGTAGCGTTTAAATCCCGTGCATCTTCAGCCGGAACCTGTCCGACGTCCTTCCAACGGTCAAATACTTTTTTGAACTCGTTGTAGGTGCTGCGCGTGGGCAGATCTTCGCTCTCCGCGAGCTTCTTGAGCTCTTCGACGATGGCCTTTTTTAGGTCCAAATTCACTGAAAGCGCACGCTCTTGCTCGGCCTTCCATGCCGAACGGAGTTTTTTGTACTCGTTGTAGCTCTCGTAAAATGCATCGCGAACCTTCTGCTCGTAGTGGAAGTCGATGGCGTTGCCACCTTCTTCAACGAACTTGTCAAGTGCGAGTTGGCGCTCTTCGTCTAAGCGCGGAAGGATCGTGTTGCGCAGGGCAAGCATCGGTACCCGTGCGTCAGCGATCGCAACTTCTTTAACGATGCGAGCAGCTTCGGTCACGAGCTCCTCGTTGCTCAGTTCGCTGTAGTCAGCCTGGTGGTCTTCGTGCGCTTCGCGCTCGTCTTCGGTGTGGTCGTCGGCTTCTGGTTCCTGGTTGCTGGCTGCTGGCTCTTCGGCTACTGGCTCACTGGCTGCTGGCTCGCTGGCTGCTGGCTCACTGGCTACTGGCTCACTGGCTACTGGCTCTTCGGCTACTGGATCACTGGCTGCTGGCTCGTTGGCTGCGGCCTCTTCGCTGATGGCCTCTGGCTCGCTGGCTGCTGGCTCCTCGTTACTCGTTTCTAGCTCCTGGCTTACTGCTGCGGACTCTTGGTTCGCAGTTTCAAGCTGGTTTTCTACTTCGGGCGTACTCCCTTCTAGGGGATTTTGGTCGTGTTCCACCATGACGTGTGGCTTAATGTGTTGAATTGGGCCTCAAAAGTCGGGTATATTCAGCATACCTGACCAATATTCCCATGCTTTTTTTGCCTGCATGCGCAACATTGGCATTCCGTCGAGCACGTGCGCACCCATTTGGGCACCCTTAACTTGAAAAGGCGTTGGCTCAGAACCGTACACGGCATCAATAACCCATGCGCCGTGAAGCTTCGGCCAGGTGATGGGGGGAGCGAGGTGGGATTGGGTTCCGTGCCCAAGCGAAGTAGCGTTGACGATGACGTCGGGCAGCGAAGCATCAGCGGTGGCTTCAAATGGTAGCTGCACCAGCCCAAAAAAGTCGGGACGGGCCGAACGAGCAAAGCAATCAACTTCAAATCCACGCGACAACAGGGCATAGCCGATGGCGCGTGCGGCGCCACCGTTTCCGAGGATCCATGCGCGCTGGTGCTGGGGCCGGTAGCTATCCCAGTGGTTGGTCCAACCTTCCCAGAATCCGTCTGCGTCGGTGTTGTGGCACTGCCAGCCCAAAGGGGTGCGAACGAGGCAGTTGGTGGCACCGATGGCCTGCGCGGGGGCAGTGCGGTCGGGTACCGAATTAAATACGTCGATTTTGTGCGGAATCGTGGCGTTGAACCCACTCCAGCCCGCCAAATGTGCCTCGTGCAGCCACTTCGTCCAGTCTGCGCGCGGTTCAAGGTCCAGGGGCGCGTAGCTCAATTTAGACTCCAAAGAGTGACCGGCCCAAAGGGTCCGGTAGAGTTCCGGAGACCTCGAGGGTGGCCCTGCGGCCCGTAAGAGTCCAAACCGAAGCATTCTTAGGATTTGGGCTGCCGCGATTGCGCCCAAGAGTCTAAGCCAAGGACAAGTGCTGCGCCGAGGGCGACGGCGGTAAAGACCCCGAGCCACGGAATGTCCAGGCCCGTTTCAAGCTGCCATGCGCTGGGAGAAATGGGGAGTTCCCAGCCCCCGCGGGTTCCGCGAAACGGCCAAACCTTGGTGAGTGAACCCGCAATAAAACCGGTCATCAATGCAATTGTGACGCGCTCAAACCGCTGAAACAGCCAACGAAGTAGGCGACCAAAGGTCAGAAGTCCGAGGATGGCACCGGTTCCGAATATGGTGATCGTAGCCAAGTCGCGTTCGTGAATGGATTCAAGAACTGGCTCGTAGGCGCCCAGCAGCACAAGGATGAACGACCCCGAAATTCCAGGCAGAATCATTGCGCAAATGGCAA